>JASHPT010000013.1 GCA_030037955.1 Thermoplasmata archaeon
CCGCCCTGCCGGAACCAGACGTTGTAGCCGAAGTCCCGGCCGAACCGTCGATAGGCGTCGACGGATTCCCGGGCGAGGCGCACCGTCGCCCGGGTCTCCCATTGCTGGCGGACCCCGCCCCCGTTGCGTCCCGAGGAACCGTTGGAGAGCCAGCCCCGGTCGACCACCGTGATCGGTCCGGCCCCGGCCCGGGCGAGATGGTAGGCCGTGAACAGGCCGACGATGCCGGCCCCGATGATCACCACACGCCGCGGCGACCGCGAGGGGCCGCTCATCCGCCCTCCGACGCCGGTACCGGCAGTCCGGCCAGGGCGCCGAGCGGCGTGGGGATCACCGGCGGCCGCTGTCGGATGTATCCGACCTCCGGCGGCGGCCGTCCCTCCAGGATCGACAGCAGGAGGAGCCCGTCCGGGAGACAGTACCGGCCCTGGCAGAGACCGGTTCCCAGGCCCGTGTACCGCTTGATCACCTCCAGGCCCCGGTATCCGTGGGCCACGGCCTCCCGTACTTCGCGGACGAGGACGTCCTCGCAGGGGCAGAGCACCTGCTTCTGCCAGCCGGTCGGAATCGTCAGCAGCTCCCGATAGTATCCCTCGAGCTCGTGCGGCCCGTCCGGCGCCCGCTCGACCGGCGGAGGCACGGATCTCCCGAGGATCGCATCCGCAGCGGCGAAGGCGCTGGCCTCGGCCGCGACGCCGTCCGCGAAGCCGGCCACCTCTCCGACCGCGTACAGACCGGGTACCGAGGTCTGACTCCCGGGTCCGAGGACCGGAAAGTACCCCCCGGCAGTCCCTCGCCACTGCATCTGGGCGCCGGACTGGAACAGCAGCTGGTTGTGCGGGAGCCGCCGGTGCGCGAGGACAACGGCATCGACCGAGACAGAGAACTCCGCACCGCCCCCGCGGGCCCGGAGACGGACGCGTCGAATCCGGCTCCGTCCGGTCGCCTCGATCACCAGGGTTCGCGGGTAGAGCGGGATCGAGAGCTCGGAGGCCCGACGCGTCACTTCGGGGGAGATCGCTCCCGGCGCGACGACCGCTTCCGTGTGGACGCCGAAGCGGTCGAGCATCTCGGCGGCCCGCGCCCCCCCGCCCACCAGGAGAGCGCGTCGGAACGGCGGCGACCGATCGCCGGGGGCCATCGCCAGGGCCGCCTCGGCGGTCATGACCCCGGGACGGTCGTTGCCCGCGAACAGTAACGACGCGTCGTACGCGCCGGTGGCCGCGATCACGGTGGTGGCGCGCACCAGTCGACCATGGTCCGGCTCCTCCAGCGTCACCATCTCGAACGGCCGCCCGGCGCCGGAGCGCGGCGGGGGCAGGAACACCGCCGTGGTCCGGGGAAAGAGCGTCACCCCCGGCGGCGGGGCCGGGATCGGACCCCGGTCCAGGATCGCGACGGCCCGACCCGCCTCCTGGAGGCGCGTACAGGCCTGCCGACCCGCCGGACCCGCGCCCAGTACCAGCGTGTCGAGCTCCACGGCCGGGACCGGTGAAGGGACCGTCGGCGGCGAGTCCGGGGCGATCGGCCCGTACCCGGCGAGACGGCGAACCACCCGTTGATACCACGGAGTCGCCCACGCGGGCCGCCGAAAGCCGTGGAGGGTGTCGAGCCCCCGCGGAAAGACGAGGTCCAGCAGGCCCATCAGGTCGTACCGGGTCGAGGGCCACCCGTTCGACAGCGTGACCGAGTCGGCCGGGGAGGGAACGTACCGGCAGGCTCGAACGTTCGGTTGGCCGTTCACTCGCACGAGGCAGCTCGTGCAGTGGCCGATGCCGCACAGCGGCGCACGAGGCCGATGATACCGGATCGAGCGCTGCAGGATCGGGAGGCCCCGACGCGACAGGTGCTGGAGCAGCGTCTCCCCGGCATCGGCGGCCTGCGCTCGACCCTCGAAACGGAAAGCGGTCGGCCGGTCGGGTTCCATGAGAGAGCGGCTCGGCGACGAAGAGGGGCTATTTGAGACGCACCGCCTCGAAGCCCCGCGAGGGGCCCGGCGGGGGTCGGCCCTCGGAAACCGGGGCCGAAAACCATCGAAGGATGGCGTCGAACCAGTATCTATATAGACTCAGGACTGGTCGCGCGGCCTACCGATGCGTACCGCAGATGGGGGCGAGGCCCGGAGGATCCAGAAGACCGGTGGCTCGACGTTCATCGTGTCGCTGCCGAAGGCGTGGGTGGTCGGACGCGGACTGGGCTCCGGCGATGTCCTGCTCTTCCACGGCGCTCCGGACGGGTCGCTGACGGTACGGGCCGAGAGCGGCGTCCCCGGGGAGACCCCCCGACGGCAGCTCGGGGTGTCGAACGACATGGATCCGGAGCATCTGTTCCGGCTGCTGGTGGCGGAATACATCGCCGGCGCGCCGCTGCTCGAGATCCGCACCGAGGGCCGGATGAACGCGCGCACCCGCGAGATCGTCCGGAACTTCGCGCAGCGGATGATCGGCCCCGAGATCCTCGAGGAAACGGCGGACGGGGTCGTCCTGCAGGACGTCATCGGCCCGAACCCGCTCCCGATCGCCTCGGTGATTCGGCGCATGTACCAGATGGTCCGTGCGATGCAGGTCGACGCCATGGCGGCGTTCCACGCCCGGGACCTGTCGATCGCGCGGGACGTCATCGAGCGCGACTGGGAGGTCGACCGTCTCCACTGGTTCATCGGGAAGCAGATCACGTCGGCGCTGCGCGACGGCCGGGTGCTGAGCTCGATCGGGCTCACCCTGCCCGAGTGCGCCACCTATCTCCTCGCCTCCCGGGTGCTCGAGCGGATCGCCGACCATGCGGTCCGGATCGCCGAGACCGTGCCGCTCCTGGGGAAGGAGCCGATCCCGGCGAGCGTTCTGGCCGAGCTGGACCGGCTGGCCCATGCCGCCGCGGACGGCCTCACCGGAGCGATCGACAGTCTCTCGAACGAGGACATCCCCAAGGCGAACGACGTGCTCGACGCTGCCGCCCGGGTCACCCGGGAGCGGGAGACCATCCTCAAGGAGCTCACGAAGAAGCGGGGGCGGCTCGCGGTCGCCCTGGCCTACGTCCTCGAGAGCCTGGAGCGGAGCGCTTTCTACGCCAGCGACCTCGCCGAGATCGCGATCAACCACACCGTCCAGCACACCGCCCAGGCGGCGCTCGGCCCCGTCACCGCACCGACACCGATGACGGCCCGGGCCCCGACCTGAGCCGGCAAGCCCCCTCCCTATACTCCTCTATAGCTGGGTCGCAGTCTACCCGGCCGCCCGGTTCCAGAGCGTTGTAAGCTCGTCCGCGGAGGGGATCCGCGGGTTCGCGCCGAAGGAAGTCGACGCACGAACGTCCGGTAGCCAGTCGGCCATCGAGGCACGCAGGCTCCCGACATCCACCCCGGCGGCGGCGAGCGTGGGGGGCACCCCCAGCCGCTCGTTCAGGCGCCGGAACCAGCCGGCGAAGGCCGGGGCACGCTGGACGGTGGCGGGGCCGACGAGCGGAGCCAGGGAGCCGTAGGCGTCGCGAGCCGCCGGGAAGTTGAACTCGAGGACGTGGGGCAACAGCACCGCGACCAGCCGACCATGCGAGAGCGGAACGCGGCCGCCCAGCGCGTGGGCGAGGGCATGCACGAGACCCGTCTGGGCGTTGGACGCCGACAGGCCGGCCATGGTCGCCGCGTAGTGGATCCGGCCCCGGAGCTCGAGATCGTCCGGATGCTCCAGGACCTCCGGCAGCCGGGCCCCGAGGGTGTGGACGGCCTCCCGAGCCAGTCCATCGGTCATCGGCGTGGACCAGGACGAGCCCAACGCTTCGAGGGCGTGGGCGAGCGCGTCGAGCCCGGAGTCCACGGTCACCGGCGGAGGCATGGTCGCCGGGAGGGTCGGGTCCAGCAGCGCCCAGTCCGGGACCAGCTCCCGCGAGGCGAGTTCGACCGGATGTCCGTTCGCCTCCCAGAAGTGGGCGGTCCACGATACCTCGCTGCCGCTGCCGCTGGTCGTGGGGATGCCGACGAGGCGCGCCCGGTCCCGGAGGCGGAGCTCGGACAGCGGGGTCAGGTGGGGCAGGTCGAGATCCGGGCGGGCATACCGGCACCAGATCCCCTTCGAGGTGTCGAGCGTGCTGCCGCCGCCGACCGCGACGATCCAGTCCGGCCCAAAGTCGGAGGCGAGCCGAGCGCCGTCCTCCAGGGAGTCGAGGGTCGGAGCGATCCGTACGTGACGGACGGACTCAACCTCGCCCCCCTCCTTGAGCAGCTCCTCTCGGACCCGTCGGTCGCCTCCGCGCTCCGCGACGGTCGGGTCGACGACGAGCAGCGTTCGACGCGCCCCGAGCGAACTCAGCTGTTCGATGCTCCCCGGTCCGAGGCAGATTCGGGGCGCCGTGAAGAAACCGATCATCCGCGTGGTCGTCGCGACGGTGCCCGCCCGGCGGCGTTAGCGCTTGCCTTCTCGGCATCGGGGACACTCCCCGGTGACGGAGAACGTGACCCCGTCCACCTCCCACTCGCGGGGACGCCGACCGGAGATCTCGGTCAACAAGTGCCGGTCGAGCTCGGTGAGCTCGAGCTCGGCGATGCGGCCACACCGGTGGCAGATGAGATGCCCATGTGGCGTGTCCGGCGCCTCCGGCGATACCGCGACGCCGGGCGGGAGACTCCCCGGGACGACCGGCCTCGGCGCACGCGGGTGCCGTACGGCGTCGCCGGACCGCCGGCCCCGGGGCGCCGGAGCGTGGCGCTGCGGCTGTCCCTTGACTCTCCGAGCGGCCACTCCATCACCGTCCGGCGTGCCCGACGCGTTCCCCTTATTTGACAGGGCGTCCGCCGGAACTCGGGTTCGCCCGCGGTGGCTCGTGCGCCACGCCCTCTCTAAATCCCGGGAGCCGTTCATCCATCTCCGTGAGCGGCGACGGGCGAGGAGCGCGGCCGGCCCGGCTAACGATCGTGCTGGCGGACTGGTGCCCGCACTGCGTCCCGCTCTCCGAGGTGAAGACCCAGGAGCTCGGCCGGCGTCTGGGGGTGCCCGTACGTCGGCTCGACATCGACGACCGCGACCAGGAACGCGAGGCCGATGCCCTCGTGGAGCGGTACGGGGATTGGTCGCCCGATTACCTGATCCCTCAGGTGTTCCTCGAGTGGTCGGACGGTCGCGTCGAGCATCTGCTGACCGGCTTCCCCGAAGGGGTGTCGCGAACGCGACGCGCGTGGGAGGACCTCTTTCACAGCGATTGGCTCCGGCAGCTGTCTCCAGCCACTCCCGCATGAGGACCTCCCGCCCGGCCGCGTCGCTCTACGTACCCGCCGCCTCCGGCCGGTGTCTCTACCACTGTACGGCGCGTACGCGACCCCATCTCCTCTCGACGCCCCGTCGCCGGATCGGTTGGGTCTACGCCTGTCCGGCCGGCACGGTCTCCACGGCGGTACTGCTCGGGAATGCCCGGCGCCCTTCGCCGGCCGCCGCGCGTCGGTTCCTCCAGTCCCGGTTGTTCCGGCCGGAGCGGGTCAGTCTCCGGGACCTTCGGGCGGCCACCCGGCATGGGCCGGAGCTCGGTCTGCCGACGGAGCGGGCCCTGGAGGGCCGCCCGTCAGCGATCCGGCTCCTGTACTGGCGGAGGTACCCGCGCAAGGCCGGCCGCCGGTACTCCTACCTCTACGCCTGCTTCCGGCACGGAGCCGGCGACGTCCGGCTTTACGCGGCCACGTCGGACCGAATCCACTGTCCCTGGTGTACGGCCCGGAACACCCGGTCCTAGCCGAGGGCGCCCGTCGAGCCCGCGTCCAGGGGGAGCCGCGCCTCGCTCTCCAGGATGGCACGCGCGTCGGCCAACGGGGTCCGCACGTGGCGGGGACCGCCGCTGGCCCGCTGGTCGAGCTCCATCATCCGCTTCGCCAGCCATTCGAATTCTGCGAAGATGAGCGGGTCGTGGCTCTCCGACCTCCACTTCCCGAGCAGGTCGGCCGGCTCCGTGATCAAGACGAAGTAGCCGGTGATCCAGGTGCCAAAGGCGCTCCAGACGAGGCGCTCATCGAGGGCACCGGTATGGGTCAGGGACCCGATCAGCTGGAAGAACAGCCCCACCTCCCAGTTGTCCGGCTCCTCCCCGCGGTCGGGTCGGAGGAGCCAGCTGCTCAGCTCCCGCCGGGCCTGCCGGAGACGCGGGCTGAAGAAGCGCTCCCGAAGGTCGAGCAGCGTCGACGCGGAGTGTAGCCGCTGGGTCTGCCGGAGCTGCCAGTAGGCGAAGGCCAGGGTGCCGACAACCAGCACCCAGGTGCCGACCAGGGCGGCCCACGTGATCCAGTCGAAGCTCGCCACCGGCGCGGCATCCCGTCCGAAGCGTATAGTCTGCGGTGCCCCGTCGCCCGGCCGCTACGTCGCGGCCTGACGCAGATGCCGTCGCACCGCGTCCAGGGGCGCGACCCGGCCCTCGGCCCGGCAGAGGATCAGGGCTCCCTCCACCGCCGACACCGTGACGGTCGCCAGCGCGCGGGCCCGGGGACGCCGAAGTCCCCGGTCGACGAGCTGGGACGTCAAGAGATCGGTCCAGGAACGGAAGCCAGCCCGCACCGCCGATTGCAGAGCGACCTCCGGGGAGAGGCTGCCGATCGCCACCGCGGCGATCGGGCACCCGGCCCGGCAGTGCGAGGAGACGACCGACCGCCGAAAGAAGTCCACGAAGTGGGTGAGGGCTCCCGCCGGCGTACGAGAGGGACACGCCCGCTGGTAGGAGAGCACCTGGTCGGCGGTCCATTCCACCGAGTCCCGTACGAGCTGGGCCTTCCCACCGGGAAAATAGTAGTAGATCGAGCCGCGCGGGGCCCCACTGTGGGCGAGGACCTCGGAAAAGGAGGTCGCCGTCACCCCGTGGGCACCCAGGAGGACCGCCGCGCTCTCGACCATCCGACCACGCCCCGCACCGCGCCCTGAGGATCGTGTCGGCATGAGAACCGGCTCCGAAGTGGAGCGCGGCAGGGAAGGACCACCAACTATATGACGCGCGTCATAATCGTCGCCGCCGGGTTCACCATGCCGATGATCGATGTCTACTGTGCAACAGGTACCTTTGCCGACCCGCATGCCGTGGCCCGCGACCTCGCGGCGGCGGTGATGAAGTGGGAGAAGGTTCCCCGCCTCCCGTTGTTCCAGAAGAACACCGCGGCCTTCGTGCACGAGCTACCCGCGGGTGCCATCTCGAACGTGGACGGCGACAGCAACTACGTCCGCGTACAGGTCCTCACCCCGGTGGGGGTCCTCGACCGGGACAAGCAGCTCGGGGTCGTGAGCGAGCTCACCCAGATCGTGGCAGCGGCTGCGCACGACCCGACGCTCAGTCAACGGACCTGGGTGCTGATCACCGAGTCTCCGGAGGGGGGCTGGGGGATCAACGGCCACGCCAACACCGGCGCGGACATCGCGCAGGCCGCGAGGGCGCAGATCGCTGCGCTCGGCGCCGGCGGGAAAGGCTCGACCTAGTCGTTCGACGGCTCGGCGGTGCCGCCGGCTCTACGAGCGCCGACGGTTCCCGTTGGTGTGCGGGGGAAGCGCGTCGTCGAGGGTTCGGAGTCCGGCGCCCAACGGTCCACCCGGAGCTGGGGCCTCCGGGTCGGGAGCCGGTGCTACGCGAAGTGAAACCGGGTGCCCACGCTCGACTCGAGGTAGGCCGCGGGAAACCGGCGCGCGAGCTCCTGGCGCGCCTTCCAGCCGGTACAGTGGCCGGGCACGAGGACGTCCGGGTGGAGCCTCTCCAGCTCGGCGACCGTGGGCGCGATCACCGGCTCGAAGAGCGGTCCCGTGAGATGGAATCCCCCCAGGGCGGCATGAACCCGGTCGACGCCGGTCGATCGTTGGGCGCTCCGCAGGATGTTGATCATGCCGGCGTGGCCGCAGCCCGAGACCACGACGAGTCCTTTTCCCCTCACGTCGCAGGCCAGGTACTGGTCATCCCAGACCATCGGGTCAGGCTCCCAGCCGCTCGCGCCCCGGGCCCACTGGATCGGGAAGCCCTTCTCGAACGCGGTCACGCGCTCGACCCGTCCCGACACCAAGGCCGTCTCGCCGAACAGGTAGGTGGGCCCTTCCCGCTCCCGGAGGTCGACGTCCGCCGCGGCCAGCATCGACCGGTCGGGGGGCGGCAGGTTGACCTCCGCGCCGGTGGGGAAGACGAGCTTCCGCGTCCGCCACGCGTCGGGGTGAAGGATCAGTGGAAGGCGCTTCCTCCCGACCGTACGCAACAGGCCTTCCAACCCGCCGTGATGGTCGCCATGTCCGTGGGAGAGGACGATCGACGCGACGGCCCGGAGCGAGGGGCCGAGGACCTCGAGGTTGTGGGAGAGGGCATCGCTCGAGAGTCCCGCGTCGTAGAGGATCCGCGTCTCCGCACCGTTCGCGCGGATCGTGACGAGGGCGGAGAACCCGTGCTCGGCCCGTAGGTGGGGGCCTGCCGTCCAATCCCCGGGGACCGGGGGGCGGGTAGCGTGGGCCTCGTTTGGCAGGAAGAGGTCGAGAGAGTTGTCGACGAGGATCGTGACGTCGACCGAATCGACCGGCCTCAGCCGGACCGTGCCGGGTACGGTGTCCATCGGGTATCGGATCCTCGCAGCCGCCGACGGGCCCGACGCAGTACCTCCCAAAGTCGTTTGAGGTGCGGGGAGAGGGATTTGAACCCACGAACTCCTACGAGACCAGACCCTGAATCTGGCGCCTTTGACCAGGCTGGGCGATCCCCGCGCGCCGGTTGGGTATCGCCCGGGAATATCAAGTGCTCGGGGCGGACGGCTAGGCCGGCGCGGACCGGGCGGTAGTGGCCTTCCGGCCCGGCTCGAGCATCTGCAGCGCCTCCCGAGCCGTGGCCTTCTCGTGCACGATCGCACGGATGGCCTGGATCATCGCCACGGGGTGGTCGGATTGCCAGATGTTGCGTCCCATGTCCACCCCGATCGCGCCCTTGGCCATCGCCCCCTCGCACAGGTCGAGGACGGCCCGGTCCGAGTCGAGCTTCGGGCCGCCCGCCACGACCAGCGGGACGGGGCATCCCTCCACGACCTTCTCGAAGTTCTCACAGTAGTAGGTCTTGACCAGGTGGGCGCCCAGCTCCGCGGAGACCCGGCAGGCGAGGGAGAGATACCGGGCGTCCCGCTTCTCGAGCTCCTTGCCGACCGCCGTGATCGCCATCACCGGCATGCCCATCGCCTCCCCCTCATCGACCAGCTCGCCCAGAGAAACGAGCGACTGGTGCTCGTGCGGGGCGCCGACGAAGACCGACAGCGCCACCGCGGCGACGTTCAGCCGAAGCGCCTCCTCCATCGAGGTGGTGATCGCCTCGTCGCTGAGGTCCTCCTGGAGCACCGTGACGCCCCCCGACACGCGCAGAACGACCGGAACGTCGGAGGTCGCAGGGATCGAGCGCCGGAGTACCCCTCGGGTGACGGCGATCGCATCCGCGAACGGGAGCAGCGGTTCCAGCGTCGTCCGAGGATTCTCGAGGCGTCGGGTCGGTCCCATGAAATACCCGTGGTCGGCCGCCAGCATGACGGTGTGACCAGTGCTCGGCTTGACGAACCGAGCCATCCGGTTCTGCAGACCCCAGTCCATGCGCTCCCTCGACCCGTTAGTCCGAGGGCTCCCTTAAAGGCGTTTCCGGGGCCTGTCTACACCGGGGCCGGTCGGGAGGAGAGCGGGACCCGTCGGTCCTCCTTGACCCGGTTCAGCACCACCTGGGTGCTCGTTCGCTCGACATACGGGTCCTGGAGGGTGTGCTTCACGAACCGGTCGAGGTCTCGTCGGTCCCGGAATCGTCCGATGATGAGGGCGTCGAACTCGCCGGTCACGTCGTAGATCGCATAGGCCCGGGGGTCGCGGCCGAGCCGTTCCTCGACCTCGCGGAGCTTGCCTTTCAGGATCCGGATGCCGATCGTCGCCCAGAGGTCCCATCCGAGGAGCTCGTCGTCGAGGAGCGGGATGTAGCCCCGGACGACCCCCAGCTTCTCCAGGCGCTCCAGCCGGTGGCTGATCGTCGTCGGCGACACACGGAGCCGGCGGGCGATCTCCCGGTCGCTGCGGCGCGCGTTGATGTTGAGCTCCTGGAGCAGGGAGCGGTCGAGGTCGTCCACGGCGGACGTTTGACCCATGGGACACCAATTGCTTTCGACTATGTCCATTGAATATTTGTGGATTGGGATGAATGTCCAATTCCGTCGGCGCAGGGTTGATGTAGCGAGATGCGGTCGGAGGGGCGAGGGCGGCATGTCGGACGAGACGGCGGGCGAGAGCGCGAGGGCCGGCATCAGCGAGGCGAAGGCGGCGGAGATCCTCTCGGGTCTCAAGGCCCGGAATATCCGGTGGGTCGAGATCTTCTACACGGATATTCTGGGCGGTTTCAATCACCTCCACCTGCCGGTGGACGCGCTCGAGCCGGACTCGTTCGTGACCGGGATCCCCAAGCTCGACGGCTCCTCGGTTCGTGGCTTTCAGGAGATCTACGAATCCGACATGGTCCTGCTCCCGGACCCGAGCACGCTCGCTACCCTGCCCTGGGGCGGTGCGGGAACCGGTAGCGTTCGGTTCATCGCGGACATCCTGATGGGCGGGACCCGCGCGCCGTATCCTCGGGACCCCCGGGGCATCGCCCGAAGGACGGTCCAGGTGCTCGAGTCGGCCGGGTACGACCGCTCGTACTGGGGGCCGGAGATCGAGTTCTTCGTCTTCGATGCGGTCCGGCTGCTGCCCTCCGCGGATGCCGTCCGGGACGCCTGGAGCGGCGCCGGCTACCTGATCGACAGCTCGGAGGCGCCGTGGCAGGAGCAGGACGGCCACGGGTCCATCCGGTTCAAGGAGGGGTACCACCGGGGAGCTCCCTCGGACCAGCTGCAGGACCTCCGCAGCGAGATGTGCAACATCCTGGTGGACGATTTCCACATCAAGGTCGACGCCCACCACCACGAGGTCGGCACGGCCGGACAGGCGGAGATCAACATCCGGTTCGACGAACTCATCCCGTCCGCGGACCACGTGCAGGACGTTCGCTTCGTGATCAAGAACGTCGCGCGGCAACACGGCAAGATCGCCACGTTCATGCCGAAGCCGGTCTACGGCGACAACGGGCTCGGCCTCCACACCAACCAATCGCTCTGGAGCAAGGGCACGAACGTCTTCTACGACGCGGCCGACCCCTACGCGGAGATCAGCCAGACCTGCCGGTACTACATCGGCGGCCTGCTCGAGCACGCCCGGGCGCTCTGCGCGATCACGAACCCGATCACGAACTCCTACCGCCGCCTGGTTCCCGGCTTCGAGGCCCCGGTCTTCATCGCCTACAGCAAGGCGAACCGGTCGGCCAACGTGCGGATTCCCTTCTATCTCAAGGGGCATCCGGCCGCGAAGCGGCTCGAGTACCGGACCCCGGACTCGTCGGCCAACATCTACCTGGTCGAGGCGGCGCTCGCGCTGGCCGGCCTCGACGGGATCCGGCGAAAGATCGACCCGGGCAACCCGGTGGACACGGACATCTACAAGCTCTCACCGGAGAAGCGTCGCGAGCTCGGGATCCGGGAGCTGCCCGGGTCGCTCGGGGAGGCGCTCGAGTGCCTCGCCTCCGACCACGCCTTCCTGGCGCCGGCCTTCTCCGACTCCTTCCTCGAGGCGTACCGCGAGCTCAAGCACGAGGAGCAGCTGCAGCTGAACCTCCGTCCGCACCCGTACGAGTTCTACCGGTACCTCGACGTGTAACGCCGGTCCGGGAGCGGTTTAACGGGGGCCGGGCTGGGTCCCGGCGTGAGCGCTCCGGTCGACCGGGCGTGGGTCAACGGCCGGGTCTTCACCGGAACGGGCTTCGCCGAGGCGTTCCTGGTCGAGGGCGGCGAGGTCCGGGCCGTCGGGCCGGACGATGCGGTCCGGCGGGCCAAAGGGACCGGAGCCGACGTGGTCGACCTCCGGGGCCGACTCGTGATACCGGGGCTGATCGACCTCCATGTGCATCTCACGGACACGGTGCTCGAGCGGGAGGGGGTCGACCTCCGGGGAACTCGCTCGCGGGAGGAACTCTGGGCCCGGGTGAGGGCCGGCATGGACCGGGCCGGTCCCGGACCGCTGGTCGGGGTGGGCTGGGACTCCTCCCTCTGGCCCGACGGCCAGGACCCGACTCGGGAGGAACTGGACCGGATTCTCGTCGACCGCCCGCTGATCCTCTTCCAGGTGAGCATGCACGCCGCGGTGCTCAACTCCGTGGCACTCCAGGCTCTCGGGATCGAGGAAGGGGTCACCGACCCGCCCGGCGGGGCGTTCGGCCGATCCCGCGACGGCCGGTTGAACGGTCTCCTGTACGATGCGGCCATGGCTCGTCTCAGCGACCCGACGACCGCGGGGGTCTGGGTCCGCCAGCATCTCGACGCCTATCGGCGACTGCTGCGCGAGGCGGCAGCCCTGGGCCTGACCACGCTCTGTCCGGTGCTGGCCTCGCCGTCGGAGGTGGAAGGTGTCGCTCAGATCGCGGCGCAGGAGCTCCCGGTACGGGTCCGGTTCTACCTGGACCTCCGGGACCTCGGGGCCTTCTCCCGGTTGCCGCGACCTGCCGAGAACGCTGGCTGGCGTGTTACCGGAGTGAAGGCCATCACCGACGGGGCGTTCGGAACGCGAACGGCGTGGCTCGAGTCCCCCTACGCAGACCGACCGGGGGATGCCGGTTTCCCGATATGGACCGACGAGGAGCTCCAGGCGAGTCTCCGGTCCGCCGCCGAGGTCGGTCTCACGCCGGCGCTCCATGCGATCGGGGACCGGGCGCTGGCCCGCGTGCTGTCGGTACTCGACAACGTCCCGACGGCCGGAACGCCCAGGATCGAGCACGCCTCGTTGACGCCGCCGTCCCTGTGGCCGCGGCTGGAACGGCAGAGGCCGAACCTCGTGGTCGAGCCTCACTTTGTAGAGACGGACCGCTGGCTGGTCCGCCGGTTGGGAGCCGACCGCGCCCGATGGACCTACGCGTTCCGTACGCTCTGGGACCGGGGATTGGTCCTGGGAGGGGCCAGCGACTCCCCGGTCGAGCCGCTCGACCCGTGGACCGGGATCCGGGCCGCCGTAGACCGGGTGCCCCGGTCGGACTTCGGTCGGCTCACGGCGTCCGAGCGGCTCGCGCCCATCGAGGCCTTCCAGCTCTACACCCGGAACGCCGGCCCGATCCTCGGGGAGCCCGGGCTCGGACAGCTCGCCGTCGGGAGCCCGGCGGACTTCGTACTGACCTCCGCCACCTCGCTCGACGGGGCCCTCGCGGTGGGGTGGCCGGCCGTGGCGGAGACGTGGGTGGGCGGTCGCCGGAGCTTCCCCGCGTCAGCGGCATAAGGCGCCGAAGCTCAGGGGCCCGCGATCCCTCGATGAGTGGCGTGGCCCCGGTGCCTGCGTTCAAGGTCTTCTCGCCCACGATGCGGGTCGACGCGCTGTTGGGAGACTGGCGGGCCGAGCTGCCGGTCGAACTGAGTGCGGAGGAGCGGGAGGCCCAGCTCTACGACCGGGCCTGGACCGAGTACCTCGCTGGGGACTACGGCTTCGGCCTCTGGTGCTGGCACGAGACGGACCGGCTCACGAACTCGTTCAATGGTAGCGTCAAGGAGGTCACGCGCGTCCTCGGCCCCGGACACTTCTTCGGCTTCTCCCACCGTCGGGCCGTGGCGGAGAAGATCCCTCTCGATCGGATCCACCGGCCGCGAAAGGGGGAGATGAGCACGCCTCGGCCGGAGGCGATCGTGCTGGCCAACTACCAGCTCCTCTGCACGTACCTGGTCCACGCCAAGCTCGGAGATGCGAAGGCGAAAGCCCAGTTCGAGATTGCCCTGCTCGACCTCGAGGACCGCCGGCGCACGGACCCGTACCTCCGGTTCTTCGAGACCTTCCGCGACCTGCTCGATCGCTCGGCCAAGCCCTCCGCCGCCCAAGCCCCCTAGCCGGACCGCACGTTCGTCGATGACGACCACGACCTGGCTCGTCCGGTTCGGCTACGACGGAGAGGGATTCGCCGGGTGGGCTCGGCAGCCCGGGCGTCGCACGGTCGAGGGTACGCTGCGCGACGCGATCCCGCGTGTCGGCGTGGCGCCGACGGCCGAGTCGGCGGGTCTGGCGGTCGCCAGCCGAACCGACCGCGGGGTGAGCGCCCGAGCCAATGCGCTGGTCCTTCGCTCCGCGCTGCCGGCGGCGGCCGTGCTCCGGGCCCTCAACGGGGCGGCGCCGGATATCTACTGCACCGCCATCGCGCCCGTTCCGCCGGATTTCTCTCCGAGGTCAGCCTCGGGCCGATGGTACCGGTACTTTGAGCCGGCGGAGGGCTGGCATCTCTCCCGGTGGCGGTCGGCCGCCTCGAGGTTTCAGGGGGAGGTCGACGCTCGCTCGTTCGGTCGGGACCTTCCGGTCGACCGACCAACCTGGCGGACCCTGGAGAGTGTCCAGGTGCACCGAGCCGGGCGCGACTGGCTGGTCGTCGACGTGAAGGCGCCGTCGTTCGTCTGGGGAATGGTCCGCAAGATCGTCGCAGCCCTGCGAGCGGTGGACCACGGGTCGCTCGCCCTCGACCGGCTGACAAGAGCTCTCCGGGGAGAGCTCCGGCTGACTCTACCGCTGGCCGAGCCTGAGCGGCTGGTGCTCTGGGAGGTGCAGTATCCGCTGCCCTGGGTCCGCGAGTGGACCGGCCCCAACCGGGCCCAGTCGCGGCATCTTCGGCACGTGGTTGCCCACGGTCGTCTGCGGAGCACGATCGGCCACCAGCTGCCCGGGGCGGATCGCCTCGGCACCCCGGGGCCCCGGCCCGCCGCCTAGGTCGGACTGAGCAGGCGGTTCCAGTCCTGCTCGCTCGCCCACTCGCCGAAGCGGTGCCACCCGACCTCCGGGTAGTCGTGGCGGAGGCGCGCAATGTCGACCCCGTATCCGTGCTGACCGAGCCACTCGGTCATCTTGGCCATGTCCGGGCTGCGGGCCCGGAGCGCATCCAGCGGGACGGCTTGCAGCCGGACCGGTCGGCCCAGTTGCTGGCTCAGCGTGGTGGCCAACTGGGCCGGGCTCAGCTCGTCCCCAGCGACCTCCACGCGTTGACCGCGGAATCGACCCGATCCTTCGAGGACGAGGGTGTCGAAGGCGGCGAGGTCCTCGAGAGCGATCATCTGCACGGGCTTCTCCGCCGGCACGCCCGAGGCGTAGGCTCCCTGCCGGAGCGTGGGAAGCGCGAACGGTGCGACGACGTTCTCCATGAACGCGACCGGAGCGACGATCGCGAACGGCAGGCCACTGCTGCGGAGGTGATGCTCGACGGCAAACTTGCTGTCGAAGTGCGGGATCCCGGTGTGCTGGCTCGCCGACGCGACGGAGGAGTAGAGGACGAACGGGACGTCTGCGGCCCGCAGTCCGTCGATGGCGGACTCGCCTTGGCGCTGTTCCGTCTCGGCGCCCGCGACGGGGGTTCCCATCAGGAACGCCGCGTCCACGAGCTGGGCTGCCCGTTCGACGGAGGCGGGGTCGTCGAAGCTGCCCGGGAACACCTCGACACCCTGAGCCTGCAACGCCTTCGCACCGGGCGAGGAGCGGTCGCGAACGAGCGCGCGCAGCCGATGCCCCCGTGCCTTGAGACGCCGCAGAAGGGTGCCTCCCTGCTGTCCCGTCGCTCCGGTGACGAGAATGTGCAGGGACCGGTCCGCGATCATGTGCACGGCGGACTTCGAGGAGGGCATGGGGCGGGCGACTCTCGACGGCGGAAAGCATTGACGCCCGGCGCTCCGAACGCGCCGCCGCGCACTACGGGCCTGTCGCCGCCTTGAAGTATCCCGGAACCGAAGTTCTGTGCGCGAGGCGCAGGTCACGATGCAAGGACCCCTCTCGAGCTCGCCCGTGCCGCCTACGACCGCGGCGGGCGGCCGGCTCGTCTTGGCTCGGACCTGGTACCGGCGTCACCGGCCGGCGCTCGTCCTCGTGGGCCTGTCGATCCTGATCCCGGAGCTCCTTACCGGATCCACGCGCGTCGCATCTCTCCTCAACCCGGTCGCGGACCTGTTCCTGCTCGGGCTCTACGGAGGCGGCGTGCTGGTGATCCGGGAGGTCACGCTGCGGTGGAATCGGGGGTGGGCCCCGGTCCTGCTGCTCGGGGGAGCCTACGCGATCGTGGAAGAGGGCCTGGGAACGAAGACGTTCTTTGACTGGGCGGAGATCGGGCGGCCGGACTTCGGGCCGTACACCCACTGGGCGGGGGTCAATTGGGTTTGGGTCGGCGAGCTCACGGTCTTCCACGCCGTGTTCAGCATCGCTCTCCCGATCGCACTTACCGGACTGCTGTTCCCGACGGTGCGTACGGTTCGCTTCCTCTCGGACCGCGGAGTGGCGTGGACCTTCGGGGCCTATCTGGTGACCGTGACCGCGATGTTCTTCCTCTTCGTGCGGTCCTTCACGCTCTCCCCTACGCTCCTGCTCGCCTGCCTGGTCTCTATCCTCGGCCTCGCGCTCGCCGCGTGGCAGATCCCCGCCGACTGGCTTCGGCCCCGGACGCTGGAACCGGTCCTGAGTCCGCGCGCGGCGTTCTGGCTCGGCGCCGCATTCGTGTGGGGCTTCTTCGTCATCTTTCTGGGGCTGCCCGGCCGGTTCCAGGACCCGTTCCTCACCGTCGCCGTCGGGTGGGCCTACTCCCTCGCCTGTCTCTGGATCGTGCGGGCCCGGTTCGGAGAACGGAGGCACGATTCCCAGGTAGCATACCTCTGCCTGGGGCTGCTGACGTTCTTCGTCGCGTTCGCGACCCTCGAGGAGTTTCTCGGGGACCTGTTCGCCTTTCTGGCGATCGGAGCGGTGCTGTATCTCATGGTCCACCTGTTCCGCATGTACCGGCCGGCCGATGCGGCTCCGAGGATCCCGGCGGGAGCTGCCGCATAACGCGCCACCGTGGCTCGGCCCCTCCGGACCGGGTGAACCCCACGCTCGGGCTACGGTCATTAGGGGCGGGCCCTTCCTCCCGCCGGTGGATCAGATGAGCCACGTTGGGACGAACCGGACTTCTGCCCGGTACGACCCCGGTACCGGGCGTCCATGACGGCCCCCGGGGTCCTCGCCGGTCGTCGGGTCGTGGTCACCGGGGCGGGCCGAGGCTTGGGCCGAGCGTTCTCCATCGTCGCGGCCGATGAGGGAGCGCACCTGGTACTGATGGGGCGCGACCCCACCAAGCTCGAGGCGGTCGCCTCGGACATCGCAGCGCGTACCGGCGACGCGGTCGAAACGGTCCGATGCGATCTCGCTGACCCTGAGAGCGTCGGTCGTGCGTGCAGAACCACGCTGGACCGGAACTCGACGGTGGATTTGCTGGTGAATAACGGAGCCCCTTGGCTGTCCGGCAAACTCGCCGACCTGAGCGATTCCGCCATCGTCGCGACCGTGACAGCCGCAGGCGCCGGAACGCTCCTCGTAACGAAGGGGCTTCTCCCGGGCCTCCGGAAGTCCGCCGCCGCCGACATCGTGAACATCGTGTCGACGTCGGGACTGCGGGGCCGGGAACCCGGGGTTGCGTCGGTCGCCTTTACCGCCGCCAAGTTCGCCCAGGCCGGGATCAGCGAACATCTGGCCGCGGAGCTGAGGGCGCAGGGGATCCGGGTGACGGCGATCTATCCTCCGGACTTCGACAACACGGACCCGCTCCAGCCGGAGTGGCAGGCCGGCCGGAGTCCGGCCCCCGGGGCGCGCCTCAGCAATCGGGAGGTGGTCGCAGCGATCCTGTTCGCCGTAACGGCCCCCCGGGTCTGCGCCTACACCGAGATCGTTCTCGCGAACATGGGGCAGCCATGAGCACCTTCCGGGCGCACGCCCATCCCCATTGAACCGCGCGGGGGAGTCTCTCGTAAGCCCCCACGCCGCCGTCGCGTTAGTACACGTGGAGCGCACTGCTTTGGGGCCGCACGTTCAGCGCCCTGGCCGGGGGGAAGGCCACCGGCCATGAACGATGTCGCGGCGCTCCTCCTCATCCTCACCGTTGGGGGAGTAATCCTTCGGCAGCTGCTGCGCCGGGGACCACCGATCTGGGTGATCTTTGCGGCGGGGGCGTTCCTGATGGTCGCCACCGAGGCCCTGCCCGTGAATGGCGCCACCGCGGCCATCGGGGCCAACGTACCGATCCTGGTGTTCCTGTTCTCGCTCTTCCTGTTCGCGACCGCGCTCGATGCGGCCGGAGCCCTGGAGCACCTGGCCCGCTGGATCCTCGGACGGGCTCGCCGCTGGGCCGATGTTCCGATGGTGCTCTTTGTCGCATTCGCACTCCTGTCGGCGTTCATCCTCAACGATGCACTCGTCCTCATCGGGGTCCCCCTGCTCTTCCTGGTCGCCCGTCGGATCCAGACCTCGCCGGAGCCGCTGCTCCTGACCCTGGCGTTCTCCGTGACCGTGGGCAGCGTACTGACCCCGTTTGGGAACCCGCAGAACCTGCTCGTCTCCTTGGACAGCGGGGTGGCCGCGCCGGTCGCGACCTTCCTGCGGTATCTCCTCGTGCCGACGGTCGTGAACATCCTCCTGGGAGGCCTGTACCTCCGGTACGTGTTCGGTCGGCCGCTGGCCCGGGAACTGGAGGCCCGCGGTACCGCGCTGGCGACCCCGGTACCTTTCTTCCCGGCAGGGGACCTGCTCCCACGGATTCTCCGGCATCCGGTGCTGGTGATCTTCCCGGTCACGATGATTGGACTGGTCACCGCGGACCTCGTGGCCGCGTACACGGGGGGTCCCGCGGTGCCGCTCTACGCGGTCGCCCTCGGCGCCGCCCTCGTAATGCTGGTCGCAAGTCCGGGGCGCTCGAGCCTGCTCGGCCGGGTCGACTGGTCGATACTGATCCTGTTCGCGGGCCTGTTCGTGGTCGTCGCGGGGGCCGTCAACGGTGGCGTCGTCGCGGCGCTGGAGCACGTCTTTCCGATTCCCGGACCGAGCGACCGGGTGGCCGCGCTCGGCGCGATACTCCTGACGAGTATCGGAGGGCCACAACTGGTGAGCAACGTGCCGTGGGTGGGTCTCCAGATCGCGCTCCTGCACGGCCTCGGCTACGGGAGTGCCACGCCCTGGGCCTGGATGGCGCTCGCCGCCGGGAGCACCCTCGCGGGCAACTTCACCCTCCTGGGAGCGGCGAGCAATCTGATCGTCGTGGAGCAGGCGGAGCGCGCCGGTCTACGGATCGGTCTCCGGTCCTTCGTCCGGGTGGGCCTGCCTCTGACGGGAATCACGGTCGGGGTGCTGTTCCTGTGCCTCTGGGCCGGCCTCTGAACCGATCGGCCGGCAGGAGCGCCGGGGGTGGGCGCTAATGCCTCGTGGCTCGTGACGGTGCCGTGGGGATCGGCGGGGCACAGACCGACGGGGCGGCGTCGCCGCCGGTGGATCGATTCTCCTTTTCGTACACGTTTGGGGGGGTCTGGCTCGCCTACGCGGGCTACGGAATCCTCCTCGCGGTACTGCCGCTGGCCGAGCTTGCCGAAGGCGGCGGGCCACTGCTCGCGACACTGGTCGTCGGCGCTCCCTTGCTGGCCCAGACCGTGTCCTCGTGGGGATGGGGGTGGCTCGCCGACCGCACCGGCGCGCGCCGGGTTCCGCTCGTCGTGGCGATGCTGCTCCAGGTACCCCTCTTCGCCGTGTTCCCTGTCCTCGATGCCGCGGGCCTGTTCGCGGTCCGCATCGTCCAGAGCGGCCTGTTTGGGGCCGTCGTGCTCGCCACCACCCAGGCGACCGAAGACCGATCGGCGTCCGCGGCGTTTCGGCTCGGTCGGTTGCAGCTCGCCCAGAATGCGGGAATGTTGCTCGGGGTGGTCGTTGCCATTCCCATCCTCCTCGGCAGCGGCTTCCACCTCGCATCCTCGGCTGGCTGGGAGCTCGTGGCACTGCTGGGCGGGTCCAGCGGCCTGTCGGCGGTGGTATTCGGTCTGGCCGGCGACTCAGTCAGTGCGAAGCCGGCGACGGCGCCCGCACAGTTCACTCCGACGACCAACCCGGGAGTGTTTGGGCTCGCCGGCGCCACGACAGCGGTCTCGTCGGTTCGCTACATCGCCGTCACGGCGATTCCCGTGTACCTGGCCAGCAGTCTCGGGAACCACGGGCTCTTCGGGATACCGGCCAATACGACCGTGCAGCTGGCGGTCTGGGTGGCGGTCTCCTCGACGCTGAACCTGCTCGCGTCGCCGTTCTCCGGTCGGTGGGCCGAGACCTCCCAGACCCGACGTCGGAGCCTCCTGGCGTTCGCGCTGGTCTACTCCGTGATCTGGACCGCGATCGCGGTATCGCCGACGTATCCGGTCGTGTTCGCGGTGTGGAGCCTTCCGGTCGCCGTCTTCTTCACGGTGGCCGGTGTGCGCGAGGCCGCCTTCCTGAGCGCCCCCTCCCAACGGGGTCGGGCCGTGGGTTTGCTCACGGCCGCCTTCAACCTTGGAGGCCTCGTCGGAGGCGTGGTCGCAGGCGTGCTGCTCGCCCGGGCCGTCCCGGTCCAGACGGTCTTCGTGGTGGCTGCGATCGGAAGTCTCCTGGCCGCCCTCCTGTTCCTGCCCGGGATCCTCCGTCGTTCCGAGCCGTCGGGACCGGTCCCCGAGACGGGGCAGGGGGCCTCATCCAGTCAGAAGTGACGGGAGCCCCTGGAGATCGGGGAGCGTGTACGTGGCCCGAAGAGCTGCCGGAGGCCGGAGGCCGTACCGGTTGACCCAGACGGTTCGAATGCCCAGGGCATCGGCCGGGACGATGTCGTGGAACAGGCTCTGGGCCACATGGAGCACATCGGTGGGGGACGTCGACGTGTCGCGGAAGAACCTCGTCCAGTGGGCGGGCGCCGGCTTGTAGGAGTGCACGTCCTCCGCCGTGACGACGCCGTCCACCTCGAGGGAACTTCGGCGTATCGTCTCGGAGAGAAGGTCCCGGTCTACGTTGGACAGTATGTAGCGGCGGACCCCTCGCCGCCCGAGGTCGCGGAGCACCTCCGCCGTGTCCGGAAATGCCGGCCACGACGGCAGGCTGGTAGCGAACTCGCGGGCCGCCGAGTCGGACAGCGGGGCGCCGAGTCGGTCGGCCGCTCGGAGGGCCGAAGCGGCGAGGATGTCCCGGTAGGGAGCGTAGCTGCCTTCGAGTTCTCGTTCGGCCGCATCGTAGACCGGAAACACGCGTCGCGAGCCCTTCAGACCCGCCGCCCGCAGCCGGTTTCCAAGGTTCTCCTCGATCCCTCTCTGCCAATCGATGAGCGTTCCGTAGCAGTCGAAGGTGCAGGCCCGGACGGGGACGGCGCGCCGACTCCGATCCTCGGGTCGAACCCGCCGCACCGGAGCTGATTCAGCGTCCCGTGGCTCGGTCACTCCCATCGACCGGAGCGCACGTCGGCGGTCCATAAGATTCGTCCGCGTCGCCGCGAGCAGAGCCGTTATCCTGCGTGAGCGCGTGAGGCGCGGTCGGTCGGCTCGAGGACGAGATGCCGAGAGCGCCCGTGCGCAGGATCACCCGCTTCACGGTGATGGCGACACTGCAAGCCGCCCGCGCGCGGCAGCTCGGCCTGGCCCAGGACTCGGCGTATTCCTGGGGGCTCAACCGGGCCATCTTCTATGCGGCCGCCAAGCGCGGCTTCGGGGGAAGCCGGAGCGCGCCGCCGGAGGGGAGGACCGGGTCGGCGCCGGAACCCGAGAAGAACCTGTATTCGCTCGGCAACGACGAGGCGTACCGGGACCCGTCGTCCCCGACCCTGCGCTTCACGATCGGCGGGGAGACCCAGACCCCCGAGGCATTCCAGCGTCAGGTCGCCGCGCGCTTCGGCGACGAAGCCAATTTTGACCGAGCCTGGAAGGAGGCCATGAGCATCATGGAAGGATTCGACGAGCGGACCCTCCGGTCGGGTCGAGACTTTTACGGAGTGGTCTACAAGCCCCGCCGGGATGCGCTGGTCGCGAAATGGTCCAAGGAGTTCCTTGGTGTCTCGGTCGAGCCTCCGGTCCGGCGGTCAGGGAGCTCCCGAGCGTAGAGCCCGGGAGGCGGAGGCTCCTATCCTGAGGGCCCGAGCACACCGGTGGCATCGTCCCGCCAAATGGGTTCGCTGTCCGGGTCGGAAATCTCCCGAGCCCCGACCATCCCAAGGGACTCGGTCAGGGAGTAGTTGGGCCAGTCGAGGCCGAAGATCAGTTTGCTCTGTTAGGCCACCAAAGCTAGGGCAAGGGCAAGCTTCTCGACGCTCCGCTGACGAGTATGGGCGGCGTACAGGGGGACCGGCTAGAGGAGTCCCGCCCACTCGATTCACACATTGGGTCTCTTGTTGGCGACACTCGCAGATTCCTAGCTGGGAGGAGCGGGACTCACCGAGTCGCTCGTCGCGACAGGCCCCCCCGAATGCTAAAACGCTTCGAGGGCTCAGCTAAATCTTGTGGCCGCTGTTCCTGCGGTACTGATTTTCGTAGTGATTAGCGTGCTAAGCCCGATGGGACACTTCGCCGGCAATACCGAAGCTTCGCCGGGAGTAGGAGTCGCTCCCGTCGCAGACCCACCGGCAAACAGTTCTGCCGATCCCTCTGCCTTTACAGAACTTGGCCCTTCTAACGTCCTAAGCAACGCTGTCCTCCCCGGAAACAGGACCGCCGCGGTCTTGGGCAACAGGACGTCTTCGGCCGACCCACACTGGTTCTTTGGAGTGGCAGACGAAAGCACGAATGAAACGACAAGCGCGATTTTCTTCAACATAACGACTCCGGAGGGGTTCTCGCAGAGCGATACCGTTTACGCGGCTGCATCGACGTGGGACACTGCAAACGTCTACGATCAAGAGGGAATTATCGTAGGCTCTTGGGATGTAACGAACACCAGCGCGCCGTGTTCCGGTAGCAACACTTGGTGCGCCTACTTCAGTACATGCTGGGGGTCTACGACCAATACTAACTGCACTGCATCATCAGGGGCGTGGTACACCTACGAATACCTCCTCGACCCGAACACAAAGTATGAGGAGGAGATGCAACTGGTAGAGCTTGGGCACGGCATCACCCTGTTCAACGGATATCTTTACTACATGGGCCCCAGCAACGCTCATACTCTTCTAGATTCCTTCACCGAGTACCGCTACGGAGAAATTCAATTCTTCCTCGGCTGGCACTACTGCCTCACGACCTACCCTTCCTGCGTGCCCGAGTATGAGCCAGTGGGTTTTACGGTCTACGAGGAAATCTATGGCACCAACTCGGTCGAGCCCTTTCCGGCATTTAACTTCCATACCAACATTTCTGTCCCGGCGGGCACTCAGTTCAATTGGGGATGGTTCCATGCCGCAGCCGCAGGCTCATCCTACCCTCCGGGGCCTGACTATTCATGCAACCAGAATCAGCGCGTAAACCAGGCGGTCCAGTGCACGTACAGCTTTAGCGGCGGCAGAGAGTCGATAAATATCGATAACCTACCATATCAAGTCTGGCTTGGGAATCCTTTCGGCGCAAACATGTACTACGTGGAGGTGGTCTGCGCTGAGTGTTCGTTCTCGTTCGGAGTTTCCATGGATCCGTTGGCAGACCTCACCGGCGGCATCCCGGTTTCGTATTACTACAATTACTGCACCCTGCCCTGCTCGGATGTAACTTTCAGTCCGTCTTTCTCTACCGTTCAATCTCCCGGTTCGGGGCCGAACGGCTACTTCGACGTGAGCGCATCTTGGCCTGGGGTGAACTCGTACGTAATGAGTCTCTACGCTGAGGACGAGAATGCAACCAATGGGCCTATCTACTTCATCAGCCAGTATGTCCTCGTCGTCTCGATGTAACCCGACCCCCATTGCTAGGGGGTGCCCGATCTAATCTGTCACGCAGCAGAGCTTGGAGGCGAGTACGACCGACGAGGCAGATTGCCGCGCGATCCCCAGCACCCTTCCCCACAGCGGAGTGCCGAAGCGGCGAAAGAGAACCTATGTTGTGCTGGGCCTCGCTGTGGCAGCGGCTGTTGTCGTTTCGCTCACAGTTTACGGGCTTGTCGGTCTAATGGCGCACCCCAATTCCCATAGTACCGCACCTTGTTGCCTTGCTGGGCTGGGTGCCATTTCAAACGACTCCTCGGGGGACTCGGCTGCCTACGCCATTGTAGTCCTGGGGGGTTCGCCTGATCCAATGACTAACTTCTCCTTTTCCGCGGCCTTCACGAGTCCCCTCCCGATTGCCTCTGTCTGCGTTGCCTCGACCTCCGGCCAAGCGATAGGGACATGGGTGGCGTCCGTTTGGAGCACTAACGGCACGTCGGGGGCGTGTTCCGCGACCGCCCGCACAGCCCCGGCTTCGGGGTCCATTCTCAGCGACGGCGACCAGCTGTATTTCTACTTCGGATCCGGCGTGCTGGGTGGTGTGCCGGTCGGAACGGCCTTCACAATTTCGGCTTCTGGCCCCTACGCGGGTGCAGATAGCGAAACACTCGGCCCGTTGTCATCGGACTCTTAGCCGCTCCCCATTCAGAGCGCCCTCCACCGCTAGCCTGTATGCGTTGGCTGTAACTGTCGATTCATGGGCCACGCAATCCCCCCTGACCTGCGGGCTTGACGCGGTACGGAACCACTCGAGGCCGACGCAGTCCACCGACGATGTCGGTGCGAGAGTTAGCACGGAAGAGTGGGCATCAGGTCGTCTGTGGGATGCTCCCGCCGGGATTTGAACCCGGGTTGGAGGGTGTCCTTGGCGGGGTGCGTCCCCGCCTCGAAGGCCCTCTATCCTTGACCGGACTAGACTACGGGAGCTCCTCGTGCGGTGGAGCGCCGGGGCTTATCCACCTTCGGGCGCCGGGGTCAGCCGACCCGTTCCCAGCGCTCCAGCTTCTGCACCTGGCCGAGCGTGCTCCCCCGCTGGATCTCCTCGCGGACCCGGTTCTCGTGCTCGAGGACATCGAGCGCCCGGTTGGCGATCTCCTGCGCCCGTTCCCTCGGCACGACGACCAGCCCCGACGCGTCTCCCACGATCCAATCGCCGGGCCGGACCCGTTGCCCACCGACGATCACCTCCACGCCGATCTCCCCGTGGCCCTTCGGCTCGCCGGCGTTCGGGGAGAGGGATCGGCTGAAGACCGGAAACCCGAGCGCCAGGATCGCGTCGATGTCCCGGGCCGCCCCGTCGATGACGACGCCCGACACCTTGCGCACGTGCGCGCTCCACGACGCGAGCTCTCCCCAGATCGCGGTCGTTCCGCCTCCCGCGTCGACCACGATCACGTCGCCGGGACCGGCGCGGTCGATGGCTTCCACCGGTTTGGCCCAGTCCCCGTCCCGCGTCACGACCGTGACGGCCGGGCCGGCCATCCGGAAGTTCGGGTCGGTGTGATGCGGGAGAAGCCCGTGGAGGGCCCCCTTCCGCTGCAGGGCGTCACTGATGTTCGGGGTGGAGACCTTGAGGAACGCCTGCCGGATGTCGGCCTCGCTGACCCGATGGAACAGCTCGGTCGCCACTTCCGTCCGGGTTTCGATTGCCTCCCGGATTTGACGCGTCGCCGCGGCCACGTCCGGGCTCTTCGTGATCGCGCCCCCGACGATCAGAATCTGCGCGCCGGCCCGGGTCGCCTGCGCGACGGTCTCTGAGTTCAGGCCTCCCGCCACCGCCACCGGAATCGGAGATCCTTTCGCCAGCGCCTCGAGGGCAGCGAACGGGGTCTTGCCGGCCATCTGCATGTCGATCCCGATGTGCCAGCACACGGCGGCCGCTCCGAGCTCCGCACACCGCTTCGCGCGGGCCACCGGGTCCGATACGTTGAGCAGGTCCACCATGATCTCGGCGCCGTACTTCTCCCCCCCTCGAACGGCGTCCGCGATCGTGTCGTCGTCCGCGGCGCCCAGGACCGTGACCAGGTCGGCGCCGGCCTTGGCGGCGATCTCGACCTCGAACGCCCCCGTGTCCATCACCTTGAGGTCGGCGACGATCCGACGGTTCGGAAACGCGCGCTTGAGCTCCCGAACCGCGTCCAGCCCCTCGCTCTTGACGAGCGGGGTCCCCGCCTCCACCCAATCCGCTCCGCCGTCAACGGCCTCCTTGGCCGCTTGAAGCGCCCGGGACAGATTCTCGAAGTCGAGTGCGACCTGGAGAATCGGATGGTCGAGCTTCACGGGCCATCGAGGCGTTGCGGACTATAAACGGTAAGCCGCGTACCCCGCTCCCGTGGTCCCTCCGGGTACGGTCCGCGTCCTCGCCGGCGATGCCCGGATGATGCGACGCGTCGACACCGCCTCGGTCGCGCTCGTGGTCACCTCTCCGCCGTACCCCATGATCGCCCAGTGGGACGAGCTGTTCGCGAGCTGGGGAGCGACGAGGTTCGACGCGATGCATCGCGAACTGGATCGCGTATGGGCCCAATGCGCCCGGGTCCTGGTCCCGGGGGGTCTCCTGACGGTGAACATCGGCGACGCCCTGAGGACCGTGGAGGGCGAGTTCCGGCTATGGCCGAACCATGCGCGCGTGACACAGGCGGCCGTCGGCCTCGGGCTGAGTGCCCTCCCGTACATCCTGTGGAGGAAGCCGACCAACAAGCCGAATGCCTTCCTCGGCTCCGGGTTCCTTCCTCCGAACGCCTACGTGACCCTCGACTGCGAGTTCATCCTCGTGTTTCGCAAGGGCGGACTCCGTCGCTTCCCGGCCGGCTCCAAGGATCGGCACCGGAGCCAGTATACCAAGGCCGAACGGGACCGGTGGTTCAGCCAGGTCTGGGACGGCATCCGCGGTCGTTCGCAGACGCAGCCCGGGGGCCGGACGGCCGCCTTCCCGCCGGAGATCCCGCGGAGGCTGATCCGGATGTTCTCGGTCGTCGGCGACACGGTGCTGGATCCCTTCGCCGGGACGGGGACGACTCTCTGGGAGGCGTCCAAGCTGGGCCGACACGCGATCGGGGTCGAGCTCGACCCCGCGCGCGTGCGGGCGCTCCGGCGGGCAGTGGCCGGCCGCCACTAGGCCGCCGGGCCTAGAGCTTGCGGTGCCCGACCTCTTCCTCGACGGCCCGCTGAAGGTACTTGAGGGAGGCGTCCGAGAGCCGGTCCATGTGGAGCAACAGATAGTGGAGATAGATCCGCTCCGGACGGCGGGATGGGCCGGGAGTGTGGGGGCGCGTCCCCGGGGTCGGGGGCTCGGGGCTGGGGCCCATCTCGTCGAGCGTCGGCTGGTGGTGCTCGTGCGCGGTCCCGTGGAAGCTTCGACCGGTCTCGCCCACCAGCGGTGGGTGGATCCGGGCCACCGGGTCGTCGACCCACTGCGCATCCCCATCGTCCTCGGAGATCGTCGCGGTCGACGCCGCCAGCTTCGGAGCCCCCGGGCTCGCCGGGGGAGGGACGGCCTTGAGAAAGGGATGGGCCGGGCGGTCGGGGTCCTGCATGTCCTCGATGGAGCGTCCGGTGACGTCCTCGACGATGTGCCGGAGGTTCCAGGAGTCACGCCGACGGCGTGCCGGCCCCTCCTGAGTCGCCGGGGCGATCTCCGCCATCGAGGGGAGCCTCCCGGGCCGGCGGACTTAAACGTGCCGTTCGAGCCGAACTGGGGTCCGCGTCGGGTCGGTCCGTAGCCTCCCCCCGGGTCCCTTGCAGACACTCGTATTCCGGCGTGGTCGCCACGACGGCCAGCGGGAGGTGCTGCGGGCCGAATCGCAACAGCCCCTCCGAGTAGCCGGCCTCCGCGGGAAGGCGGGCGTTCGGAAGCCAGCCGGCCTCGGCGGCCGTGAGGCGGAAGAACTCGCAGGCCTGCGAGGATACCTCGTTCAACCGCAAGAGCAGGGTGGCGCGCAGGTTCCGAAGCAGCGACCGCCCCGGGGCCGTCGCAAGGAAGTCGTCCGGGCTCTGGCTCAGGACCAGCACCCCTGCCCGGTAATGCCGGACGTGCCGGACCAGCTGGTCGAAGAACTCCAGGGTCGCAGGGTGCCGTGTGAGGTAGTGCGCCTCGTCGATGACGACGAGCTTGGGACGGTCATCCGCCCGGAGCCGAGCCATGAGGGCGTCCAGCGCATAGGTCAGGTGGAACGGAAGCTGCTCGACCGGGACGTCGTGAAGGTCGAGGTCGAGCGGCGACCCGTCGAGCGCCACCGTTGTGGGCCCATCCAGATACCGAAGGGATCCCGCCGAGAAGACCGTAAGGAGATCCTGGAGCCGGTCCTCACCGGGTCGGCCGCCGAGCTCCTGGATCAGGTCCGACCACTCGGGTACCGGCGCCCGACCGCGATAGAGTCGGCTCACCGCGGTGTCGAGCCGGGAGGCTTCCGCGTCGGAGAGACTGGGGAAGAGTGCCCGGAGCATGGTGCCGACCCGGGCGGCCTTCGCCTCGCGGTCCCCGCCGGTCGAAATGGGGTCGAGCGGGTTGAGATGGCCAGAGCCCCGGGCCCCCAGGTCGAGGACGACGCCCCCGAGTCGTCGTGTGAGGCTCGCGAACTCTCCCAGGGGGTCGACAAAGAACACCTGGGTATCGGGCTCGGTCCAGCGGGAGCGAAGGGACCACAGAGCGGCGGCGAAGGACTTTCCGGAACCGGTGCCTCCAAAGAGACCCCACGACTGGCTGCTGTGGGACCATCGGTCGAGGAAGATCGGATTGGCGTCGGCCAGCAGGAGTCCGACCAGGATCCCATGCGGCTCGTGGATTCCCTCATCCACGAAGGGAAACAGGGCGGACACCGCGTCGGTGGGCAGGGTGTGCCAGTATCCCGTCGGCCGGGGGCCGCGGTCCGGCAGCGGAGGATCCCGCGGCAACAACCCGATCTCGAAGGTCGGGATCCGGCACCGGAAGCCGAGCTCGTTCAGCCGGTGCACCAGTTTCCGCCGGAGCTGTTCCGCCCGGGCCCGCCCGTTGGCGTAGGCGTGAAAACTGATCCCCGTGGTCCAGAGGTCCTGGTCCCGGGCGGCGACCCGGGCGGCGAGGTCGCGGGCGCTCTCGGCGTCGTGCGCCAGTTCGGACGGGCGTGCACCCGGGCGGTTCACCCGGGTCTCGAGGTCGGCCTCGGCGGTGGCCGCCGCCTTCTCGGCGAGGCTGAGGGCCTCTCCCCGAGGCAGCCGATGGAGCGTGACCTGGAGCTCGGCGGCTTCGGACGTCGGAAGCACGGTCCCCAGGAATCCGAAGGGGACGGCCGCCGGGAGGTCGGTCACGAGGACCGGCGCATCGACGCGGGTCCCGAGAGAGGCCCAGCTCCGGCCCTCCGACAAGCGCTCCGAGGTCCCGGGCATGTCAGTGGAGCACCCCCGCGACTCGGGAGAGTGGCCAGAGACTCACCGCCAGCGCCATCATGGACCACACCGCGCTCGAGGGGACGATCGCCTCCGCCACGCCGGCACCGAGCCAGCCGGCCAGTCCCACGGCCGCCAGCGGCCAGAGCCGCCGAGCCTCGTACCCGGTGGACCGCCGGGTCCGGAACATCCGAACGGCCCGCATCCAGACGATGACGGTCGCCAGCACCGAGAGGCACAGGACGGCGCCCCGGAGCGGAGGCCACGCGAGGGTCCCGGCGGTCGCGAGGACGGCACCGACCACTGAGGCCGGGAGCGGGTCGACATCTCCCGGTCCGCCCGCCGGAAGCTGGCCGCTCATCGGGACCCCGACCCTCCGATCCGGCCGGCCCGCCGGTCACCGGTGTCGAGGTCCGCGGGAATGCCGAGCCTCCGGAGAGCGCCGAGCATCTCCTCGGTCGCGTCCTGGGCCTCCGGCCCGCCGGCTCCGAGTTTCAGCTCGACCCGTCGGTGGAGTCGGGAGGCGAGTAGCAGCCGCACCAGCTCGCGGTAGGAGGTCAACGCCTCCCGATCCGCCGTCCCTATCGGGCGATCGGCCGGCAGGTAGGGGAGCGAGGAAAAACGCTCGGCGGACACGCGGATGGCTACCGGGCCATCGAGGGCGCTGAGCGCGGCCCGCCATCCGGCGAAGAGACGTTGCAATTCGTCGGGCGGCAGATATGCGACGGGTACGCCACGGGCCCGGATGCGCCGGTCGGCCGCATCGGGGAGCCCCCGATGTCGCGGCCGTCGCCCCACGGGGTCGCCCAGGGTTGTGCGCAGACCGTATCGCACGTAGCCGAGGGCGTACTCGTCGAGGGGCTGTCCCTCGACCCGGACGAAGGCGAGGAGCGCGCCGACCCCTAGGAAGGGGAGCCAGAGCACCGCCGTACTGGCAGCTGCGACAATGGCGCCGACGATCGTCGCGGAGAGGAAGGTCACGAGCCCCCGGCCCGAAGTGAACGGGCCCAGGTGGAGGCTCCGGTCGGAGAGGGTGAGGAATGGGATCTCGCCAAGGCGGCCGGTGTCCTCGACCACGGCTCCTCCACTCAGGGCCGGGTCCGGGCCGGCGCAGGCGGCGAAGCGCCGGTCCGGGCGGGATGGCCGGGCACGGGCGGCGTGGCCGGCGTGGGATGCTGAAAGTGTCGAATGAGCTGACGAGAGCCCTGGGCCACGGCGTGCCCGGCACCGAGAGCGATGCCGCCCGGGAGAGGGGCCTTCCCGAACTGATTGGCGACCGACCGGACCGCCGACCCGACTTGAGCGGCGCGGCCGGTCGAGCTCGACGCGGTGGCCAAGGAGTTCGTCGTGCCCTGGGAGGTCAGCGAGGCCACGACCAGGCCGCGCTGGAGCCCGCCCGTGAGGGTAGCCCCGGCGGACGGGAAGCCCATGCCCCCGAGCTGGGCCCGGGAGAGCGAGACCAGATACGGGGACCCGACGGCGATCGAAAGGTACGCCAGCACGAGAAGGATGGACGAGGAGCCGACGGCCAGCTCGAGGGGGACGAGCATCACGGCAGGCACAAAGGCGAGCTCGACCAGGAGGCTCCATCCGCGACGCGCGAGGGCGGCGAACGGAGGAAGCGCCCACAGGAGCGTGAAGAGCGGGAGCAGGACGACCAGTACGGCGATCATCGCGTCCCGCAGCGCCACCACGGTCGCGAGCGCGAGGACCATCGAGAACAGGGCGAAGCTCACGACGAAGGCCAGTACCCCGTTGTCCCACGAGAACACAGCGCCGCCCAGCGGGACCAGATTTCCCCAGTTCCGCCAGGCGCCTCCGTCGAATCCTGAGAGCAGATGGAATGCGTCGCCGCCGACGTCGAGCAGTGCCGCCAGGATGGGGATGGTGAAGTTCGCGCCCAGTATGGCCACGACCAACCGGGGGAGCAGGGACTCCATCCCGACGCCCACCCGGTACGAGAACGACCGGACCAGGTACAGCGCGGCGACGCCGACCAGGACGAGAGCGACACTGGGGTCCACCAGGTTCGTGACGAGGAAATCGCTGAAGCGAACCGCGACAGCGAGGAAACCCTCGCCCGCGCCCGGATGAGCCAGCGAGGGATACAGCGAGGGAGCGGACAGCTCGGGAACGACCAGGTTGTTGTACGTGGGCTGGATGATGACGTTCAGGATCGCGGTGCCGGCGGCGAACAGGGCGAACAGGATGGCCTGTACGATCGCATTCCAGTCAATGGAGTTCCAATCGACCATGGAGCCCCGCCGTCCCGCTCAGGTCCCGGTCACGACCCAGTTGGCGAGTGCCCAGATCAGACCGCTGATCGCGCCCACGAAGAGCAGCGTGCCGATGAGCGCGTCCCGGGCCCGCTCCTTCGCCAGGACCTTCTTCATCGAGTCGTGAGAGAACCAGCTCAGCGCGACGCGGGCCCAGACCAGCGAGAGGAGACCTCCGCCGGCCACCGCCGCTAGGGTCACCAGGCGGCCCACGGCGGCACTAAAGTTGGTCACGGCCGGGTTCGTGTCCGTCACGCCAGGGAACTCGACATGGCCGAGGGTCGCGGCCGGGAGGCCCGTTCCCGTGATCGAGGTCGACAGCGCGACGAGGACGGCGCCGGTGACGGTGAGGAAGCGCAGGGAGAGGAGACCGTTCATGGCGGTGCCTCCGGGCGAGTCGGGCCCCGCCAGCGAAGGACCTGGTCCGAGCCGGGACCGGCCTCCTCCGTCACGAGCCCCGTCTGGAGGAGCGTCTGCAATGCCGTGGACACCGCGTCGCTGGACTCCCCGGCCTCTTCGCCAAGGAGGAGCAGGGTCTCCCGGTCGAGGACCTGTTCTCTCTCGAGGATCGAGCGTACCGTCGGCAGGGCCGATGGGGCTCGCGCCGAATCGGGGGCGGCGCGCCGGTGATGCCGCCACCGGAACAGGGCCAGCGTCCCCGCGATGGCGACCAGGACACAGAGGGCGACGACGCCCGCCGCCGAGGTCTCGGAGGACCCGGACGACGGATCGGGGGTCCGGTCGACGAGCACCTGCTGAGTCGCAGTCCAGGAAGCGCCCAGCGCATCGGTCACGTCGATGTGCTCGACGTAGACTCCGGGGGCGCTCGGCTCGAACGCTTCGCGAAGGATCGTCGGAACGGAGAGCGACCCGTTCGCTTCCTCGCCATCGGAGAGCGTCATCCGATAGGCATAGGGTGGCACCCCCCCGGCCACCCCCAGCATGACCTCGAATGCGTCGCCGGGACCCGCCGGCCCATCCGTAACGTTCACCCCGAGCGGCGGAACGACCGTGACCACCGTCGTGGCGTTGTCCGGGACGCCGAGCCCATCGAGGAGGGACAGGTTCAGGGTCGCGGCACCGGCCTGCAGGAAGGTCAGGTTCCAGGAGTACAGCCCATCGCTCGGGAAAGCGCCCGAGGAGGCCGTTCCCGGACGTAGGGGGAGCGTGCTCGAGAGCGTCCAGCGGAACGGCGGCGTCCCCGCGGCGACCAGCACGGTCGTCGCGGTGGGGTATCCCACCTCCGCCACGAGCGAGGCCGGCATCAGACGGACCAGCCCCGGAGGTACGACCGTTACCGGTGGGAGGTCAACACTGAAGACCGCTCCCAGGGAGTCCACCACGTGCGCTTCGACGTAGGCGGGACCCGGGCTTCCGAAGTCGAGGACCTCCGAGTAATTCCCGTCCTGGGACGCGACGAAGCTTCCGGCGCCACCGCCGTCCGTCGCATTCCAAGTGACGTTCAGCGGGGGGACCCCGCCCTCGACGTGCAAGAACCACGGCACAGGTGTATTCTCCTCGACCTGACCGAAGGCCATGGTGGCGGCGAGCGAAGGGGGTGGAACGATCTGGATGGAGACGGCGGCTCCTTCGTCCGTCCCGCTCGGCATCTCCACCCGAAGCGTGACGTCGAGGAGACCGGGAGCCTCGGGCGTGAAGGTCCAGGTGGGGCCCGTGTGGCCCGTGCCCACGTTGTCCGTCCAGATGCATACGAACGGGACCGGGGCGGGTCCCTCGACAAACGCCGACAGCTCCAGCGGGTATCCCACATCGTCGGGGTTGGCCGAGACATGGATGCCGACGTCGAGGCCGCCGGAATCCGGCGCGCTGGCCGCGAACGCGCCCGGCGTCCAGAAGAGCAGCAGGCAGAACGGCAGCACCGGGATCAGCACCCAGGCCTTGCGGACGTTCCTCGATCGCCTTCCAGTTCCAAACGCCCGGTTGGGCCCCGACGGCATCTGACCACCCCGAGGAAAAACCGGGGGTGGGGTATTTTCGTCCGGGTCGCTCGATGAACGATGAGAGGTGCCTACGTCCTCCGCAGGACGAGGGCGACATGGTCCCGAGAAAATGGGCCGAGGGCCCGCTGGTCCACGACCGACCATCCCTGCCGCGTCAGGAGCTCCCGGGTATCGGCCACGACCGCGGCCGTCGGTTTGCGCTGGGTCACCGACCGGACCTTGAGCATGAGCATTCCCGAGCCGTCGCGTACGAGGCAGCTGCTGGCATTCTCCAGGAAGACCTCGGCCTGGTTGCGCTGAGCCAGGTCCTGGTACAGGAAGTCGACCGGGCCGACGTCGGCGGCGTACCGTTCCGGTAACTGGGCGTCGGCGAGGATCGGGAACAGGTTGGCCCGCCGGCGGGACAGGCCCAGCAGGGTGCCGAAAGTACTCGCGCTCTTCTCGATCGCGAAGAGCTCGCTGTCCGGCAGGAGGTCGGAGAGGTGGCTCAACGTGGTGCCGTGCGCGGCGCCCAGGTAGAGCACGCGACGGGGGTGGTCGAAGGGAAGTCGGCTCGCTCCGTTCGTGAGATAGGCGGCGAGCTTCGACCGCCACGGGTCCCACCGTCGGAACTCGTCACTCCCCTCCCGAACCAGCTCCTCTCCGTAGACGCGCTCCCCGGGTCGGAGGTTCCGGGTATAGAGCTCGCGACCCCGCTGGAGCAGGCCGTCTCTCTCGAACGCGCTCATCGGTCCGGTCAGCCCTCGGTGAGGGCGACCTGAACCTCCACCTCGACCGGTGCGTTCAGGGGCAACACGGCCACACCGATGGCGGCGCGCGCGGGCCGTCCCCGGTCTCCGAAGAGCGAGACGAGGATCTCCGTCGCACCGTTCGCGACGTCGTGCTGCCGGTCGAAGGTCGGCGCGGAGGCGACGTAGACCACTACGCGGACCACCCGGTCGATCCGGTCGAGTGACCCGAGCGCAGCGTGGAGCGCGCTCAACGCCTGGAGGGTAGCCTCCCGCGCGACCTCCTGGGCGGTCTCTGGGGTCACGTCCCGGCCCACGAGTCCGGGGTGCCATACGACGCCGTCCCGTCGCACGATCTGACCAGAGACCCAGGCAAACCCCTGGTTCACGACGACCGAGGTGTAGGTCCCCGCCGGCTGGGGCGGCGCCGGCAGCTTCACGCCCAGCTCCTGCAATCGCTCGGTCGGGGTGGCGCCCACGCCCGTCGGACTCCCGGTAGAGCCAAAAGGCTATGCCGGCGGCCTCTCGTGCGACTGCGGGAGGGAAGCGTAAAGGGCCGCCCGGTGTCGAGGGGATCGGCATGGCCTCCCTGTTCCGCCGATTCCGGAAGGACAAGAAGGAAGAGCCTGCAGCCTCCGACTCCGCGTCCAGCCCGACCTCCGAGCCGACGGCTGAACCGGTCCCGCCGGCCTCTCCTCCGGAGCCGCCGGCCCCGCCTCCTTCGGACCCTGAACCGCAGCCCGAGATCGCTCCCGAGAGCCCCCCACCCCCCCTCCCGACCGCGACGTCCGCGACGACCTCGCTCGCGGCCGGCGCCCCCGGGGCGGAGTGCTTTCTCTGTGGCACCCCGTTGCAGGACCACTTCTGTCCGAAGTGCCAGATGACGTGGACCGAATGAGACGCTTCAGGCTCCGGAAGACCGGCGAACGTGCCATCCGCCCGGCCGCCACTCTTTTGTCAAAGAGAGCGGTAGATTCCTATCAAGGAGCACCCGCATCCCCCCGACCTAGCCGGTGGTAGACTGGGAACTTCAGACGCCGAATCGGAACTCTCGGCCCTCGAGCGTCAGGTCGTCGACCACCTGTTCGTACTCTCGCCCACAGCGGGCGTCGGCTCGGGGCTCCACCAGTACGATGGGCTGCTGCCGGACCTCCGTCGCGAAGCGACCGACCCCTGGGCATCGACGGCGGACCGGCTCCTCGGGCAACTTCGGGACGTTCCGTCCGACCGCCTCTCGGGAGACCGTCGATACGACCAGGTGCTGCTCGAGATGGGCCTTGAGAATTCTCTCTTCGACCTCCGGGACTCTCGGGACTACGACCTCAACCCGATGGCGCACGTGGGGGGACTCTCCCTAACCCCCTACACGGTCCGTCCGTACGCGCCCCTCGGGGTCCGGGTCGATGCCATGCACCGACACCTCACCGGCGTGCCCCTCGCCCTCACCCGGGGACTGGAGCGACTCGCGTCGGCCGTGCCGGCTCCGTTCGTCCGCCTCTCCATCGGCATCGCTCGGGGGCTGGAGGCGAACTACCGGGCCGTCGACCCGGTCGTGCGGTCCCTGGGCGATGCCGCGGTCGAGCGGATTCGCGAGGTTCGCGATCCGGCGACCGAGGCGGTCCGGGCGTTCGCGCGGCGGCTCGAAGAGGAGTGGCTCCCCCGGGCCACCCAAGACTTCCCGCTCGGGCGGGAGAAGTTCGAGCGGCTTCTCTGGGTACGGGAGCGGGTCCGGGTCCCGATCGACGACCTCCTCCGAGCCGGGCGAGCGGACCTCGAGCACAATCAGGCGCGGCTTCGGGCCATCGCCGCGGCCGCCGATCCGCCCACCGATGCGCGGGGACTGCTCGATCGCGCCGCGGCGACCCACGCCGGGCCCGCCGAGCTCATCGACCGGGCCCGGCGGTTCGTCGAGGAGATGAAGCTCTTCGTCCGAGAGAAGGAACTCGCCACGATCCCCGAGCCCTCGGTCTGCCGAGTCGAGGAGACCCCGCCCGACCACCGGGGCCTGTCGACCGCGAGCATGAACTCGCCCGGACCGTTCGAGACGACCGGGGAGGAGGGCATGTACTTCGTCACCCCGGCGGACACGACCTGGTCGGCCGAGACCCAAGAGCAGTGGCTTCGGTCGTTCAACGACAGTGTGCTGCGGAACGTCACGGCCCACGAGGTCTATCCGGGACACTTCCTCCAGTTTCTGCACATGCGCAAATCTCCGGGCAGCCTGGCCCGAAAGATCGTCAGTTCCAACGCCTTCATCGAGGGCTGGGCCCACTACGCGGAGCAGGTGGTCATCGAACAGGGTCTCGGCGCGGGTGCGCCGGAGGCCGAGGCCGCCCAGCTGTACGACGCCCTCCTTCGGGATTGCCGGCTGATCTCGGCCGTCGGCCTCCACACCCAGGGGATGACCGTCGCCCAGTCGACCGAGCTGTTCGAACGGGAGGGCCTCTGCGAACCGATCGTGGCTCAGCGCGAGGCCGGCCGCGGAACCTACGACCCGGTCTACTTCGGATACACGCTGGGAAAGCTGTCCATCCTCGAGGCTCGTCGCCATCACCTCCAGTCCCGCTTCGGAGGATCGCTCCGGGCGTTCCACGACCGCGTGCTCAGCTTTGGGGCGCCGCCGGTGGGGTTCCTCGACGAGCTCCTGCGCGCATCGTAGGTCCCTCCGGGCGGGGAGTGCGCGCTACGCCGTGGCGCCGCAGGTAGGACAGCGGCCGCGGCTCTCGTCGTACGTGGACCGACAGTACGGACAGCGCATCAGCACGGTCGGGACCGCCGGCGATGGAGGCACATGCACCTGGACCGTGATCGGTGGGGGGCCGCCTCCCAGGGTGGGCGGAGGGGTGTCGCGCTTCGCCCCCGCGAAGAACTGCCGCCAGACCTCCGGATGGTCGACCACGAAATCGACCTCGCCCCGGTGGGTCTGGAAGCGCAGACGGGAGGAGTCCAGGAACCGGATCCGTAACCTCGGGCGGTTCACGTGGGCGTCGCTGATCATGTCGAGCGGCAGGTCCAGCAACGTCGAGGTCGACCCCGCGCGGATCAGGCCGGACCGGGTCACCTCGAACACCAGCCGGTAGTTCGTGAGGAACAGGAGACCCGAGGTCTTCTGGTGGGTCAGCGACGTGGCGGGTCCTTGCGTCAGGACCTTCTCGCCGCGGTGAAGAATCATGGTCCCTACGGCCGCGTCCCTACGGTCCGATCCCCGGACGTCGGGCTCACTGTCCCTTCTTGCCCTTCTGGAGATCCTTCCCGAGGTTCTCCAATTCCTTACTGACCTCGTGCACCGCCTTCCGGGTCAGGTCCGTGACGTCGCGTACGGCGAGCTTCGCCTCGCCCAGGGCCGCCTTGCCGGTCCTCTTCGCCTCCGCGACCACGGCTCGGGTCGTTTCGACGGTCGTCGATGCGGCCCGGTGCACCGACCCGCCGGATCGAGGGGCGGTCGGTGGAGGTGGGGGAAGTACGGCCGGACGGCCGCAGGCGGGGCACGCGTTCGCGCCGGACGGGATGACCGCTCCACACCCATCGCAGTTCATGCGCGTCGCTCCGGGGACCAAGGTATCGTTCGCGGGCCCATATGGAGGTTCCCCCGCGCGCGGAGGCGGTCCGGGCGGTGCCGGGTGGTCCTCATCTGGCGCATGAGCGTGGGGGCTCCCGGCGTGCCCCATGGAGGACCAGGAAGGCTTCGTGTCCATCCTCGGCTACCAGCAGTACTACCGGATCGCGGGGCCCTCCGAGGCCCGCGCGACCGTGGTCACGCTCCACGGAGGCCCCGGCAGCAGCCACCATTACCTGCTCTCGATGCGCGACCTGGCCCGGTGGGGGTACCGGGTCATCTTCTTCGACCAGGTGGGGTGCGGAAGCTCGGAGGTTCCCCCGGGCACGGACCGGTTCAGCCTCGAGCATAACGTCGAGGAGACGGAGGCGATCCGTCAGCAGCTCGGCCACGGAAAGGTCCACCTGATCGGTTCCAGCTACGGGGGACTCCTCGCGCTCGCCTACGCGATCAAGTATCAGCAGAACCTCCGGAGCCTCATCACCGTCGGCGGACTGGCCGATGTGCCGTTCGCCACCGCGGAGATGGCCCGCCTCATCGACGAGATGCCCCCGGAGGACGCCCAGGCGATCCGGGTCCATGGAGGCCGGGGAGAGTTCCAGCACCCGGACTACGTTCGGGCTACGCAGCGCTTCTACCACACCTACCTGTGTCGGTTGCCCACATGGCCGCCCGAGCTCACGAAGTCGCTCCAGCTCGGGGACGAGCGGCCGGTCTACCGGTACATGAACGGCCCGAACGAGTTCACGATCACCGGCACGATCCGGGACATTGACCTCCGAGCCCAGCTTCCGACGATCCACGTGCCGACGCTCGTCCTGGGAGGGAAGTACGACGAGGTGACACCCGCCGTCGCGGAGCAGATCCACACCGGCATCCCGGGCTCCCGACGCGTCACCTTCCCGGCGAGTTCGCATACTCCGTTCTGGGAGGAACGGGAGGCATTCATGTCGACCGTCGCGGCGTTCCTCGCGGACGTGGACGGACGCGCCGGTCCGGGGTCGACCCGAACGTAGAAACGGTCGAACCCGGATTCCGGGACGTGGCGGACGACCACCGGCCGCCGGCGTGGGACCAGTACTGGGCCACCGTCGAGGGGCAGCTCTCCGCCGGTCCCAGCGGGTTCGTCCGATGGGCCCTCCCGTACCTCCAGTCCGCGCCCGGCACGGATCTCGTGGAGGTCGGCTCGGGGGCCGGACGGGACATGGGCTTCCTCTTGGAGCAGGGATTCTCGGTCCGCGGCGTCGATTTCTCCTCCGAAGCGGTCCGCATCGCGCGGCAGTTCCTAGCGACGCTGGCCCCGGACGTGTCGGCCCGGGGTCATGTCGAGGTCGGAGAGGCCGGAGCCTATGTGGCCGGACTCCCGGAAGGCAGTCTCTCGGGGGTCGTGGGCCTGGTCCTCTACGAGACATTCTCCGACCCGGAACGGACCGGGCTCTTCCGCGGCATCGCCCGGGCGCTGCGGCCTGGCGGGGTCCACCTGTGGTGCGTGCGGGACGACGCCCATCCGCTGCGGGAGAAGGTGGCGATGGTCCCGCCGAACCAGGGAGGTCCGTCGGGTCGCGTGGTCGAGCACACGTTCTTTGCCCGGTCCCACTGCGATGCCCTCACATCCCTCGGTTTCGAGCGGGTGGCGCTCGAACCCCGACCCGAAACCCACTACTTCTTCGTGGCCGACCGAAAACCGGTCGCGTCCGTCCCTCAGTGACGTCGCGTGGGGTGCACGACCTCGATCCAGATCCCGTCCGGGTCCGCGACGTAGGCCATGTCGTACTCCTCGGCGTGCTCGACCTCACGGACCACCCGGCCGCCGAGTTCGACCAGGCGCGAGGCCGTGGCCTCGACGTCGTCCACCTCGAACGCGAGGTGGTCGAGCTCGCTCCCGGCCGTGTACCGGGAGGAGGGGTACCAGTTCAGCTCGAGCAGCTGGTGCCCGCCCGGTGTACGCAGGGTCGCGGTCTCACCCCCCGTGGACGCGACCAACCCGCGGTCCACCACCTCCATGCCGAGGCCCTCCCGGTAGAACCGGAGCGAGCGCTCGAGGTCCGTGACCTCGACGCCCGTGTAGAGGAACTTCATCTCCGGGCGAGAAGGCCCGGCGGACCATCAACCTGCCGGGGACCCCGAGGGGTCCGCCGTGCCGCGGGAGCGGCTCAGCGGATGGCCTTCGCGCCGGCCTCGGCGACGGCGTGGTCGTTCTCGACCGTGCTTCCGCTGACGCCGATGGCCCCGATGATCTCGCCCTGGGCGTTCTTGATCGGCACGCCACCCGGGAAGGTGATCAGGCCCTCGTTGGAGTGCTCGATGGCGAACAGCGGGCCGCCCGGCTGGGACAGCTTGCCGAGCTCTCCGCTATTCATGTTGAAGAATCGGGCCGTGCGGGCCTTCTTGTGCGCGATATCGATGCTGCCGATCCACGCCTCGTCCATCCGGATGAATCCCTTGAGATTGGCTCCGGCGTCGACGATGGCGATGTCCATTTTGGTCTTGAGTTCCTGCGCCTTTTTCATCGCGGCTTCGAGTGCGGTCCAGGCCTGCGTGTGCGTGATGTCTGCCATGAGGACTCCCCGGAGCCGGGCAGCGGAACGGCCTACTTACCACTTCCGCGACCGGTCCCCCGGGAGGCCCGGCGGACGCTGGGCTTCGAGGAAGAGACCTACGGCTGGAGCACGACCTTGATGATGCCACCCACGCGCTTGTCGAACTGTTCGTAGAGCTTGGGAGCGTTCTCGAGCGGCTCCCGGTGCGTCACCACGATCGACGGGTCCACCCGGCCGTTCTCGATCGCCCGCATGAGATACCGGTTGTAGTTCTTCACATTGCACTGCCCCATCCGGAACCCGAGCTCCCGCGTGAAGGCGGCGCCGAGCGGGAAGCTGACGCGCCCCTCCTTGTCCTGCGGCGTCGGCGCGAAGAGGCCGGGCATCCCGATCACCGCACCCTTCTTCGCGACCTTCATGAGCGTCTCGAGCACGACGAGCGGCTTCGCCTCGACCTTCGGGCCGGGCGCGATCACGCCCTTGCCGGTCGCCTCGTAGCCCACGGCCTCGACACAGGCATCCGCCCCCGCCCCGCCGGTGTCGTCCAGGACCCGCTGGACGGGGTCCTCCTTGTCGACGTTGACCGCCGTGGCGCCGATCTTCTTGGCCATCGCCAGCCGCTCCGGGACCCGGTCGAAGGCGTAGACCTTGGCGGCGCCGCGGAGCAGCGCGGCCATCTGGGCCATGAGGCCCACCGGGCCGCAGCCCCCGACGGCCACAATGTGACCGGGCTTGACCCCGGCGATATCGCATCCGAAATAGCCGGTCGGGAAGATGTCCGCGAGGAGGACCGCCTGGTCGTCCCGAACGCCGTCCGGGATCTTGAGACACATCGAGTCGCCGTACGGCACCCGCAGGTACTCGGCCTGCCCGCCGTCGAACCCTCCGAGCAGCTTCGCGTAGCCGAAGGCGGCGCCCGGGCCCTTCGGATAGAACGGGTTCGCGTTGTCGCACATCGACCAGAGGCCGCTGTTGCAGAACTCGCAGGCCCCGCAGCTGATGTTGAACGGCACCACGACCCGGTCGCCCTTCTTGACCCAGTGAACGGCCGGACCGACCTCGTCGACGACGCCCACGTTCTCGTGGCCCAGGATCTGGCCCGGGAGGTCGGGCGCGATGAGGCCGTGGTACAGGTGCAGGTCCGACCCGCAGATGCATGTGGCGGTGATCTTGAGCACGACGTCGGTCGCGTCATTGACCTTCGGCTTCGGCTTGTCCTCGATGGCCAGCTGGTACGGCCCCTTGTAGACGTTCGCCTTCAGAAAATCACCCGGCCCGGAGTCGGGACGTCCCTACTTAATCGTTCGGTCGGGGGCCCGCGACCTCCTCGGAACCCGGGCGCCTCGCGGGGGCCCGGTTCGGCACTACGGCCGCGAGCGCGGGCAGTGTCGCGATCGCCAGGAGCCCGAAGAGGATCCATCCCCCGGTGTAACTCGTATGCACGACGACCAGGGCGAAGAGGACGGCGGCTCCACCGCCCGCGACCACCTGCCCCGTCTCGAGAAACCCGATCGCGACCGCCGAGCCGCCGTCCCGGACCTCCGGGAAGTGCGAGGGCATCTCGAAGAAGATCGGAATGGTCGCGCCGGCCAGCAGCCCCAGCAGAGCGAACTCGGCGACGAGCTCCGCCTCGTCGAGGAATGGGATGGCGACCGCCAGAGCCCCGAAGGCGGCCGTGACGACGGCTCCGACCCATCTCCGGTCGCGCCCCCGCTCCCCGATCCAGGTCCCGAACACACTCCCCGGGATCGTCGCGGCGAGGCCCACCGCCCCGAGGAGTCCGGCGAGTCC
>JASHPT010000117.1 GCA_030037955.1 Thermoplasmata archaeon
AGATCGAGATCGAGCGGAACAACCAGCTGTCACTCCCGGTGGCGGTGCTCTACATCGCCTATGGGATCTTGCTCGCCGTCCTCTTCGCCCTCCTCTACCTGGCCCCCTCGCTCGGAAGCGTCAATCTGGGACTCCTCGGGAGCGGGAGCTCGGCGCTGAGCGGTCCGGCCGCCAGCACAGTGCCGAAGCTCAGCTTCACCGGCCTCCGGGATGACTTCCTCTATCTCGCGCTCATTGTGTCGCTTGGGACGGGCGCGATCATCGGGGCATTCACCGAAGGGAAGGTGAAGTACGGCCTGATGCACTCCCTCGCGTTGGTGCTCGCGACACTGATCGCGTTCGCGGTAATCTTCCCCTAGGGGGAGCCACTCTCGGCGTGCGTGGCCTCTCAGACCTCATTCGTAGGTGTACTGGATCGTTTGGGACCCCACTAGGCCGACGTCGTTCGTGACAGTGAGCACAATCGTGTACGAGTCCGTGGCAACAAACCGGCAACCTCCGTAGCCTAGTTCGTAGATTTCTCCGGAGAACTCAGCGGGCGACGCACAGCTCCCATCCCACGTAGAGGTGGAGTTAGGAGTAACCGCCCAAGCCCAGGATACGATCGTAGCATTGGTCCCCGGCTGGAAGGACTGCGACCCATCCAGCGCCGGGATGTACGAGATGCCGCTGCCGTTATCGACCGCGACCAACGACACGGTCGCGATCGCACCGGGGGGCAAGAATATCGTCGTAAAGTCGTTCCCGAGAAGGGTGTACAGGGAGATCTGGAGATCCGTCTCAAGGCTGATCACACTGGCCGGACTGGCAAACGAGAAGGCATCGGAACTCGAATTGGCATCGATGCAGAACGTCTCCTGACCGAACGGCGGAATGACGACCCCAGGTGTCGGGGTGGCAAGCGGACTACATGGAGAGTTGCCCGTTGAAAATCCAAAGCGGATGGTCGGGATCCCATCGATGGTGATGTTGGTAACGTTCGCTTGGTTGACCGTCTCGCTGGACACCACAAAACTCGCAGTGAGGAGAACCACCTGCCCGTCGCCGGTCACCTCAGAGACCGGCGACACGCTCAGGATTCGCAGGGCCTCGAGATTCCTTTCGTGGGTGACACTCTCCTGCGCCAGTAGCTGCTTCTCATACCCGGCGACGAACGCAGCGAACGCCACCGCGGCGCCCACGACGATCAGCACCAGCATCAGGGTGCCGACAATCTCGGATAAACCCCGGGAGTTCCCCCGGAGCCGCCGCATGGCCGCCGAATTGTGCCTGCCAAGATAGGCCTGACCACCGAGTACTCCGTAGACCACCGGAGGACCTCGTACACTACCGGACGTATCGTTAAGCAAGCCGCGCTCGTTCAACGCAACGTGGGAATTTCCGTCGAGGTGCCCGGTCTCGACACCATCATTCCGGAGGTAGGAGATGGGCGGGTAGTCCTGGTCGAGAGCGGAGCGGACCCGGCGAAGAGCTTTTTCATCCGGCGGATGGCGCTCACGGCCATCCGCCAGCGGACCCGAGTCACCTTCGTGACCTCCCGGGACCGCATGGAGCTCCTCGGACAACTCAGCACCGAGGGCGGCATTCCGCGGGAGGAGGGTGAGCGGCTGCGGGTCTACGAAGAGGACGCGGTCGGCCGTCTCGACGAATATGCTCAGTGGGGCGGGCTGCTGGCCGTGGACTCCTTCTCGTTTCTCACCCTCGACCTCGATCCTCCGGGCGTCGCAGACCTCTTTCGAGGCGTGCGGGCCATCTGTCGGGAGAAGGGGACCAGCGTTCTTCTCGCCACCGACCGAGGCATGTTCGAGTCACGGGTGGAGGCCGTGGCCCTGCACCTCTCCGACGGATTCATCCAGTTTCATGCCAAGGAAGCTCCGGAGGGCCTCGTAAAGTTCCTAAGAATACCGAAGTGGACCGAGGGGAAATTTGTCGACCGAAACATATACTATGACTTCGACGGACAGCGACTTGCAATCGACCTGCGACGCCGGGTCCTGTGAGGTCTAGGAGTTCCCGTGCCGGTCTCGGCCTACGAGCGCTACGGCCTCGTCAGCAACCCGTTCCGAGACCTTGCGAGCGAGAACCTGCAGGACATCGGGATCTTTCACGTGAACCTCGCGATCGACGATCAGCTGAACTCGATCGAAGAGGAGGTGCTCGAGAAGGAGAATCGCGCGCTCGTCGCAATCGTGGGCCCGCCGGGCTCCGGAAAGACCCAGCGGCTGCTGATGGCCGCCGCGATGGCTCGGGATCGGAAGGCGATCGTCGCCTATGTGGACGTCACGGCGAAGTCCTCGGCACTTCTGCAGAGCATCGCGCAGGAGATTTCGAAGGCCGCTGCGAGGGCCGGTTTCGCTAAGACCTTCAGCTCGCCGAAGTGGTACCGCGAACTCCAGCCGCTTACGAAGATCAAGGACGACAAGTACGACCCTATTGCCGCCGGAAAGATTGTCGGCGAGGCACTGAGCGGAGCCGCCCCAGCGTTCCTCCTGTTGAACGATGTCCACAACCTGGCCCAGAGTCCGGAAGCCGATGTGTTCGGGAAGCTGCTCCAGGAGGTCTCCGATGCGATCAAGCCTGGCGCCCTCGTCATGTTCGGCTGCTACACCAGCTACCTGATCTGGCTGGTCAAGAACCGGCCCGCGCTTGCGTCCCGCATCAACCGGGCGCTCAGCCTCCCTCGGCTGAGCCCGGAGGAGGCCGAACTCCTGATCGCCAAGAAGCTCCTCGCGAAGCGCCTGGTGGAAAACCTGGATCCGACGTACCCGTTCGATCGAGAGGCCGTCGCCGAACTCAACTCCCGGGCAGCCGGGAACCCCCGGCGGCTGCTCGACATGGCTGACCTGGCGCTGGAGTACGGCGCGCAGCACCGGCGGAACCGGGTGGACCTAGAGACGGTCCGAGCCGCCCTGCTCGCGGGTGCCCCCGCCTCCGCCGCGGGCGAGTCGAGCGCTCCGACGCCAGCCGCGGGGAGGGCTCCGGCACAGGACCGGCTCCGGCCAACGCCGCCGATCCGGTGAGGTAAGCGGCCGAACTATCCCGCAGGTTCTGGCGGGTCGATCAGCACACCCGCATTGATCGCCTGCTCCGCGATGTCGGCGGAGTAGCTTGCCACTCGGCCCAGGCTATCGACGATCGACCCGAGGGCGAGGAGCTCCTCCCCCTTGCGTCCGGCGACCTTGTGCGACAAGGCGTCGACCAGCTTCTGCTGATGGAGCCGTCGGTCAATCGCCTCGTTGCCGGACTCGATGTCGCCGGCCATCAGGGCACCGAAGGCCTGGTCCAGGATCGCGATGGCGGACGAGCAGGCCTCTTCGAGTTCTTTCTGGAGCTTGGCATCGATCCGACGGCCGCCCCCGAGCACAGGGTAGGTCTCGGCGATCTTCTGGGCGTGGTCTCCGATCCGTTCCAGCAGCTTCGCGACCAGGCGGTGGCCGTGCACCGCCGCCGTGTGATCCCGACCGTTGACCCCCGGCGGTTGCGCGACCGTCTGGTTGTACTGCTTCGCCACCATCCAGTAGAGCCGGTCGACGTCCTGGTCTCGCAACGCGACGTCATGGGCCAGCGTCCCTTCGCTCGCCTTGAGGGAGACGACGGAGTCCTCGAGCATGGCCCGGACCATGAGATGCATCCGGCGGAGGCACTTCTCCGAGCTGAGCTCGGAGGTGTCGGAAAGGTCCTGGATCACCAGGCCGTGTCGGGTCTCCTCGATGACCTCGGGTCCGATGACCAGGCGACAGAAGTCCCGTGCCACGCGGCGCGCGAACGGTCCTCGGTCCGGTGAGAATCGGACCTCGATGAGTCCGTAGCCCGAGATGTACGCGCCGATCAGCTTCCGCAGGAGGTGTTCCCGAACCTCCTCCCCCTTTTCGGTGAACACCTTCCGACGAACCGCAGGCTTCTCGGCGTTCCGGAACCGGACCGACATCGACCCGTCGGACTGCGCATCGAGAAACAGCGTGTCGCCGGCCTTCAGGCCAGCGTTCGTAACCCACCGCTTCGGGAGGGAGACTACGAAGGTGGAGCCACCCGCCAACTGGAGCTTCCGGCCCTCCACGAGGTCCCCTGTCGAGCGACTTCTTTTCGTAGCCTTAAGCGTTGAATCGATAGACTCTATAGCTCACCCGACGGCACCGGATACTCCGGAGATTACGCACCGGCCACCGGCTCAACCGCAGTCACGGAGCCACGTCAGGGGGTAGCGGGCAAGGCCCTGCCGCAGCTTGCACAGAACGCCGCTCCGGGCGCGTTCGGCGCACCGCAGCCCGGGCAATACCGTGTCGGCGGCGGCGGGGCCGCGGGGGACCCGTAGGGAGAATATGCGGGTGGGCTCGACGGCGGCCCGTAGCTGGGTTGCGAATAGGCCATTCCCGGGTAGTAGCCCTGCGGCGGGCCCATCATGATCGGAGGCTGGGGGTTGTGGATGATCCCGAGGATGCCGCCGATGAGTCCCAGGATGAAGCCCAGAAATAACGCCCCGGTTCCGAACAGGCTCGCAATCGAAGCGATCAGCACGATGACACCGAACGCAACGTGGTGCCGCGGGGCAGCGTACAGCCCGATCCCGAAACAGAGGACCAGGAAACCAGTGATCAGCTCAACAGCCCCGAGAAGATCAAAGCTGTAAGAGAAAATCCCGAAGGTCACGGACGAGAAACTGATTCCGATCACGAGGAGAAGGGCCCCCCACAGCAGGAGGATGATCCCTGCAATCAGCGAGAGGACGAATGCCGCGGTCGGCTTGGTGAGCGGGGGATCGGCGTAGGGTACCTGCGAGAACGGAGGCGCACCCGCGGTCATCGGCATTCCCTCACGGTGTTCTCGGCCAGGGTGAAACTCCCCATCCTTGGGTTACCCCGGCCCGCATATCGGGGCGACGTTATTTCCATATGTCGCTCCCGGCCGACCTGTAGAAGTCCCCGCTGGACATGCCATTTCTTGGCCGAAACGCCACGGCACCGGAGGCACCGCCTACCGGAAAGAGGTAGCCTCGTTGGCCGCGTCGAGGGAGCGGCGGGTGTACTCCGACAGCGACCGGTCCTCGTCCGGCCAGAGCTCGAGGGCGGGCCATCCCCAGTGGACGGCGACCCGAGAGCCGACGCGGACCGTCCGGAGGGCCCTGGGGTCGAACCCGAGCACGTAGACCCTCGCGGGCCCGAAGGTCAGGCGGTCGCGCTGGAGAACGAGAGGCTGGCCCTTCAACGTCAGCCGGTCGTCGGAAATCTCCAGGACCTCGGCCGCCGCCGGCCGGCAGGACTCCATGTTCGTGACGGTCGTTTCCACATGGCCCGTGACCGAGCCCACCCCGACGTACGCGACATGGAACATGTGGTGGGGAATCGGATGGGCGGGCAGGCGTCGCCGGAGCTCTCCGGCGATCGACCGAGGAAGACCTCGTCGCTCGAGCGCGTCGAGCAGGTGGAGGAAGTCCGCGCGCGTGAAGGCGTCCAGCAGGTCGTTTCCGACCCAGTAGGCTTCCACCACCCGGGGGTCGAACGGGTCGAGCCCGTGCTTCGCCCCGATCGCAACGAGGTACGGCATCAGGGCCTCGAAACGGCTCAGGTGCTCCCGGGCCTCGCCGTGTCCCTCCTCGGTAGTGATGGCCCGATACAGGTCCGGAGCGGCATCGGAGGGACCACAGTACTGGAGGCGATTCGTCGCGATGCTGAAACGCGCGCAGAGCGCGACCCCGTCCATGTCAAGCGGCCGGGTCGAGGCCGGTTCGTGCCCGCCGCGTGAGAAACGTCCAGGTGTCCCGGAGCAGGGAGTAGCCGACAGCGACGACGACGCCTGCCACGACGGCGGCGACGCCTACCGCCTGGTCCAGAGTGAGGGAGGCTCCGGTCGCGAGGGTCGACAGAACGAAGGTGATCGGGAAGCCGAGCACGAGGACCGATGCGGCGATGCCGAGGTCGACCCGGCGGAGGCCCGTGTACCAGGTCGCGACGAACGCCGTGAGGAGGACCGCGCTGATGAGGACCCAGGTCCACTGGCCCCCGGACAGGGCGGCGACGGCGCCCACCTGGGCGGTGAGCAGAAGATAGGCCACGAGGAATACTCCGCCGAAGCCCATGCGGCCCATCGCGACGACTCCGCCCGGGAGGTCCCGAAGCGTTCGCTTGGAGATCGTGTACTCCACGGCCCAGAGCAGCGTGGCCGCGAAAACGTAGAGGCTCCCGGTGGTCCAGATCGGCGACGTCAGTTGAAGCAGGAGGTAGTTCCCTCCGAGGAGGAGCGCCGCCGCCACGGCGACCCGGGGATGGAATCGCTCTTTGAGGTACAACACGCCGAGGACAGTGGCCATCAGGAAGAGCGTCCGGTAGAGGAACGACGCGGTCAGCCCCCCGCCGGCGGCGGCCGCCAGGGCGAGGCCGTGGAAGAACAGCAGGAATGGAATGGCGCCCCCGATCAGGCCGATGAGCAACAGCCGGCCCCAGTCGACCGCTCGCAGCGGCCCCGAAAGCTCCCGTCGAGCCAGGAGAGCGAGTGGAATGAGCATCGCCGCGACGGTGACGTTTCGGACGGTGACGAAGGCATCCGAGTTCGTGCCATGGACGGCATAGGCGTTGACGAATGTCGAGACGCCGCTGATCACAGCCGTCGAGACCACGAGCAAGAGGCCGGGGCCCCGGGCAAGCGCCGGAGGCGCAGGGGAGGCGGACATCCTAGATGCTTTCGGGGCTCGCCGTTCCGGGTTCGGTCGTCGCGGTTCGAAGGGATGCCCCCGTCACGGTCGTGGTCCGGGCCAACGCGAGCGCCTCCTGGGCCTCTGCGTCCGGCACCACCCGGATCGCGAACCCCGCCTGGACGACCACGTAGTCGCCGACCGCGGCCTCGGGAACGTAGAGCAGGCTCACGGTCTTCCGCTGACCTTCGAAGTCGACCCGGGCCGTCGGCGAGGGCCCCGCCTCCACGGCGAGGACCTTACCGGGAATGGCCAGACACACGGCCCCTCACGCTCCTCAGGGGCGGAGCGCCACCCGGCCGGATGATCGACCGGGCTCCACCACGTCGATGCTCATCAGCACCAGGCCCTGGGCCCTCGGGTCGGTCGTGTCCCGGGATGTGGTCACGTCCAGTCGGGCCGACTGGGCGGGGGTGCCGTCGACCACGGTGGGCCACTGGAGGCGGAGCTGGTCCTCGGAGAGATGCGAGAGCGCTCCGATCCAGAGCCGGACCCGGGCGACCTGGGCCGGACTGGCTCGGGTCGATTCTTCGACCAACTTTCGGCGGATGTCCTTCAGCAACGCTTCTTCGTGCATGCTCTATCCCTCTGTGTTCTTCTCGACTCGTCCGTCGCGTTCCAATTCGTGGCTCAGCGCCACCGCCACCTCGTGGACGCCCATAAGGACCTCGTCCGAGGCCTCCCGTCCCGGCTCGAAGTGGCCCGCCTCGATCCCGAAGATGACGAGCGACTTCGGCATCCGGTCGAGCACCTGGCCCAGCGCAACGGCCGAGGCGACCGTAGCGCCGTGCGTCGAGGCATCCGAAGTCTGGGCCGGGAGCGGCCGCTCCCCCACCCGGAGACGCTTCCAGGTGCCCGGAGGCCCTCCGCTCCGGAACGCGTCGACCAGGTAGACCCGGTCGCGGCCATCCCAGAGCTCGAGGAGCTCGGCGACGCCTCCCGCGCTTTCCACGATCTGTACCCCGGCCGGAACCGTGCGACGGACCTCGCGCATGACCAGGAGGCCGGCCGCATCGTCCCCCCGGAATTCGTTGCCGACTCCGATGAGCAGGGGGAGTCGCGGCGCAGAACCCGCGGCCGACGTCATGTCCGTTCCATCTCCAGCCGGAGAAAGTGCGTGGCACAAGAAATGCACGGGTCGTGGTTCCGGATCGCCCGTTCGCACAGTCCCGTCAGGGCAGTGTCGTCCAGCGCCAGCGATCGTTCGACCACGTGCCGAACGTCCTCCTCGATCCGCTTCTGGTTCTGTGCCGTGGGTGCGACGATCTCGGCGCTCTCGATCTGGCCGCCCGGGGCCAGCCGGTACCGGTGGAACAGCAGGCCCCGCGGCGCCTCGGTGGCCGCTGCCCCGATGCCGGCCGGGATCTCGGCCGGAGCGGCGACATACGGCTCGGTCGGAGCTTCGTACTGGTCGATGATCCGGAGCGCCTCCTCGCAGGCGAAGACCATTTCGACCGCGCGGACGACGATGCTCCGGAAGGGGTTTCGGATCACGGGCTCGAGTCCGACGGCCGCGGCGACCTCCCGGGCGCGCGGGGTGAGCTGGCGACCGTTCAGGGAATAGCGTGCCATCGCGCCGAGAAGGTAGGGGGTCCCCCCCTTGCGGACGGATTGGAGGGCATGGGTGTAGCCCACTGGGGCCTTCTCGAACTCCTCGTCGTACCGGGCGACCGGGATGCGGAGGCCCCGATTCGAGACGATCTCGCCCTCGTTCATCGCATACTCGTCGGGGTGCTGGAGTGCGACGAATTCGTAGTCTTCATCGGCCTCGGGGAAGGGCAGGCCTGCGGCGAAGTGAACCGTCTCTTCGGCGATGTCGAGGGCGGACTCCAGGGTGGGCCGGATCTGCTCCAGCTCCTCCCGGCCCGGCACCCGGTAGAAGCCGCCGACCCGCACGTTGATGGGATGGATCTCGCGGCCCCCCAGCAGGGACATGAGGGCATTCCCGGCCTTCTTGAGCGCCAGGCCCCGCCGGACCGTTGCGGGGTCGTCCTTGGCCAGCTGCACCGCGTCCGGGTAGCCGAGAAAGTCCGGCACGTGGAGCAGGTAGACGTGCAGGGCATGGCTCTCGATCCACTCGCCACAGTACAGCAGGCGTCGGAGAGCCCGGAGCTGGCCTCCGACGCGCAACCCCAGGATCTGCTCCATGGCGTGGACGGAGCTCATCTGGTAGGCGACGGGACAGATGCCGCAGATCCGTGCGGTGATGTCCGGCGCTTCCGTGTACATCCGGCCCCGGAGAAACGCCTCGAAGAACCGGGGCGGCTCGAAGATCTGCAGCTGCACATCGTCCACACGACCCTCGGATACCCGGACGCGCAGCGAGCCCTCTCCCTCGACTCGCGCCAGATAGTCCACGGCGATCGTTCGCTCGGTCACGGGGCGCCTCCCGCATCCCCCGCCGCGTCGGCGGCGGCCCGAAACGCCGGTGCCGCGGCGTTGTACGTGCGGAAGACCCGCCGCACCGCGTCGGGCGCCATCCCGTGGACGGAGAGGTTCCGGATGAGGGAGTCGGTGTTCGGCGAGTCCATCGGCCCGAAGCAGCCGTAGCACCCGCGATGATACGCCGGACAGATCGCACCGCATCCCGTCTGGGTCACCGGGCCAAGGCACGGAGTTCCGTGGGCCACGACGACGCACACGTTGCCCCGTCGTTTGCACTCGATGCAGACGCTCTCCGTGGGAATGTTCGGCGCTCGCCGGGTCAGGAACGCCGAGATGAGCTCGAGCAGCTGCGCCTTGTTGATCGGGCATCCGCGCAGTTCGAAGTCGACCGGCACGTGATCGCGGATGGCCGTGGAGGTCGCCAGGGTGGCCACGAAGTCCGGACGCGCGTAGACCACCCGCTGGAATTCGGCGACGTC
>JASHPT010000014.1 GCA_030037955.1 Thermoplasmata archaeon
ACGCGTCGGTTAAAGGGGTTCGGCGACCGGCGGGCTCCCGTGGAGTCCGACGCGCGCCTCGATTCCCGAGTCATCCTCGCGCGTGGTCCGCTCATCGTGCCACCGAGATCGACGTCGCAGCGACGCATCGTTCGGGTCACCACACGAGCGGAAACGGCCGAATTCCGCCGACGCCGCCCGACGCGACAGCGGGCGAAGCGTGTCAGCGTGCGGGAGGAGCGCCCACCTGCAGTCCGAGGAGGGCCAGGATGTCGGCATGCCCCCGGGCGATGTCGGCGGAGGTCAGCGCGCTCGGGTCGACGAATGCGAGTTCCCGCCACGCCTCGGAGCGGGGAGGCCGGTCCCGGGGCCACTCGCCTCGAAAGACGAAGTGCAGGTCCCAGTGCGTCCCGGAGTCCGGGTCGATGGCGGACGGGTACGCCTCCGAGAACACCTGGGGGCCCCGAAGCGCGAACTCGCGGATCCCGAGCTGCTCCCGCAGGATGCGCGCGGCGGCATCGGTGGGGGACTCGAACTCGAGAAGGTGAGAAGCGGGCAGGATCCAGCGGTTCCCGATCGACCGGAGGTGGGCCTCCTCCAAGGTCGCCATCCGTTCCCACGGAGCCTCCGGATTGGGACGGCCGAGGAGGACCCCGGTCGGGGCCTCGAAAGGTTGGAGCACGACGAACGAGGAGAGGCAGAGGCCACCCTCGGGTACGCTCCAAAATCGTCGTCCCCGAATGGACCGCTCGGTCGGGCGATAACGAGCGAACCGCGGGGGATCGGGGTGGTGCGGATCGGCCATGCCCGCGAGCACGAGAAAGGCGGTAGTAACTCCACCTCCCCTTCTGCGCTCGCGGGCTCGGGAGCGGTCTGGATCTCGCGTGGGCCGGAGCGGGCTCGGGACCACGCCGATCCCTCGGCCGATTCAGCCCCCGGACGTCGGACGTGGAACCCCCGACAGGTCAGAACCGCACCGCCTCTGTCGATGGGGCACGCTACAAGCTCGATGCGGGGAGAGGGACTTGAACGCCCCGGGGGTTCGAATCCCATGACACACGCGCTCCATCCCCTCTGCAGGTGTGGGAGGCGTTGGCATTCGAGTTTGAGTCAGCCGGATTGATTGGCTCGAATCTCGATCCACTCATGCAGAGGACCGGCCATCGACCACCGCCCGCCCCGTTTCCGGACACTGATCCGAAGACCATGATCACGGGCGGCCACGACCAATGCGTCAAGAGCCTCGCTTGTGAGGCGAGTAGATGGGCGATGCGGAATCCGTGCGTATCCCTCGAGACCGTACTTCTGAGCTATCGGAGTCGCGCGGGCGTCGACGAGGTTGAGCCGAATGTTTGGATCGGACCACCGGAACATGGTGGAAGAACGCTTAGGGAAGTCGAAGCGAACTCCTTCGGCTGTGATAGAAAGTCTAGTCGCCCCCGGAGCGAACTTCGTTGAACCCCACCCCAAGTAGAGGGCAACAGCGAACACTGCGAGTTCGGGAAGTCCGTAGAGGGTGTGGGGGCTCGTCGGTTGCGTTCCTCGACTCAGTTGGAAGAGCACAATTCCGACAGGGATTACGGCCAGAAGAATAGCGAAAACGGCAAACTCGATGCGGATCGCCCTTGTGGCTGAATAACTCTTGAGTGAACACTCCGTCAGATCAAATGTCCGACTGCTCACCAGATCCGCCACGCTCACAGCACGCGGCGGGCGTTCTGCGTGCATTGGCATGGCGGATCGCACGAGCCCCCGCAGCTCGAACTATCCGGGAATCGTCAAGCCGACCGCGCTGAAAAAGATGCCCCGAACCTCCGTGCACCGGGCCCATAGGGACATCGACGTTTGTGGTTTGGAGATCTCGCCCCCCGGGGGGACTGCCGCGACGGGAGGCGGTTCACCCTGTCCGTTCGAGCGAAGAACGGGGGATGGATTCCCATGGGTTCAAATCCGCTCTGCGGGGAGGGGGACTTGAACGCCCCGGGCGTTCGAATATTGTGAAGAATTGCGCCACTCGACCGACGTGGGGGTCAATTGGAGTTACAGGGAGGCCGGTGATCTGGATTTGGCATTCTTAGGCGACGCAGCCTGCGCGCCGTTCTTACGAGAATCGGTAAACCACGGTACTCAACGGACTGCCCGTGACCCATCGATTTACGCCACCCGTCGATACGTGCAAGTTCTGCTCTTGAGCCCGAGTGACCAGAGCGGAGAAAGCCTCGGGCGTGAGTATCGCCAGAATGAACGGCCCCCATCGTGCGCTCAACGCGAGAGTCGGAGCGATGCCACGCCGCTGGGCGGAGTTCCGCCAGTCGAAGACACGAAATCTGGCCCTAGCCGCTACCCAAGGGATGGTTCTCGTCCGTCCGCCGCGGTAAAAGAACGTCATTCCTCGGTCGTCCACGGTTAGCGCAACGGCGACTCGCCTCAGTCCCCAAACCGAAACCCAAGTGCAGAGAACCAGGATGAAGGCACCGGTTCCGAACGCGAACGGAAAGACAGCGACCTGAGACACCGAAACGGGGTGCGACGACAGAACGAGAGACATATCATGAATCCACGGGAGGACGCCTAAGACCAAAGCCACCGCGGCGAGCACGGCCGCAGTCACCCTAGGTGTGAGACGAAGTCTGGCCAGACAGAGTGAGCCGACCTCTAGGTCGAACGACTCCGCCTGGGACAACTTCAAACCTCAGGATTGTGCGT
>JASHPT010000015.1 GCA_030037955.1 Thermoplasmata archaeon
GGCCCGAGGTCCGCCGCCTTCGAGGGAGCGTCCCCGCGTGAGTCGCTCGGTCCCCGATGGCCCGGCCCCCGGGTCCGTCCCCGGCGCCGCGATCCCCTAGGCGACCAGCTCCTCCGCACACTCTCGGAACACCCGGCTGTGGCGGTCCACGTCGGCGGCCCGCGTCGAGGGCGCCATCAGCGCCATGTTGTGGAACGGCGTGAGCAGGAGTCCACGGTTGAGAGCGTAGAGGTGGAAGTACCGGTCGAGCTCCAGGTCGCGGGCGGCGATGGCCTCCCCCCCGTTGCGGGGCGGCAGCGCTCGAAACCGGTACTCGGCGCGCGCACCGAGCCGGGTCACGTGCCAGGGGAGTGCCAGGTCCCGGATCGTCCGGTCCACGCCCGAGCTCCAGCGCCGGGCGAGCGGGATCATGTGCTTGTAGGCCGCCGGGGTGATCACGTGCTCGAGCGTGGCCCGCATCGCCGCGGTCGCGAGCGGATTCCCGGAGAGAGTTCCGCCGATCCCGCTCTCGTCGCCGGTGTCTGCGCGTGCCTTCGGGAGGCTCCGCTCCGCCGTGCCCGAGCTCATGCCGAAGGCGGCGACCGGGATCCCGCTCGCGAGCGGCTTGCCGAGCGTGATCATGTCGGGCTCGAGTCCGTGCGCCCGGGTGTAGCCGCCAGGACCCTCGCACAGCGTATGCGTCTCATCGAGAATGAGCAGGGTTCCGGTCCTCCGGGTGATCTCCCGAAGCCGGGCGTGATACCCGTCGTCCGGTAGAATGATCCCCTGGTTCGTCATCGCCGGCTCGGCGAGGACAGCCGCGACGTCGCCCGGGGCCAGCGCGCGGTCGAGGGCGGGGACGTCGTTGAACTCGATGACCTTCGACGTGAGACGAGGGTCGACCGGCGGGCCGATGCTGCCGGGGTTCGGTCCGACGACCCCGCCGTCGAGTTCGGCCAGCGCCTCGTCCACCGTCCCATGATAGCACCCATTGAACACGAGGACCTTCGGCCTCCCTGTGACCTCGCGTGCGATGCGGAGGGCGAACCGGTTGGCGTCGGTCGCCGTCATGGCGAGCTGCCAGTACGGAAGGCCGAAGCGACGCGAGAGCTCGGCGCCGACCCACGCAGCATCCTCGCTCGGGAGCATCGTCGTGATGCCGCGCGAGAGCTGCCGACGGATCGCTCGCAGGACCGGGGCCGGGCCGTGCCCGAACATCGCCCCGGTGTCGCCGAGGCAGAAGTCTGCGTAGGCGTTGCCATCCACATCCCAGATCCGGGCTCCCGCCGCCCGCTCCACGAAGACCGGATAGGGTCCGGCCCAGCGGGCCATCCAGTTCATCGGCACGCCGGCGAGCAGGGAGCGCTGCGCCCGGTCGAAGAGCTCCCGGGACCGCGGATGCTCTTCCTCGAAGGCCAGCAGTTCTCGCGCCGTGAGCCGAGCCAGTCGCACCCGGTCGATCTCGACCCCGGGGCGTGGGGTCCGGCGGGACACGGATCGGGCCGGCATCGTGGTCCGCGCGGGGCACGGCTGGCGGAGGAAAAGGCTTGGCCCAACCGACCCGGCCCGTCTAGGGCAACTCGGTCTCCGGAGCGGGGGTAGGTGCAGCGCCGGGCCTCCCGCCGCTGGCAAGAGCCGGGGCGGAGGCACGCGCCCATCGGGCCTGCTGGGTCGCCGGACCGAGGCCGGGCAAGAGCCGGACCACCAGGTAGATCGCGAAGACGATCGTGACGATGAAGAAGCTCGTGGGCTCCACTTCGTAGAACGCGATGAAGATCCCCGCCCAGGTCGCCGCCAGAGCCACGAGGACCGAGATCAGCACGGCGTACAGCGGCCGCTGCGCCAGCCGCACGGCGATGGCCGCCGGCGTCACGGTCAGCGCGAAGATCAGCAGGACGCCGATGACGGTGACCGCGATCGAGATCGCGACCGCGAGGGCCAGCATGAAGATGATGCCCAGCAGCATCGTGTGCATCCCCTTCGCCTCGGCGACCTCTTCGTCAAGGGAGGCGAAGAGGAGCTGCCGGTACACGAGCAGCAGGACCACGAAGATCGGCAGGCTCGCGTACAGGGTGAACCAGACCTGGCTCGGGCTGATGCCGACGATGTCTCCGAAGAGTATCGAGTAGGCCTCGGTCGCGTACCCCCGGTAGAAGGCGAGGAAGAGCAGCCCGAGGCCGAGCATGAACGCAAGGACCGTCCCGATCTCGACGTCCCGGTTCGCGGCACGTCGGCCCAGGACCGCAATACCGGTGCCGGAGACCGTCGTGAAGAGCAGCAGCCCCCAGATCGGCGCGACGGCGAAGAGGACCGCGCCCGCCGCACCGGAAAAGCCGACGTGTCCCAGCGCATGAGCGGCGAAGGAGGACCGACGGAGCACGACGAGGTAGCTCACGACCCCGGCCAGGATCGCGATGATCGTACCGGCCTCGAAGGCGGACTGGATGAACGTGTACTGCCACATCACGCGGAGGTCCGCGACGAGGTTCCAGTTCCACCAGACCCATCCGAACCCGCTCACGCGCTCACGTCCTGGTGGGAGTCCTCGCCGCCGACGATCACCAGGTTGCCCCGGCTGTCGTGGAGGACCTCGACGCGCACCCCATAGAGGGCCGTCAGCCGTTCCGTCGTGAGCACGTCGTGCGGGAGGCCGGTCGCGACCCGCCCGTTCGCGATGTAGATCACCTTGTCCAGATACCGGATCAGCGGGTTGATGTCGTGGGCGACCAGGAGGGTCGTCACCCGCTGAGCGCGTACCAGCCCGCTCACTACCTGAACGAGCTCCTCGGCTCGCCGGAGGTCGAGGCTGGCCAGCGGCTCATCCAGGAGAAGCATCTCGGGACGCCCGGCGAGCGCTTCGGCCAGGAAGATCCGCTGGAGTTCGCCACCCGAGAGGGCACCCAGGGGCCGCGTCCCTAGCTCGGTGGCCCCGACCAGCTGAAGAGCCCGCTCCGCCGCCTCCCGCTCCACACGCCACTCGGAGGGCGTCAGGGGAGGAGTCCACCGCGTTCCGGAGTACCCGAGCCGGACCAGCTGGTCCGCCTGGACGTTCGTGTCCCGGTCCACGGTATGCGTTTGGGGCACGTAGCCGATCTTCGAGTTCCCGCGTCGGGGGGCGGTGCCGAAGAGCTCCAGGCGGCCGGCCCGGGGGCGGAGGAGTCCCAGGAGGAGCTTGAACAGCGTGGTCTTGCCGGCGCCATTCGGGCCGATGACGGCCACGAATTCCCCAGGCCCGATGTCGAAGGTCGCGTCGGTCCAGACGGTGCGGGCGTGGTAGCCCACCTCGACGTGCTCGGCCTGAGCGATCGCTCCCATCGTTAGCCGCCCGAGGTCATTGTCCCAGCGCGCCCGAGTTGAGCGCGTTCTGGAGGCTATCGAGCTCGCCGAGCATCCAGTCCTGGAACGAGACGTTCGGAGGCTGGATCGTTTCGGTAACGAACATCGTCGTCACATTGTACTGGGCGGCGATTTGCTTCATCTCGGTCGTGATCGGCGTCACGGTCTGGAGGTTGTAGACCAGCACCTTCACGTCGCCGCTCTCGAGCTGGTCCTCGAAGGTGACGATGCTGGAATCCGGAGGGTCGTTGCCCTCCGCGACCGCCTCCATGAAGGCCGGCGGAGAGACCAGGTCGAGGTCGGTCGCGTTCGCGAGGTAGACGAAGATGCTCTCGGTCGACGCCACCTCCGTCCCCGCGAACTGGGCCTTGATCTGAGTTACCCGGGAGTAGAGCGACCCGAGGGACGCGGTCAGGTTATCGTACTGGCCGGTGAAGTAGCTCTTCAGTCCGGGGGCGATGGAAGTGAGGTTCTCGTACATCCAGGCCACCGTCTGGTTCACGTAGGCAGGGTTGTACCAGAGGTGGGGGTTCCCGGTAACGATGCCTCCGGTGACGGAGACCCCGAGGCTGTCGCCGACATTGAGGACGGTCTGATTCGTTCGGCCGTCCGCGGCGATGATCTGGCTCGCCCAGGTATCGTAGCCCACGTTGTTCACAATGATGTACTGCGCGGCCGTGATCGCCTCGGCGACCGAGTCGTTCGCTTCGTACTCGTGGGGGTCGGTGTTGGGGTCCGTGATGATGCTCGTGACGTGCACGTGGACTCCACCGAGTTGGGACACGAGGCTTCCCCAGAAGTTCTCGGCCGCGACGACCTGGATCACGGTGGAGGAACCGCACGTCCCCGGTGTCGAACAGGCGGGGGGCGCACTCACGAGGTAGGCAAGGTAACCTCCGCCCGCGAGAGCGGCTGCGAGAACGACGGCAATCGCGACCTTCAGTCGAGGCTTCACGCCGCGGAGTCCCCTTTCCGGTCGCCGCACGGAGAAATCGGTGCCCCGTGCGGACACACTTCGGGGTGGCCTTCGGCAGCGCAGATCCGCTCAACCGTAGAATGCGAAATGGCAAGGTCCACTTCTCGGGCCGCCTCACAACTTGCCTCGGGAGCGAGGCCGAGCTGTCCGAACAGGCTCTCCGCTACACGGTGGTGGCGTTGATACTCGACAAGCGTGTCTCGCCCCCGGTGCGTCAGCCGGGACTTGCCGCGGTATCGTGTGACGAGTCCCCTCTGCTCCAGAGCTGTTAGGTAGTCCAGGGCTGAGGGTGGGGTCACCCCGAGCGCCGCCGCGGTCGCCTTCAGAGCGACGCCAGGACCCTGAGGGTCGCTTCCACCTACAGCTCGGAGAGCATCCACCTGCCGGCGAGTCAGCTTCTGGAGGGTTTCCATATGACTTGGCGTAGTGGTTCAACGATTATATGGATTGCCCTAATTATTAGGCAGATGTCAATTTTCGGCTCGGACCCTGAGGAAGCGCTGTTGGTGCTCTCCTCGCGTCCGAGTTATACATCTCCCGGGGAAGTAAATCCGTCCGGTTTTTATACCGGGAGGCCGGTGTATAAATGCGCACTGCGTCGAAGTGCAGAGGAACGCGATGACGCTGAAGATTAGCCGCCGAGTGGTCTATACAGGAACAATCGTAGCGATGGTCGCCCTGATCGGAGGGCTTGCCCTTGCGGCGGCGCCCTTCGGCAACATCAGCACGACTGGCGCAAACCAGAACGGGTACACGGGGGCAACCGCGGGTACGGTCTGGGCTGGCTCCGTCTCGCTGCAGGGCGTTAGTGGACTTGCTGCCCAGAGCCCATGCGTGGCGAGCGGCATGGGCTCCACCATCCCGAACACCGGCGGCACCGGGGCAACCGTCACGCTCTACTACAATGGCACCGGCGCGGGCGCATGCGCTCAGAACAACTTTTACGAGGAGTTCATCTTCACACCGACCGTAGCGGTCGTCGGGACGGCCACCGATACCTTCACCCTGTACAGCGACGTGTCTGGGGCGTACGTTCAGTTCTCTCTGATCGTTGACGCGGGTGGCGGCTCGGTCGGTCACCTTGATGTCTGGGTCGACTACACGATCAGCGGGGAGCCCACCATCCCCGGCTCGGTCGGGGCCTTCGTCCAGGGCTCGTAGACAACCTCGCCCGACGCGGGCCCTCCCAACTAGCGGGGGGCCCGCGACAAACCCCTTTCTCTCTTCTCCCAACAGGTCACAAGACGACCGGTGCTTCAGCCCGGGACAGGTGACGAGGGTCTAGAGACGGACTTTCGGGGGAGGGGATAACGAAGGATGGCCGCTACCCCGCCGAACGCCTTGGACAGCATCTCCCCTTCCTCGCTCTCGGCCGAGATCAGCCGGACCGTGGCGCCAGAGTCCGAGGCCTTCTGGAATAGGGACTCGACGTAGTCCTCCTCGGACACCACGTCGGGGGACGAGCCGCCGCACTTGGGGCAGGGGGCGGAGGCCGCCTTGTCGACCTCCGCGTCTGCCAGAGTGCGGGTGAACTCCTCTCCGGTCGACGGGCAGCGAAAGCGGACCCGCTTCTTGCGGAGCCCCTCGGAAACGAGCAGCGTGTCGACGGCGCCTGCGTCCAGGGCGCCCAGGACCTCCGCCTCCCCGTAGGCGGCGAGTCCCGCCTCGGATTTGCGTACCTCGGTCAGGAACCGCTGGACCAGGCGCTTCTCGTCGTGGATCTCGAGGCCGTGCAGCGTCTGGTTGGCCTTCTCGACCAGCTCCTTGAGCCCGTACTCGTCCGTGTAGCCCGTGTCGAAGAGGGGCTGGACGACCTTCTGCTGGAGCTCGTAGTGCAGGAAACCCTCCTTGACGAAGAAGTCCTTCGTCGAGCCCGGCCCCCCGACCAGGATGCCCTTGAGGACCTCCTTCTTCGGAAGGAACAGTTCGTTCGCGATCTCGCCCGAGCGGACAAAGAAGTCGTGGGCGGCGTGCTCGATCAAGCGCTCGAACCGATGCTGGGACTGTCCGCCCCGGCCGTGCTTCGAGGGCACCTGGGACTGCTTGTTGCGCAGCGGCTCGATCCGCTTGCCGCGCAGGTATCCGAGGGTGACCTCGGCTCGGTCGATGACGATGAGGCCCCAGAGCTCCGGCTCGTGGACCATGTCGAGGAGCGGGTCGAGGAAGAACGTCGAGTCGCAGCGGTAGAGGTAGGTGTTCAGCGGCTCGGGGGGCTCGACGATGAAGGTCACCGGCACCGACTTGTCGGCGCCAACGGCCTTGCTGCCGACGAAGAAGGCGACGCCGTTCTTGGGCGCCTCCTTGAACTGCCGGACCCGGCCCATGAGCGACTCGATCGCCCACATCACGTTCTTCCGGGTCGTTCGGCTCTTGATGTTCGAGCTCTGCGCGTATTCGTTCCGCAGGTAGGCCATCACGTCCGACAGCTGCTTGCCTGGCGGTACATAGAGCGAGATCAGCTCCGTCGCCCGTCCGCGGGCCGCGGCGATCTCGTCGAGCTTCCGCTGGAACGTGTACCGGGCGAGCTGCGTGTCCGGCTCAGCCGCCGCAGGCATTCAGGCACCTCCCGACGGGGAGGCACCGGTCCGGAAGCGCCGAGCGGCGCCCGTCCCGGCGCGAGGCAGTCAGAGGAGCTGCTGGACGTGCTCCGAGATCGTGTCTTCCGGGTAGGCACCGACGATCCGGTCCACGAGCTTTCCCTGCTTGTAGAAGAGCAGCGTCGGGATGCTCATGATCCCCAGGGCGCCGGCCTTGTCGGAGTTGTCGTCCGAGTTGAGCTTGCCAAAGGCGACCTTGCCGTTGAACTTCTCCGATAGCCGGTCGACGATCGGAGAGACCATCCGGCACGGGCCGCACCAGGGGGCCCAAACGTCGACGACGACGGCGGAGTTCTGCTGGGTGAATTTGTCGAAGCTGGCACTGTCGAGTGTGGATACGCTCATTGTGGTTTCCCCTCGATGGGAGAGACCAACGAGTCGTCCCGGCTTTAAACGGTTGTCGTGGATTTTCCGTAAGTTGGATGACGCGGTCGCGGCCGCACCGTTTCGCCGGCGCCGTCGGCGGGGCACGACGGATGGATAATGTAGGTGCGACGCGATGCGCCCCATGCGCCGGTCGTGCTCTTCGTCGGTGGTCGGATGAGCCTCGAACCTTCCTCCATCACGCTTCCGCCGACGCTCCGAAGCCGGCCGCCGGTACTGCTCCGCCCGGCCGTCAAGCGTTCCATCCGGCAGCGGATGTTGCGGTACCGGCAGGAGTCCCTCGGCCGAGTCAGCGACCTGACCGGCGTTTCGCCGGTGGAGCTGCACGCCCTGCGGCGCGAGCTCTCCACGAGTGCCCTCCCCGACCTGCTCATCCGGCGTGGGGCGGGCCTCCCGTTCACGCTCGAGTTCCCGCAGGCCCCGTTGCTCTACCTATTGATTCGGGGCCAGCGGCCCCGCACCGTCATCGAGACCGGGGTGCGGCCCGGCTATACCACCGCCTGGATCCTCGCCGCTCTCGAAGCGAACGGGGAGGGGGCGCTGCACTCGCTCGGGCCCGGACCCACGAGCCACCGGATCCAGAGTGTCCGCGACGTGACCGTCGGGCAGTTCGTTCCCCCCGCGCTGCGGGGCCGGTGGACCCTGGTCCTGGGCAATACCGAGGACAACCTACGGGAGCTGCTCGCCCGAGAGCGGCCGGTCGATCTCTTTCTGTCCGACAACGGTCCGGACGCGGACCGGGCCCGCTTCGAGCTGCACGCCGCATGGGCGGCACTCTCTCCCCGCGGAATCCTGCTGGCCCACCATGCCGACGCCAGCCCCGCCTGGGCCGACTTCTGCCGGGCCCAGGGTGTGTCCGAGCAGATCCTGGACCCAGGGCCTCCACGCCTCGGAGCGGTCGGGATGCGGCCGCCGGCGCGGCGATAGTCCCCTATCGCTCCAGTTCCTCGATCAGGTGCTGCACGGCCGGCAGCACGAGCTTTTCCAGCGCCGTACGGACGGCTCGCTCCGAACCGGGCAGGGCGAACACCGGCTTGTCCCGGACCAGGAACAACGACGCGCGGCTCAGCATCGCCAGGGGACCCACTTCCTGGTAGCTCAGGGTCCGGTAGAGATCGCCGAAGCCGTCGAGCCGACGGCCTCCCATCGCCTCGAGCGCCGACACCGTCAGGTCCCGGGAGCTCACCCCGGTACCGCCCACGGTGAGAACGGCCTCCACCGGGACCTCCTTGAGGTAGGGGTCCAGTTTGTCCCGTACGTCCGCCACGCTGTTGGCGACCAGGTCGTAGTGCAGGACCTTGTGGCCGGCCTGCGTAAGCAGGTCGCGGGCCAGGTGGCCGGACGGATCATCGTCGACCGTGTGCGTGTCGGAGACGCTCAGCACGACGAAGCCGATCGAGCGGTCCCCGCCCAGGTGGTGTCGGCTCGTCGGCGTCACTGCTTCGCTCATCGTTTGCTCCCGGCCATCGGACGCTTCTCGCGGACCACGACCTGGACCGGTCCGAGGCGAGTGTCCGGATACCGGCCGCCGCGAGTTTTCTCCAGGTACTTGACCATGTCCCATACGGTCAGGAGGGCGACGGTGGCGCCGACGAGCGCCTCCATCTCCACGCCGGTCCGCCAGATGGCCTCCGCCTCCGCCGTCACTTGGACGCCGGTCCGAGTGAGCCGGGCGTCGACCCGGCTGCCGGTGAGAGGGATTGTGTGGCAGTGCGGGATGAGCTCCGGCGTCCGGCGCATGGCGAGCAGACCGGCCAGCTCGGAGGCGGCGAGGGGGTCTCCTTTCTCGACCTTTCCCTCCCGGATGGCCCGTCGTCCACGGACGGAGAGCGTGAGCTCTCCTTCCACGACGGCCCGCCGGTAGACGACCGGCTTCCGATGCACCCGTCGCTGGGCCGTCACGGGACTAGCGGCCCCGGGGCTTGAGAGTCGCGATCCGGGCCAGTACCGACTCGAGCTGGACCCGGTCGGAGGCGCCCTGGGAGAGCCGAAAATCGACCTCCGCAAGATGCTGGATCAGCTGGATCTTTTCGGGCGCCGCGATCGGCGGCCCGGGCTCGCCGACCACGTAGCTGTGGAGGGATCGAAGGATGTCCTCGCCGCTGGCCCCTCGGTCGACGAACAGCCGGAAGAGCTGCTCCCGAGCCGCCATGAAGTCGCCCTGCAGGGCGGTGCCGAAGATCGCCTCGACCTCGTCCCGCAGGGGGGCCGTCACGACCTCCCGGATGGCGGCGAGGTCGACCTTGTCGCGGAAGGTCGCGGCCAGTTGCAACAGATTCACCGCCCTACGCAGGTCGCCGTCCGCCGCCTCGACGATCGCCCGGTAGGCGTCCGGCGATATTTCGCGGTGCTCGGCGGCTGCGATCCGCTTCAGCAGGCTCTGGATCTGTTCGGGCGAGTACACACGGAACCGGAACACCGCGCATCGGGACTGGATCGGGTCGATGATTCGAGAGGAATAGTTGCACGAGAGGATGAATCGGCAGGCGGCGGAGTACCGTTCCATGAGCCGACGCAGCGATGCCTGAGCCTCGGCCGTGAGGTTATCCGCTTCATCGAGGAAGAGGATCTTGAAGCCGCCGCCGATCGGCGCGCTCCGCGCATACGTTTTGATCGTCGTCCGAACGGTGTCGATGCCCCGCTCATCCGACGCGTTGAGCTCGAGGAAGTTCTCCCGCCAGTCCGTGCCGAAGAGGTCCCGTGCGAGCGCGATCGCCGCTGTCGTCTTGCCGGTTCCGGGGGGACCGGCGAAGAGGAGGTGGGGCATCGAGCGCTTCTGGGCGTAGGCCCGGAGGACCGGTACGATGTTCTCCTGCCCGACCATCTCGGCGAGGCTCTTGGGCCGGTACTTCTCGACCCAGACGGTCTCGCGGTCTTCCGACGGCATGCCTCTGGCGCTCAGGGACCGGATAGGGCACTTAGGTTTTGTCGGGAATGGAGGCGTCGTAAGGGCTACGATATATTGGACGCCGGGCTCCCGGCCTCCGGCATCCACGCATGCGGCCACTTCTCGCCCACCTCCAGTTCCGGGGAACGATCCGGGAGCGGTCGGTCGACCCGTACGTCAGGATCCTGAGGGCCCTGGAAGGCAAGCGCCGGGTTCGGGGGGTGCTGCTCGACATTTCGAGCGGCGGAGGCGGGGACATCCCGTCGCAGGACTTCTACCGGGCCGTCAAACGGCTCGACGCGGCGAAGCCCGTGTTCGCCTCCATCGGATCCGTCGGTGCCTCGGGGGCTTACATGACCGCCCTCGGGGCGCGGAGGATCTACGCCTATCCGGAGTCGATCGTCGGCTCGATCGGTGTCGTGTATCCTCACATCGCCGTCCGAGAGCTCCTGGACAAGGTCGGCATCCATCTCGAACTCCTGCACGAGGGGCGCCACAAGGACGCCTACCAGGGGGTCCGTGAGTTCACCGACGAGGAACGGACCAAAGTGCAGGCCGTGATCGCCGACAGCTACCAGGGCTTCGTCGAAACGGTCGCGCGAGAACGGCATCGGCCGCTCGACCAGATCCTCCCCCTGGCCACGGGCGAGTTCTGGTCCGGCCGCAAGGCGCTGGAGCTCGGCCTGGTCGACGCCCTGGGCGACCGCGACGCTGCGCTTCAGGAGCTGGGCAAGCTCACCGGAGTGCCTCCGCAGCGCACGATCCGCGTTGCTCCGCCCCGTCCCTTCATGGAGCGTTTCCTCTCGGGAGGCGCCTCGCTGCTGGGAACGCGGGTACGCGAGGGGGTTCGCGACGCGCTCGAAGACGTGGCGTACGATTCCCTCTTCGGACGCTGACGCGAGTCGGGGGAGAGCGCCCCCGGCGGGGTTAAATAGCGCCCGGGGCCGTAGACGGCTCGATGCCGCCCGAGGGCCGTCAGCGAGCGTTCAGCTCGGCGGCCGGTCTCATCCAGTACTACGACATGGAGGAGACGAAGGCGCTCAAGATCGCGCCCTACATCGTCCTCGCGCTCGGTCTCGGCGCGGCCATTCTCGTCGAGATCCTCAACTGGAAGTTTACCTGATCAGGCGGCGGCGTCCACCGGCCCGAGGCCGGGAAGATACCGGCCCTCCTCGGTCCGGCCCAGGAGCAGCACTTTGGACTCCGGCGACTCGTCCAGAATTCGGTATCCCGTCCGGGCGGCGAGGCGGCGGCCGAAGGCCCGGATCATCTCATGGGTCGGGACGTGAGCCACCGACAACCGTTGACGGGACTTGCCCATGTAGACGTAGCCCTTCGGCTCGATGAAGTCCGGCCGCGCCGTCGAGTCGAGCTCGGCGTATTGGTCCTCCCACCCCAGGTTCCACCCGTGGACCAGGGTGTGCCGGACGACCCGCCGGGTCGGCAGGTCTCGCACGATCCGCAACGACTCGGCGAGGCGCTGCCACGCGTCGTCCTGCGCCGGCAGCGTCAGCCGGCGGAAGAGCGCCTCGTTCGGCGCCGTCACCGACACATAGAGCTGCGTCGGCAGCGGGTCGAGGTGGCGCAGGGCGTCGGGGTTCGTCCCGTTCGTCACGAGAAACGTCGTGATCCCACGGGCGTGGCAGAGCTCGAGGAACCGATTCATCTTGGGATACAGGGTCGGCTCCCCGGTGAGAGAAATTGCGATGTGCCGGGGCTGCCGGGCCTCCTCCCACCGGGCCTCGGAGACCGTCGCCTCGCCCTTGAAGCCCGAGATGGCTCGCTGCTGCGCCTCGAGGGAGCGGTCGAGCAGCGTCTCGGGGTCGTCGTACTCCGGCATCAGCTCGTCGTTCTCCCAGCCCTGGTTCCGCCAGCAGAACCGACAGTGCAGGTTGCAGGAGTCGATCGCCGGCGACATCTGAACGCAGCGATGGCTCTGGATCCCGTAGAAGCGTCCCTTGTAGCAGTCGCGGCCGTACAGGATCGATTGCCGGGTCCA
>JASHPT010000118.1 GCA_030037955.1 Thermoplasmata archaeon
CGCGGGCGCTGTGGCAGGACGGCGAGCCGCTGGTGCAGACGCTCACCGACCTTCGGGGACGGTTGGGCGGCTACCCGCTCGTGTGGGCGCCTCGGGTGGCGTTGCCCCATCGGTTGAGCCTGCTGGCGTGGCTTGGCGTGGACCTCGTCGACACGACCGAGGGCCGTTGGGCCGCGGCGCGAGGAACCTACCTGGACGCGACCCTTGGCTCGGTCAGTGCCGACGCCGCGCGGGCCCACGGAGCCTGTCCGTGCCCGGCCTGTCAGGCCCAGCCGCCGGGGTCGCTCGAGTCGCACGCGGACTGGGTCTACCGCCACGAGTTCAACCGCGTTCGGTTGGCGATCCGGGAAGGACGGCTCCGAGAGCTTGTGGAGGCCCGTTTGACCGCCGACCCCGCGATGGCCGAAATGCTCCGCTTCTCGGACCGCCGAATGGCCCCCCTCCTGGAAGGACGCACGCCCGTGGCGGCCCGACACTCCCGGACCTACGTACTTCGCGAGTCGCGCCGGAGGCCCGAGGTCCGTCGGTTCCTGGCCCGGGTCCGGGAGCGCTATCGTCCTCCGCCCTCCAAGCGGGTACTCCTCTTGGTCCCCTGCTCCCGCACCAAGCCGTATCGGAATTCCCGCAGCCATCGACGGTTCGCCCGAGCATGGGAGACCTGGGGGCCGGCGCCGCTGCTCCACGTCGTGTCGGTCTCGTCGCCGCTGGGTCTCGTTCCGCGGGATCTGGAGGATGTCTATCCGGCGCGGGACTACGACATACCGGTGACCGGTCAATGGGACGAGGATGAGCGGGAGGCGGTCGTGCAGGCCCTCGGAGCCCTGGTGGAGCGGGGACAGTACACTCAGGCGATCGTCCATCTCGACCCGGTGGAGTACCGGTTCCTTGTCGGGGCCGTTCCCGACCGCCTGCATCCTCGGTGGACCCTGTCCGACGACTACACGACCAGCGCCGCCGCCCTCCAGTCGCTGCGGGATGCCCTGGACGCGAGCGACCTCGGTCCGTCCCCGCCCGCGCTCGGCGCTCTCGGAGCCGCGAAGGAAGGGCTCGAGGCCCTGGCCCGGTACCAGTTCGGCCCGGCGGGCGGGGAGCGGCTGTTCGCGCCGCCCACTCGACTCGAGGGCCGGCCCTGGAGCCTGCGGGTCAACGACGGTCAGGGCCGAACGCTCGCTACCTGGAGCGAGGAGCGCGGCCTCTTCCAGCTGACCACGGCCGGCGGCGCCCGGCTCCTGCCGGCGGCGACGCTCTGGGTGGAGGTCGACCCTGGCGTCTCCCTGTCGGGAGACCTCTTCACTCCGGGCATCCGGGAGGCGGACCCCTCGATCGCCCCGGGCGATGCGGTGATCCTCCGGCGGGACGGGCAGCTGCTGGGCGTCGGCGAGGCCGTGCTCTCCGGACCGCTCATGACGGAGCTGCCCCGGGGCCTCGCGGTCAAGGTCCGGCACCGCGTCCACGCCACCGACAGTTCCATGACGGCGACCTCGTCTCGTCCGAATGGGCCGGTAGTCTAGCGGTGATGATGCCGCGCTTACAACGCGGAGATCGGCGGTTCGAATCCGTCCCGGCCCACCGTCGACGTCTCGAGCCGACGGCCCTCACGGGGTGAACCCGACGCTCCTCCAGAGGTCCGCGGCCTCGTAGAGACGCCCCCCGGTCAGCACCCGCTCGACGTTCCGAAGGTCCCGAATCTGCGCCAGGGGGTTCCCCCGCACGAGGATGAGGTCGGCGCGCTTGCCGGGCTCGATGGTTCCCACGTCCGCGCCCAGGCCCATCACGCGGGCCGGCACGGCCGAGGCGGCTCGGATCGCCTCGACGGGCGTCATTCCGGCCTCCACGTAGAGCTCGACCTCCCGGTGCAGGCTGTGTCCCGGCACCGCCTGGTCCGTGCCGGCGACGAGGACGATGCCGGCCCGGTGGAGCTCTCCTACGAGCTCGACCTGCCGACGGAAGATCTCGGCGAACTGCCGGGTGTCGGCGGTGTCCGGGCCGGGATTCAGGAACCGGGCCGCCAGTTCCGGCGGGAGCTTTGCCGCACCGGGCTCGAACCGTTCCACCGGATGGGCCGACGAGATCGTGTAGAGCTCCTGGAGCGCGAGCGTGGGGTCGACGACGGTGCCGTGCCGTCGCAGGAACTCGACTGCCTCGCGTGCGTCCGCAGACCGAACGTCCAGGCGCGCCATCGCGGCCAGGCGTTCCGACCGCGGAGCCTCGGGGCCAAGCGACGGCAGCATCATCGACGCGACGAAGCCGATGTGATTGATCTGGTCCTGTCCGGCCTCGACCGCCTCCCGGGGGCTTACGGCCATCGGGATGTGGCCGGTGACCGTGAGCCCCCGACGGTGCGCGGCCCGTACGACCGCCGTGAGCGCGGTCTTCGAGAGGGAGCTGTAGACCTTGATCTGTTGAAATCCGGCGGCCCGATAGCGGTCGACCCAGTCGACCGCCTGCTCCTCCGTATCCACTCGGGCGATCCCGACGGCGGAGGGGCCGCTGCCGTCCACGACCCCGGCGGCGAGAATCCGAGGTCCGATGCCCCGGCCGGAGGAGATCGCGTCCCGGACCGCCGTGAGGAACTCGAGCTCGTTGCCACAGTCCCGGACCGTGGTGACGCCCGCGGCCAGATAGATCGGTCCCCACTCCACTTGCTGGAAGTGGGCATGCATGTCCCAGAGTCCCGGAAGAAGTGCCCGTCCCCTTCCCTCCACGACCGTGGCCCCCCGCGGAACCGGAACCTCCGGGCCCGGCCCGACCTGGAGGATCCGATCGTCGCGGACGACCACGGTGGCTCCCGGCCGGGCGCCCGCCCCCGTCCCGTCGATCACGGTGCAGTGGACGAACGCCAGGAGACCGGTGGCGCTCGAGGAGACCCGGTCCCGGGTGTCCCCGAGCGATGCCATTCCATCCGCCCCGGCCAGTCCGATGAACGTGCCGAGCGCGGATTCCGCCCCCTGGCGGACGGCTTCGAAGTGGTCGAGCTCGGCATCGATGGTCACCGCCGCCACCAAGCTCCGGTCGCGGTCGAACCAGAGGCTCTCCCGGCCCCAGATGAGGCCCTCGACCGAGACTCGGTCCAGCCGCTCGGTTCGGTCGCCGAGCCGGACCCGGTCCTGACCCCGGAGAGCGATGCGCACCCGACCCGCGGGATAGGTGGGGAGCTCGGGCGGAGAGCCGTGGCCGAGCCAGTACCGAACGAGCAGCATCTGCTGCGCGATCGGGGCGTATCCCACGGTCGGGAAGAACCGCTCGGGCCGGGGAACCGAGGTCTCGCAGTCCCGGTTCCGGAGCCGCAGCTCCCGCTCGCGGGCGTCGACCGCGACATGGACCTCGACGGACCGCGCCGTCGTACCGTCGGCCCGGAAGTGGAGCGCGTTGAGCGACGGATCCGCAGCAAACTCCGCCGAGAGGCTCACCTCCTGGCCCCGATCCTGGAACCGAAAGTCCATCCGGGCCTCGAGGCCGGAGGCCGTTCCCCGGATCTGGTACACTTCCTCGCCAATGGGCTGCTGGAACTTGTGGAGGCGAAACCTGCCCTCCTCGACCGGCGGAGTCCGGTCCGGGGTGGCGGACACCGGTTACCTCAGGACGTCGAGCGGCCCGGGCAGAGGACGCACCCGATCATCGAAGGGCCACGAGGACGCGGTCTTCCAGGACCTGCCAGGCCGTCATCGTGGTCCGGAACCCGGCCCGCCGAAGCGCGGCCACCTGCCCGGGCAGCGAGAGAGCCTCCACGTGCGGATGCTGGGCCCGGCGGCGTTCGTGTTCGGCGAAGCTCGCGGCCAGCGGGGGAGCGCGGGCGGCGTCGCGCCACCAGCGAGTCCAGGGATCCCTTCGCCCGGCACGGGACCGGCCGTGGCGGTGCACGCGGTAGACGCGGCGGAATAAACGACGGGCCTCCGGCTCCCGCGGGCCCTCGGGAAGATGGTCCCCGTTCATGAACACCCCACCCGGACGCAGCACGTGCGCGAGGTCCCGGTAGGTGCGTCGGAGGGTCGCCGGGGGCAGCCAGTGAAGGGCCGTCGTGCTCACGGCGGCGTCGAATCGGCGGAGCGGAAGAGCGTCCGTCCAGCCGGGCGACCCGATCTTCGTGTCCACCCACGTCAGCCGGCCGTGATAGCTGCCCAGGGCGCCTCGACCGATCCGGAGCACGACCGGATCGTAGTCGACCGCCACGCAGCGGGCGCGAGGAAAGCGACGAAGCACCCGGAGACTGAGCGGCCCCGGTCCGGACCCGAGGTCGAGTACCCGGGGTGCCCGGCCGACCGCCGCCTCCAGGACGTCCATCATCACGTGGAACCGGCGCTCCCGGGCCGGTATGAACGTCTCCTGCTGCTCGTCCCAGCGACGGAGCCATCGGCTCCAGTACGCTCGGGAGGGTGCCGCGGTCATTCGGGCCGTCATTCCCCGGGTGTTGATGAAACCGGCCACTGGGCCGGGAGGGCGCTCAGCGCCGCACGCGCTCCGACAGCCGGACCAGCTCCTCCCGCGAAGGCTGTCCGACTTTGGTCTCCCACCACGCGCTCAGGGCGAGTCCGTCGGTTTCGGTCCGCGGGATGACGTGCACATGCAGGTGGAACACGCTCTGCTCCGAGCCGGGTCCGCTCGCCACGACCAGATTCTCGCCCGTGGTTCCGAGGGACCGACGCAAGCGCCGTTGCACGTCCAGCACAAGGTCGGAGACGGCCCGCCAGTCCTCCGGCGAGACGGACGCCAGGTCCAGCGTGTGCGTCTTCGGGATGACGAGCGCGTGCCCGGGCCGGAGCGGCCGGAGGTCCAGGAACGCGAAGGCTCTCTCCGTCTCGGCGACCCAGTAGGGGACCATCGACCGGTCCCTTAGCAGGCGGCAAAAGATGCACGCCTCCGTCGCCGGCGGCGGACTTCCCGGCATGCTCAGCCCCGAACCGGCGCGGACGGCGGCCTACCGACCGGTCGCTCCTCGGGCCCGCGTCGCGACCCGCCGGAGGACGAACGGAAGGATCCCGCCCGAGCGATAGTACTCCATCTCGGGCTCGGAGTCGATCCGGATCCGGGCACGGAAGGAGCGCTCGTGTCCCGCGGCATCCCGGGCCACGACCTCGAGCTCCCCGCGGGGAACCAGGCCCTTCCCCTCCGGGAGCCGAAGGGCGAGCGTCTCCTGGCCGGTGAGGCCGAGGGACGTCACGCCCTGGCCCGGCGGGAACTCGAGCGGCAGCACGCCCATGCCGACCAGATTGCTCCGGTGGATCCGTTCGTAGCTTTGAGCGATCACGGCCCGGACTCCCAGCAGGCGGGGACCCTTGGCCGCCCAGTCCCGGGAGCTTCCCTGGCCGTAGTTGGCGCCCGCCAGCACGACGAGCGGCACCCCCTCGGCCCGGTATCTCTCCGCCGCATCGAACACCGTGAGAACATCGCCGGACGGAAGGTGCCGGGTCCAGCCGCCCTCCCGGGGTGCGACCAACGCGTTCTTGATCCGGACGTTCGCGAACGTCCCCCGATTCATGACCTCGTGATTTCCCCGCCGGGTGCCGAAGGTGTTGAAGTCGGCCGGAGCCACTCCATGGGCCTGCAGGTACTGTCCGGCGGGTCCATCCGCCGGGATCTCACCGGCCGGCGAGATGTGGTCGGTCGAGACCCGGTCGCCGAGCACGACGAGGGCCCGGGCCCCTTCGAGGCTCCGCGACCCATCCGCGAACGCGGGAGGAGGAAGGTCGAAGTAGGGCGGCTCCCGAAGGTAGGTCGACGCGGAATCCCAGCGGTAGACCGGTCCCTGGAGATCCGGGAGCTCCTCCCAGTGGGGGTCTCCGACCGTGATCTTCCGGTACTCCTCGACGTAGAGCGCGGGGCTGAGACTCTTCTCGACCATCGCGCGGACCTCCTCCGGACGCGGCCACAGGTCCCGAAGGTAGACGGGCTGCCCGGTCGCGTCCCGGCCCAGGGGCTCGGTCGTCAGGTCGATGTCCATGCGCCCGGCCAGCGCATAGGCGACAACGAGCATCGGAGACATCAGGTAATTGGCCCGGACGAGGTTGTGGATCCGGGCCTCAAAGTTCCGGTTCCCGCTCAGCACGGCCGCGACGTAGAGGTCGCCGTCCTTGACCGCCGACTCGACCGCCGGAAGCAGCGGTCCCGCGTTGCCGATGCAGGTCGTACAGCCGTAGCCGACCAGGTTGAAGCCGAGCGCATTCAGGGCGGGGGTCAGGCCGGCCCGGTCGAGGTAGTCGGTGACGACCTTCGACCCCGGGGCTAACGAGGTCTTGACGTACGACGGCGGGTGGAGCCCCCGCGCGTCGGCCTTCTGGGCCAGCAGTCCGGCCCCGACCATGACGGAAGGGTTCGACGTGTTCGTGCAGCTGGTGATCGCGGCGATGACCACGGTGCCGTCATGGACTCGGCCGTTGGCCGACGCCGGCACTCCGCTTCGGGCACTCCCCTCGGGCTGGAGCGGGTCGTCGGCCGGATACGCCGGGGCGGCGGCCGTCACGGCCGGGCGAGCGGCCCGATACGCCGACAACCCGGTACGGAAGGAGGAGGGTGCCTGAGCCAGCGGCACGCTCTCGTCGGGATTGCGGGGTCCCGACACCGTCGGGACGATGGTGGAAAGGTCGAGCTCCAGCTGCTCGTCGAACTCCAGCGTCTCGGACTCCGCGGCGCTCCAGAGTCCCTGCCGCCTCGCATACGCCTCGACCCGGGAGATCAGGGCCTCGGGTCGGCCCGTACCCCGGAGGTAGGAGAGCGTAGCCTCATCGATCGGGAACAGGGCGGAGGTCGCGCCGTATTCGGGGCACATGTTGGAGATCGTGGCCCGATCTGGTACCGTGAGGTGTCGAAGGCCCGGCCCGTAGAACTCGACGAACTTGTCGACGACCCCGTGCTCCCGCAGCTTCCGGGCAACGGTGAGCACCAGGTCGGTCGCGGTCGATCCCGCCGGGAGCTCTCCGAACAGCCGTACTCCGACGACCGTCGGCGACGACAGAAAGTACGGTTCTCCGAGCATGGCCGCCTCGGCCTCGATGCCGCCGACCCCCCATCCCAGCACCCCGACGCCGTTGACCATCGTCGTGTGCGAGTCGGTGCCGATCACGGTGTCCGGGAAAACCTCCGCCACCCCCCGCCGCTCGCGCCGCGTGACCACGGAGGCGATGTACTCCAGGTTGACCTGGTGCACGATCCCATTCCCCGGGGGCACGACCCGGAACTGCTCGAAGGCGGAACGGGCCCATCGGAGCAGCACGTAGCGCTCGGAGTTGCGCTGGTACTCGTGGTCCAGGTTGATGAGAAGCGAACGGGCCTGCCCGAAGCTGTCGACCTGCACCGAATGGTCGACGACCAGGTCCACGGGGATATCGGGATTCACGAGGGTCGGGTCGAGATCCTGCCGGAGGGCAGCCGAACGCAGGGCCGTCAGATCGACGAGGACCGGAACGCCGGTGAAGTCCTGAAGCAGGATCCGCTCGGGCCGGAACGGGAACTCCCCGCTCCACTGGCGGTGCTCCCCGTTGGCCAGGGCCCGGAGCATCGCGGCTTCCTCCGGAGAGCCTGTCGCGTGCCGGAGGAGGTTCTCCAGCAGGATCCGAACCGTCTTCGGTCTCCGAGCGAGGCGGCTCGGGTCCACGCCCGGGACCTTGTCGATCGCGTACAGCACCGACCTCTCGCCGCTCACCGACAACGCCTCGGTTACTCCCCACGGGTCCGCGCGGTCAGTCATCGAGCACTTCCCGTCCCCAGCCGGTCCCGGGCGAGTCCCGGGCCTCTTATCCGTGTTGCCCGAGCCCGTCGCCCGGGCCGACCGGACGACCCCCGGCACGGCTCGGCGCGATGGCCAACGGGTAAGCCTCGATTTACTCCGGACTTAAGCCCCCATCCTGGGATGGAAAGCGCACGAGCTTTCCGTATGCATCGTCTCCCCCGTATCGTGGGCGCCCTCAGCGACCCGGACCGCCCCCTCGGAGTGGCGCTGCTCGACCGCCGCGGGCGCCTCAAGTCCGCAAACTCCGCGATGCTGGATTTGCTCGGGGGAGGGCCCGGGCTCCTCAGCACGAGTCTGCTCGAGCTGGCTGCCTTCGCGGAAGCGGGACTGGAGGCACCGCTCGCGAGAGCCCTGCGGGAAGGTCAGGCCTCGGCGGTCCGGGCCACCCGATACCAGCCCCGACCGGGGAAGGAGCTCCTCCTGGACGTCGAGTTCCAGCCGTTGCTCGGCACGGATGGAGAACCGGACGCGGTGGTGCTGCTCTTCGCCGACGTGACCGCCGGCCCCTACCAGGCCGGCCGTGCTGCGATGTTCTTCCAGGCGTTTCTGCACAGCAGCAATGCGATCGAGATCACCGACCGAGACGGCGTCTACGTGGACGTGAACCCGGCGTTCGAGCGGATCTACGGGTACACGCGCGCGGAGGTGGTCGGCCAGCGCCCCCGGATCATCTCGAGCCCGAAGACGCCCCGGGCGGTGTTCCAAGCCATGTGGGCGGCGCTGCGCGACCCGACCCGGGGCGTTTGGTCCGGCGAGATCACCAACGTCGACCGCACGGGACGCGAGCACCCGGTGTTTCTCGATGTGAGTGCACTGCGCGATGCGGCAGGTCAACCGGTCTACTATGTGGGCGTGGCCACCGACCTCACTGAGCTCAAGACCGTACAGCTGCAGAGCATTCGGGCCGAACGTCTCGCTTCCCTGGGTCAGCTGGCGGCGGGCGTGGCCCACGAGCTCAACACCCCGCTCGCCAACATCATGCTGATCGCGGAGTCGCTCCAGCGCAGGGCGCGTTCCCCCTGGGTCTCCTCCCGGGCCGAGGCCGTCATCGGCCAGGTCGACGTCGCCTCCCACGTGGTGTCGGGCCTGCTCGACTTCGGCCGATATCACCCGGCGGTGACTGAGCCGGTCGAGTTGGGGCCGCTCGTCGCAGAGGCAATTTCGTTCGTGAAAGGGAAGCGCTCCCCGGACGTCGAGGTGGTGGCCACGTCCGCGCTGGCGGGGCTGCAGGTCCCGGTCAACAGGGTCCAGATCCTCCAGGTGCTGGTGAACATCCTCAACAACGCCTATGACGCCATGAATGACCATGGCCAGATCCGGGTGGATAGCCACATCGCCGACGGCGGAGTCGAGATCACCGTCACCGACACGGGCCCCGGGATCCCCGACGACGTGCTCCCGCACATCTTCGAGCCGTTCTTCACGACGAAGAGCGACGGCAAAGGGACCGGCCTCGGCCTGGCGATCTGCCACGGCATCGTCACGAGCCATGGGGGAACCCTGGCGGTGAGCACACGTCTCGGAAAGGGGACGACCTTCACCATCCGACTCCCCCTCCCCACCCCCGAGGCCCGCGGGCCGGAGGAGCGGGCGCCCTCGGCGGCACAACCGGCCAGCGTTAAGTCGCGCAGACCATCGGCGGCTCATGCGCATCCTCGTCGTGGACGATGACCCGATCTTCCGCGAGGAACTGACCACGTTCCTCTCGGACCAGGGCCACACCACGTTCGAGGCCTCCTCGGTCCGCCGGGCGCTCGAGGTCCTCGAGGCCGAGAGCGTGGACGTGCTGTTCACCGACCTCAAGATGCCCCGGCAGAGCGGCCTGGACCTCCTGGGCGAGGTCCACCGCCGATGGCCGGCCATCTTCACCGTGATGGTCACGGGCTTCGCGACGGTGCAGACGGCCGTCGACGCGATGAAAGAGGGAGCGTTCGACTACATCGCGAAGCCGTTCCGGACCGCCCAGCTGGAACAGGTCCTCCGTCTCATCGAGGAGCAGCGCAAGTTCCGGGACAGCCACCTGCCCACGGGCACCGCGACCGAGCTCGCCCGGGACCTGGCCCGCCGTCACCACGCGCGGATCCTCTACGCGGACGAGCCGCCGGCGCCACGAGGAGAGAGCCTGGAGTTCCTCGCCTTCGACGGCCGGTCGCCGTCCGAGCTGCCCCATGCCCTCGAGGCCTTCCTACAGCGCCATCCGGACGGCGGACTGGTCGTGGCCCGGGCCGACCGAATGCTCGTGGGTCACCGCCTGGAGGACATCGTCGCGATCCTCGAGGACCTCCGCAAGCGTCTGGAGGGCAAGGGCCCGTTCGCGATCAGCCTGGACCCGACGCAGCTCTCGCAGGGCCAGGCCGAAGCCCTCCGGACCGCCGTAACCTCTCCCGCCGTGCAGACCGCGCTCGAAGCGCTATCGAGTCCGATCCGCCGACGGGTCCTGTTCCGGCTCTCGGAGGGACCGGCGAGCTTCAGCGAAGCCATGCACGCGGCCGAGCTCGACGACTCTCCCAAGCTCGCCTTTCATGTCCATCGGCTCGTGGACGAGGGCCTCATCGCGCACCTGGGCGAGCAGTATCGCATCACTCCCAAAGGGCAGAGTGCGGTCTCAATCCTCCGGGAAATGGAGGACATCGCCGCCGGGAAGGGCTCGAAGACCGTCGTCTACCAGACTCCGGCAGCGGCCGCGGTGGCTTCCGCGGCGGAGAGCGGCCAGTCTCTGCGAAAGAAGCGACGCTGACTCTACCACCCCGGAATCCCGGGAAGCGGTGCCTCCAGGAGACCCCGTCAGGCCGACTTGACTTGGGTCCCTAATACGGGACGGGAGGATGGAGCGACCTGAGGCGACGGCCCATGGTCGAGCTCGTCCGGAAGCGCCAGGTGGAGCAGGGGTGGCTGGTCCGACACTCGGAGGGACTCAAGACGGCCTTCCGGGTGATCTTCGGCAGCGTCTGGTTGATCGACGGGAGCCTCAAGTTCGCACCGGGCCTCGTCGCCCAGTTCCCGGCAATGGTCGTGCAGGCGGGGCAGGGCCAGCCGGCGTGGCTGCATTCCTGGTTCAGCTTCTGGGCGAGTCAGGCGGCGGCGGCGCCCGCGTTCTGGGTCTACTCGACAGGCGTTCTGGAGATCGCGCTGGCGTTCTGCCTGATCTTCGGATTCCTTCGAAAGATCGCGTACCTCGGAGGCATCCTGCTCAGCCTGCTGATCTGGGCCGTTCCCGAGGGGTTCGGCGGGCCCTACGGGCCGGGGGCCACCGACATCGGCACCGGCATCGTCTACGCGATCCTGTTCCTCGCCCTGATCACGCTGAACGCCGGGTTTGGACCCAGCCGCTGGAGCCTGGACTACTACATCGAGGAGCGGTGGCCGGGCTGGGGCGCGCTCGCGGAGTTCCAGAAGCTGGTGCCGCCGGAGGACCTCGACTCGGTCCCGATCGAACGACGGGAGTTCGGAGTCTAGCCCCTTCGCCGCTGCCCGTCAACCCGGCTTGAGACCGGGTATTTCCCCGCCCCTCGCCATCGCGAATCGTCGGGTCGTTGGTAGGTCGGCTGTCGCAGCCGGCGGACCTCTCAGGGACCCGGCACCGAGGGTCGGGTCCCCGCAGACGGAACGAATCCGCCGAGACGCTCAAAGGAGGCCGATGACCCGGCCCTCGGCCGTGAGGTCGATCTGCTCGGAGAGGGGGCGGCGGGGCAGCCCGGGCATGGTCTGGATCTCTCCCAGATACGCCACCGTAAACCCCGCACCCGCGGACCTCGAGAATCGCCGGACGGTCGGGACGAACCCGGTCGGACGACCCCGGACCGCCGGGTCGTCGGAGAGAGAGAGGGGCGTCTTCGCGACGCACACCGGACCCTCCGCCTCCTGGATCCGACGGAGCATCCCGAGCGTTTCCTGGGCCGGCGGCGCGATCGTCACGCCGGCGCCCCCGTAGATCTGACGGACGATGGTCTCGATCGCGGCTTCGATCGATGTCGACGCGGTATAGAGCGGACGGGAGTGACCTCCCCGGGCGCAGACCTCCACGACGCGGGCGGCCACATCCGCCGCTCCCGGTGCCCCCTCCACGAAGGCCGTCGACTCGGCGTAGGCCAGGTTCCGCTCCTCGCAGAACCGCCGGAGCAGGGCGAGCTCCTCGGCCGTGTCCCCGGGGAAGCGATTCGCGACAACGACGGGCTCGATCCCCAGCGTGCGCAGGTTGCTTACGTGCTGCTCCAAGTTGGAAAGTCCTCGGCCGATGGCCGCCGGGTCGGGCAGGGCGTCCCGCTCGTCGGGAACCCCTCCATGATATCGGAGCCCCCGGAGCGTCGCGACGAGCACGGCGCCGGCGACATCGAGCCCGGCCAGACGCCCGACGATGTCGACGAACTTCTCCGCGCCAAGGTCCGTCGCGAACCCCGCCTCCACCACGCAGTAATCGGCGGTCGATTGCGCCAGTTCGATGGCCAGGCGGCTACAGGTCCCGTGCGCGATGTTCGCGAACGGACCCCCGTGGATGAGGGCCGGCGTGCCGTCGCGTGCCTGCAGCAGGTTCGGCTCGAGCGCGAATCGGAGGAGAGCGGCTGCCGCACCCGAGGCCTTGAGGTCCCGAACGCGGACGGGCTCGCCGGTCTTTCGGAACCCGAGAAGCACCCGACCGATTCGCTCCTTGAGGTCGGCGTAGTCTTGGGACAGCCCCAGGATGGCGGTGATCTCGGAGGCCGCTGCGATGACGAAGGTCCCCGGCTGTGGCGGCTCGCGCGGGCCACCCTGCGCGCTCGTCACGACCTGCCGGAGAGACCGGTCCTCGACGTCCAGCGTCCGTGGCCAGAGCCGGATCGTTGGGTCAATGCCGAGCGCGTTGCCCTGGAAGATGTGGTTGTCGAAGAGGGCAGCGATCAGGTTGTGCGCTGCGGCGATCGCGTCCAGGTCACCGGTCAGCCCGAGGTTGATGGTCTCGGCCGGCTCGACCGTGGCCTCGCCGCCTCCGGCGGCCCCGCCCTTGATGCCAAAGACGGGTCCCAGGGAGGGCTGTCGCAGGCAGACGACGGCCCCGTACCCGGCACGACGCAGAGCCATCGCGACCGCGATGGAGGTGACGGTCTTTCCCTCCCCGTGTTTCGTGGGGGTCATGGCGGAGACGAGGACGATCTTGCCGCGACGCGGCCCGGCCGCGAGGGACCGGACCGTCGCGACGGGGACCTTGAGCGCCTCCCCGCGGTAGGGTCGTAGGTCCGACGGGGACAGGCCGAGTTCGCCCGCCACCTCCGTGATGGGTCGCACCGCGCTCAGCTCCCCGCGGTATCGCGTCGAGGTCCGATTCGAGCCAGGGACCTCACCCCGAGGCCGCGTCGGTGGCGGCGTCGAGGATGGCCCGGGAGGCGGCGACGGCCTCGTCCTCGGTCCAGGCCTGAACGATAAAGTACCATCCGAGCACCAAGAGCAGCAGGAGGTTCGGGTCTCCCCGGCCTTCGGCACTCACGCTCACGAGCCCCCCCGCGAGGCGGGCCTCTTCCCGGACCGGCTCGAAGTCGACCAGCTCCCGGCCTGTGGTCGTTTGAACCTCCCACGCCGGGACCCAGAATCCGGTCCGGGTCCATCGATACAGAGCCCCGCTCGGCAGCTGGACCAGACTGTTGTTCAGGTGCACGTGCAGTTCAGCGACCGGTCTTCCGGTCTCCGCCTCGTTGACTGCCACGATCGGCCGGAGGAACCCGTGCCGGCGGAGGGTCCACTTTACGCCCGCCGCCTCGGCGACCGCGACCGTCTCGACCGGCTTCTCCCACCGGAGCGTGGCCAGGGGATCCTTCCCCGATTCGAGGCGGTACGAATGGGCTTCGGGCCCCTTCGTCCAACGTAGGCCTTCCATCTCGGCGGAGGACAGCGGCTGCATCAGGACCGAGTTGCCACGGACCGCTGGGGCAAAAAGGCCACGGTGGGGCGTGCACGGCCCGCCCGAGCCCTCGAGCACGGGGGGAGTTCGCCTCCCTCGGCGCCCGGGGCGCGGAACCGCCCCCTCCATAGACTCTACATGTCAACCCATGGCAAAGGGACCACAATATATGCATCTATATTCTATACTCATGTTCTACATATATTCCGGTCCGCTCGGTTTACCGAGATGGATGAACCAGGAACGGCTCGGACTCGTTCGGCGAGCCCGTGGACTCCCTCCTCGCTCGTGGAGGAGGATGACAGAGCGAATCTCGCCCGGCGTCTGCAACGGATGGGCACCGTGACGATCGGGGTGTCCCTTCCCCGAGAGTGGGTCGGCACCCGGAACCTCTCCGTCGGAAGCACGGTCTTCCTCCGTGCGCTCGCCGACGGCTCCCTGCTGATTCAGGACCGAGACCCGTCGAGCGAGCGGGCCTCCGTCGAGGTCCTGGTTCAGCCGGACCGTTCCCGGGAGCACACCTTTCGGGACCTCGTGGCGGCCTATCTCGCGGGGGCGCGAGAGTTCGTGATCCACGAGAAGGATGGCATCACGCCCGAGACGATGGCTGTCGCCAAGACCTTCGCGCGACGCACACTTCAGCCCGAGATCGTCTCCGAAGAGCGGGGCGTGCTCATCCTGCGAGATGTCTCGCGGGGGGCCGAGCTCGACGTCGTCCCGCTGCTCCGACGGATGTTCCAGATCGTGCTGGGCCTCCAGCAGGAGGCGGCGCACACCTGGTCCGAGCCGGATCGGTGGCGCGGCACTCGGTGGGAACAGCGGGACGACGAGGTGGATCGCCACGCGTGGCTGATCGAGCGCATCCTCGCGCTGCGACTCGCGGGCGCGGTTCCGGGCGCCGACGCCGGCTTCCCCGTGGACCGCCCCCTCCAGACGCTCATCCTCGTGCGGTCGCTCGAACGGATCGGTGACCATGCCGTCCAGATCGCGGACCAGGGCCTTCGGTGGGCCGAAACCTCGCCGCCCGACCGGCTGGTCCGACCGGTGTCGGAGTTCCACGGTCAGGTGCTGGACCATCTCCGGGCTGCGTTCCGGGCGGCTTCGGAGGAGCGCGACGCCCTCCACGCGAACGACGTCATCGACGTCGGCGAGGCGCTCCACGCGACGTATGCCACCCTCACAGAGGGGCTGTTCACGCGCGGGAGTGGGAGTGGACTCTCGGCCCTCGCCGCCGTCCCGCTGGGTCTGATCCTGCAGTCGATCGACCGGACAGTGTCCTACGCGCAGGACATCGCCGAGGTCGGACTCGATCGAAGCACCGTCATGTCGGTCGCCGACGGGGCCGGCCCGGCCCTTCCCGCGGTTGCGACGGCATCGTCCCGGACCCCCAGGGGGGCTGGTCGCGGGACCGTACGAGTGGAGCCCCCCGTTAACGCGCCACGGAATCGAAGGAGAAAACAGGAGAAGGAACCAGAATGAGCGCACCAAACCAACAGAGTGAGACTATCCAGAGCAAGGGGTCCAGCCGTACCGGCTGGTACGCCGCGGTCGCGGTGATCATCGTCGTGATCATCCTGTTCGCAGGACTGTACGCGGCCGGGTACATCGGCAAGAAATCGACGGGCCCCTCGACTCCTGGAACGTGCACCTCGGTCACGATCCTGGGTGCGGGCTCGACGTTTGTGGAACAGCTACAGGATGAGTGGGCGTCGGTGTACTCGACGAGCACGGTAGACTACGACGCCGTCGGTAGCGGCGCCGGCATCTCGGATATCACGGACAAGACCGTGACCTACGGCGCCAGCGATGCTCCGCTCAATGCAACGCAGACGACGGCGCTGCCAGATCCCGTTCTGACCATGCCCGAAACGGCGGGCGCGGTCGCCGTGATCTTCTACCTGCCCGGGGTCACCTTCCCGCTCGGGTACTCCCTCAACATGACGGGAGCCATCCTGGCCGAAATCTACCTCGGTGACATCACGACCTGGAACGACTCGGCGATCACCGCCATCAACCCGTCCCTGTTGCATGATGGCGTCCCGGTGTCCGCGGCCAACAACACCATCGTGGTGTATCACCGGTCGGACGGGAGCGGAACGAGCTACGCCTTTAGCCAGTTCCTGTCGGACAGCAGCAGCACGTGGAAGTCCACCATCGGGTACAGCACCCTGCCGAACTGGCCCAAATTCAGCTCGGCCGTCGGCGCCAAGGGGAGCTCGGGAATCGCCGGTGGCGTGAAGGACACGCCCTACTCGATCGGGTATGTCGACCTGGGCGAGGCGGCAAGCAACGTGCTGAGCTACGCCGCCGTGGAGAACCCGTCCGGGAAGTACATCATTCCGACGGTGAACAACACGGCCTCGGCGATCACGGACCTCCTGGCGACGACCACGCTGCCGTCGGGCTCTGCCAGCTGGGCCAACGTGTCGATGATCAACGCTCCGGGAGTGAAGGACTACCCGGTCGCGACGTTCTCGTACATGTTGTTCTATGCGGAGGCGAAGAACAACCCCGTGATCACGAGCCAGGCGTATGCGTCGAGCTTCGCCAACTGGCTCAACTGGACGGTCACGAAGGGGCAGACGTACTCGGCGCAGCTCTACTTCATCCCGCTGCCGGCAAGCGTCGTTACGGCCGACCAGGCCACCATCGCGTCGATGACCTACAACGGAGCGGCGATCCCCGCGTGTTCGTAGGGGCGGGACGAGCTAAATAGAAACCCCGGGCCGGGATTCTGCGTCGATGCTTCGGAGCACGCGGACTCCCGGCCGAACCCTTTCCGTCCGGCTCCGGCGACTCTTCGACCTGAGTTTCCTGGGCCTGACCTTCGCGGTGGCCCTCGGAATCCTGGCGCTTCTCACGGCGTTCGTACTGGTCCTCGTGCACGGCGCCCAGTTGACGATCGCGCGGTACGGGATCTCGCTGCTCGGCAACCCCAACTGGGCGCCGAGCCTGAACCAGCTCGGACTCCTCCCCTTCATCGTGGGTACGCTACTCACGTCGGTGATCGCGCTGATCATCGCGATCCCCCTCAGCCTGGGGATTGCGATCTTCCTCTCGGAGCTCGCCCCCCGATGGATCTCCGAACCGTTCGGCTATCTCGTGGAACTCCTTGCGGCGATCCCCTCCGTCATCTACGGGCTGTGGGGGATCTTCATCCTCGTCCCCTTCATGCGGACCGACGTCCAGCCGGTCCTGCGGTCCTGGAACCTCTCGGCCAACAAGACGTTCCATGTGAACATCCCCCTGTTCACGGGTCCGATCTTCGGGTTCGGCGTCTTCACCGCGGGGGTCATTCTCGCGATCATGATCATCCCGACGATCTCGGCGATCTCGCGAGAGGCCCTCAAGGCAGTCCCGCAGCCGCAACGGGAAGCGGCGCTCGGCCTCGGCGCCACCGGATGGGAGACGACCCGGATCTCGGTCCTGAGCTACGCACGGATCGGAATCGTGGGCGCGGTCATCCTCGGTCTCGGCCGGGCCATCGGGGAAACGATGGCCGTCACGATGGTGATCGGCAATGCCGACGTCATCCCGGCATCCCTGTTCGCCCCGGGCCAGACGATCGCGAGTCTGATCGCGAACGACTTCCTGTCCGAGGCGAGCTCCCCCCTGGCCACGAGCGCGTTCATCGAGGCGGCGCTCGTCCTGTTGCTGATCACCCTCGCCATCAACGTCGGCGCGCGCGCACTGGTCTGGCGCCTGGTAGCGCAAGGAGGGGGAGGCGGGGCCAATGAAGTTTAACCGCGACGGCCGCCGCCGGATATTCAACTGGGTCGTGGCCGGCCTCTGTTTCCTCTGCGTGATCGCCGCCCTCGTGCCGTTGCTGAGCATCATCTACACGGCCTTCGTCAACGGCGCTCGCGTGCTCAGTTTCAACTTCCTGGTCGCTCCGCTGTCGTTCGGCGTCTGTGCCCCGAACGTCAGTTGCTACGGGGGCATCGGGCCGGCCCTCGCCGCCACGCTGATCGTGGTCGGCGTCGCGTCGGCCATGTCCCTGCCGGCCGGTATCCTGGCGGGCATCTACCTGTCGGAGTACGGCAAGCACCCCTTGGGACGGTCGATCAGCTTCTTCACCGACGTCATGACCGGTTCCCCCTCGATCGTCGTCGGTCTCTTCGTCTACGCGATGTTCGTCTACTTCGACCGGGCGATCGCGTTCAGCGCCCTGTCGGGCTCGGTCGCGCTGGCGGTGATCATGATCCCGATCGTGACCCGGACGACCGAGGAGGGCCTCCGGCTGGTGCCCAACACGCTCCGCGAAGGGGCATACGCCCTCGGGATCCCTCGCTACCGGACCGTGCTCCAGGTCGTCCTCAGCTCGGGACGAGGTGTCGTGATCACCGGGGCTATTCTCGCGGTGATGCGGGCCGCGGGCGAGGTGGCCCCACTCCTGCTCACGGCCTTCTGGAGCGACCGTGGGTTCACCGGACTCACCCAGCCCGCGGGGTTGCTGGGCCCGCTCATCTTCATGGACGCGACCAGCCCGTCCCCGGCCCTGGTAGCGACGGCGTGGGGGGCGTCGCTTATCCTCATCCTCCTCATGCTCGGCATCAGCCTCACCGCCCGGATTGCGCTCAGGAAGCGCTTCGGCTGAAGAGGGCCGGAGGTCGCTCATGGAAGGAGAAGCGCTCGGACCGTCCGCCGGCCTCAACCATGATGGCGCCCCCGCGAAGATGTCGGTCGCGAAGCTGTCCGCCTTCTACGGGAAGAAGAAGGCCGTCTCGGACGTCTCCCTCTCCTTCCGAGAGAACAGCGTCACCGCGATCATCGGACCGTCCGGCTGCGGGAAGTCCACGCTGATCCGGTGTCTCAACCGGATGCACGAGGTGAGTCCCGGGGGCCGCGTCGAGGGCCAGGTCCTCCTCGATGGAGAAGACATCTACACCCAGGACCCCGTGACGGTTCGCCGCCGCATCGGGATGGTTTTCCAGAAACCGAACCCGTTCCCCACGATGTCGGTCTACGACAACGTCGCCGCGGGGCTGCGGCTGAACGGCGTCCGCAAGCGCGAGGTCCTCGATGCCGCGGTCCTGCGGAGCCTGAAGCAGGCGGCCCTCTGGGACGAGGTCAAGGAGAGCGTCCATGGCTCCGGCAACCGGCTCTCGGGCGGACAGCAGCAGCGGCTCTGCATCGCCCGCGCGCTGGCCATCGAGCCCGAGGTCATCCTCATGGACGAGCCGTGCTCGGCCCTCGACCCGATCGCGACCGCGAAGATCGAGGACCTGATCTTCGACCTGCAGAAGTCCTACACCGTGGTCATCGTGACGCACAACATGCAGCAGGCGGCGCGGGTCGCGGAGTATACGGCGTTCATGTATCTCGGCGAGCTCATCGAATACGACCGCACGAAGAAGATCTTCGAACAGCCCGCCCAGAAGCTGACCGAGAACTACATTACGGGAAGGTTTGGGTAATGCCGACCGCTGTGGAACGCAAAGCGCTCTCCGAGGCACTCGACCGCCTGAACGAGAACATGCGCACCATGTCCGAACTCGCCGTGCTGGCGATCCGGAAGGCCGTGCAGGCGCTCGAGAAGGGCCGGAGCCATGACGCCGACGAGGTTTTCACACTCGACGAGGAGATCTACGGCCTCAAGCACAAGATCGAGCAGTCGTGCATCGAGCTCATCGCCCTCTACGCCCCCGTCGCCACCGACCTGCGGACCATCACCGCCTCCCTCGAGATCACGACGGACCTGGACCGCATCGGCCGCTACTCGAAGGACATCGCCGAGGCGGCCGAAAAGCTCCGAGGCATGAGCCGGGAAAGCCTGGGGAAGGTCGGGAACCTCACCCGGATGGCCGACCTGACGATCCAGATGATCGAGACCTCGGTCAACGCGTTCGCGCAACGCCAGGCGGACCCCGTCCGGGACATCGTCCGCACCGACGACGCGATCGACACCCTCCACGACGAGGTCTTCCAGGAACTCGTGGAGAAGATGACCGACCAGTCGGTCGCTCCCCGCGTCGGCGCCCAGTACATCCTGATCAACCGATACTTCGAGCGGCTCGCCGACCACGCCGTCAACATCGGCCTGGACGTGATCTACATGATCACCGCGGAGCGGCCCATCAAGGCGAAGCATCGGGACTCCACTCCCCACGGGGCGGCCGCTGGACCGTCCGTTCCGCCGGGGGAGCCGTCGTAGGGCGACGGATCGAGGGCGGATGACCCAGCTCCATCCGCCCACCGTCCCTCGGGCGCTCCGGCAGGCCCTGATCGAGACCGGGCCGATCGGGTCGACCACGCGTCAGCTGTCCGTACGACTCGCGCAGCCGGAGTCCGAGCTGGACGGGCTGCTCGAGCAACTGGCACGCCACGGCGCCGTCGTCCGAATCGGCCGGGGACTCTGGCTCCTGTCGGCGTACGCCCACCTGGATGCACGGGAGGATTTCCACGCGCCCGAGGACTATGTCGAGCGCTTCTCGCGGGAGTGCGGCGTCGTACTCGGACGCTACGAGGGTCCGATCACCTTCGCGGACAACTCGAACTCCCCGGTGCACCGGTGGTGGCCCTACGTGCAGGGCTACTCCGCCGAGTTCGTGGCCGGGGTCCTCGAGGACGAGGAACTCCGCCGGGGCTCGACGGTCCTCGACCCGTTCGCGGGCAGCGGCACCACCCTGGTCGAAGCCCGCCGGGCCGGTCACCGGGCCTGGGGGACGGAGCTGCTCCCACCGGCCGCCCTCGCGGCCCGGGTCAAGACGCACTTTGAACTCTCGGGACGTCGGCTCCAGTCCGCCGCTCGGGAGATACTGCGCCACGCCGCGCGTCGCGCCTCCGCTCCGCCTCCGTTTCTCCGCGAGACGTCCCGGCAATTCATCCCGCGGACCCTCCGGCAGCTCACCCGTCTTCGGGATGCGCTGCCGCCACCGGGGGGGCCCCAGAGCGACGCCGTGCGCCTGTCGTTCGGCCGGGTCCTGATCCCTGTGAGTCGCCTGCGCCGGTCTCCCTGTCTGGGGTACGGCCGGCCGGATGCGAACCAGTACCGCGACCCGTTCGCGGAATTCTCGAGGGCGATCGACGACATGGTGGAGGACCTGGAGGCTCTGGGCGAGGTACGTGCGCACTGGGGGCCGCCCAGCCAGGTCTGGGAACAGGATGCGCGTACGCTGACGCTCCCGCCCGGGTCCGTCGACCTCGCGGTGACCAGCCCGCCGTACGTGAACGGCATGGACTACGTGAACAACTACAAGCTCGACCTCGCCTGGCTGGGGTACGCCCACGGATACCCCGACCTCCGCCGACTCCGCGAGAGCTTGGTCGCCTGCGACAACTTGGGCCGGGCCGCCGTTCGGCCCCACCTCGGTACGGAGGATGTGGCGGACTCGTGGCTCCGGGAGATTCTCCGGCAAATCCGGAGCAACGTGGACCGGAAACAGAGTTACCGTAGGGACGACGCCCACGGTGTGGTGAAGCGATACTTCTTGGACCTGCGGCCGGTGCTCGCCGCCGTGTACCGAGCGCTTCGACCCGGGGGCCGCTTCCGGTTGGTCGTCGGGGACTCCCTCCTGGCGGGCACCTACGTTCCCGGCGACCTGCTGACGGCCCGTCTCGGCACCGAGGTCGGATTTCGTATCGACACGGTGGATGTCGCGCGCCGTCGGTGGTCCGGCCAGCGTCGGAGCTTCCCCCTGCGAGAAACGATCGTTACGCTGCAGCGGCCGGCCGCCGCTTCGTAGCCGGAGAGGTTCCCGTGGCCCCAGCCAAACCCACGGCCCGGGAGGCGACGGTCCTTCGGGCCGAGATCGCCCGGTCGGCCCGTCGGGCCGAAGATGGTCTCCGAGCCGCAGCCTACCGCGAGATGCCGGACCCCGAGACGCTGCACCGACTCCACCGGGACCTCCGCGAACTCCGGGTCTCGCATCGACTCCTGATCCCGCTCCCCAAGATCGGGCCCCACGAGGACGCCACCGACCGGCGACTGCGCAAGCTCGCGGGCCTCGTCGGCGAGGTTCGGGACCGGGATGTCGCCACCGACCTCCTCCTGCGCGCGGGCCGCGGCATGGACCCCCGGCTCCGACAGAGCCTCCGGTCCCGGCTCCGACACGAGGGCCAGGTTGGGCGGGAGCTCCTCCGGGCGGCGGCGCGCGCGGAACTCGAACGCCACCTGTTGCAGACCGTCATCCGGGATGTGGCCGGGGCGACCGTCCCGGGTCCGGCCCGGCTGCGACGCGAGCTGGAGTCGGCGCTCGCGCAACATCATCAGACGGTCGTGAGGGCGTTTCGCCGGGGATTGAAGAAGCCCTCCACCCGACGGCTGCATCGGCTCCGGATCTCTCTCCGAAATGCCCGGGCCCTACGGGTACTCGTGGGTCGAGCGACGGGGCACCCGGCCGAGTCGGTGCCGTCCGACCTCGAGAAGCTCCAGCGGACCCTCGGACGCCTGCACGACCTCGATATGGTCGCCGACCGAATCGCCGCGCTTCCGTCCGGGGAGAACATCGACCGGTGGGAGCGGCAATGGCGCCGGGCACGGAAAGCCGAACGGATCCAGGCCTTGGCCCGCATGCAGCGACGCCGGACCCGAAAGTCGCTCGCATGGCTTACCCTGGCGACGACCGAGGGTGGATGACCGAGAGGACGTGGACCCCGGCGCGGGGTTCATAGGCCGGGGGGACTTGCGCGTGACGCCACTCACCATGTCGGCGAGTTCTCCCAGCCTCCTGAGCGAGATCCGGCCTGGGGAGGCCAGCCAGCTCGCCGTCATCGACCTGGGCTCGAACACCGCCCGGCTCGCGATCTTCGAGGTGACGGGGGAAGGAGGTCTGCGGACCGTCTACGAGGTGAAGGAGGTGCCGCGCCTCGGGAAAGGCGTCCGCGACGACCTCTCCCTCTCGCCGGGCGCGATCGAGCGCGGGCTGGCGACCCTGACCCGCTTCTCCCGGCATCTCACGGTGATGGGAAACCCGCCCACGATCGCCGTCGCCACGAGCGCGGTCCGCGACGCGCCCAACGGCCCGGCCTTCCTGGAGCGCATCGCCCGGAGGACCGGCATCCTGATGCGCATCATCTCCGGAGAGGAGGAAGCGCGGCTGGGATACCTCGGCGTGGCGTCGGCCTGGGAACTCGACCGGGACGTGATCGCCGACCTGGGCGGCGGCTCGCTGCAGCTCGCGTCAACGCGGGACGGCCAGCTCGAACGGTCGACCAGCCTGGCGCTCGGCGCGCTCCGCATGACGCAGGAATTCCTACGGCACGACCCTCCGAAGCGGAAGGAGCTCGAGTCGGCCCGGGACCATATTCGAGAGGAGCTCGCAGCGACGTCGCTCCCGCGGCCGTCGGAACGCCTGCGAGTCTTCGGCGTGGGAGGTACGATCCGGTGCCTTGCCCGGGTGGCGATGGAACTTCGCGAGTATCCGGTCCAGCGGGTCCACGGGTACCGGCTGAACCGACGAGACCTGGAGGTGCTCGAGGGCATCCTCCTCGAAATGCCCGCTTCGCAGCGTCGGGAAGTGCCGGGCATCAGCGCCGCCCGAGCCGATGTCATCGTCGCCGGACTGCTCGTCGTGGACGAACTCCTCCGTCGAACGGACCGAGACGAACTCTGGGTGACCGGCCACGGAATCCGGGAGGGTGCGGTGATCGAACGCCTCGCGATCCCGGTGCCGGCCTCCCAGGAGGCGCTCGCGTTCCGCTCCGTCACGGCCGCTGCCCGGGCGATGGGCTTCTCCCTGATCCACGGGGAACAGGTCCGGCGCCTGGCCCTCACCCTGTTCGACCGGCTCCAGACCCGCTACGGGTGGACCGCGAACGACCGCCTCGTGCTCTCGGTCGCCGCCTGGATGCACGACGTGGGGGCGGTCGTCGACGCCTGGCACCACCCGCAGCACTCGGCCTACCTGATCCGCAACCTGGCGAGCCTGTCGCTCACCGACCGGGACGCGGTGCTGGCCTCCCTGGTGGCGTACCTTCATGAAGGTGATGAGATGCCCGAAGGCTGGGCCAAGACATGGCGCGCCATTCTCACGCCGGACGATCTCCAGGTCGCGCGCCAGCTGGGCACGATCGCTTACTTTGCCGAGACTCTCGAGGGAGCGCGGCTCACGGTGACGTTGCCGCGCGGCTCTCAGCGCCTGAGGATCGAGCCGCACCGCAACGGCGGGGCGACGGTGCCGCCGCGCGCCGTCGAGCGACTGCGGAAGCCGATCGAGCGCGTCTTCGAGCTGGAGCTGGTGGCCCCCGATGAGTGACCGAGCCCCGGCGCCGCCTCCCAACGGGAACAATGGCGGAATGGGACGTCTCCTCGTCGTCGAAGGTCTCGACGGGAGTGGCAAGTCGACCCAGGCCCGCCTCCTCGTGAAGTGGCTCCAGTCCCGCGGCTATCGGGTGTTCTTCACCGAGTGGAATTCGTCCGAGCTGGTGTCCGGCGTCATCCGGCGCGGCAAGAAGAAGGGTCTGCTCACGCCGACCACGTTTGCGCTCCTTCACGCGACGGACTTTGCGGACCGGCTGGAACGGCAGATCCTTCCGCCGCTTCGGGCCGGCTACTTCGTGGTCTGCGACCGATACTGCTACACCGCCTACGTCCGCGACGCCGCTCGCGGCTGCGACCCCGCCTGGGTGCGCAACATGTACTCCTTTGCTCCGATCCCCGACAAGGTGCTCTACTTCCGCGTACCGGTGCAGATCTCGCTGGACCGCAAGCTCGCGTCCCGCGAGCCGATCTCCTACTACGAGGCGGGGATGGACCTCCACCTCGCCGACGACGTGGTCGAGAGCTACCAGCGCTTCCAGGCGGCGCTCCGACGCGGCTACGAGAAGCTCGTGACCAGCGATCACCTCGTGCCGATCGACGCGGCGAAGCCGGTGGAGCAGGTCCTGACCCGCGTCCGGTCCGAGGTGAAGCCGCTTCTCAACGCCTTCCCCAAGATGGAGACGCTCGTCCATGGTTAGGACGTACGGAACACGCATCCCGAACCTTCCGAAGAAGGAGCTGCCGGGCCACCTGATCGTCGTCGAGGGCGCGGACGGCTCCGGGCGGACGACCGAGGTCGAGATGCTCCGGGACTGGCTCGAGATCCAGGGCCATCCGGTCGTCGACACCGGGCTCCGCCGGTCTACGCTGGTCAGCAAGCAGATCGACCGGGCCAAGCTGGGCCACACCCTCGGGGGCACCACGATGGCGCTGTTCTACGCCGCCGACTTCGCGGACCAGCTCGAGAACAAGATCCTCCCCGCACTGTCGGCCGGCAGCACGGTGCTCGCCGACCGGTACACCTACACGCTGATGGCCCGGGCCATCGTCCGCGGGGCCACCCGCGAGTACGCCCAGAAGCTCTACGCCTTCGCCTTCGAGCCGGACCTCATCGTCTTCCTCGATGCCCGGACCGACATCCTCCTCCACCGCGCGATCGCCAAGTACGGTTCGCTCGACTACTGGGAGAGCGGGATGGACCTCTCCCTGTCCCGGGACCGGTTCGAGAGCTTCTCCGCCTACCAGGGTCTCCTCAAGAAGGAGTTCGACTGGATGGCCCGGACGTATGGCTTCCAGCGCGTGGACGCGAACCGGACACCGGCGCAGGTCCACCGGGACGTCAAGGCGCTCGTCGCCGCCCTGTTCGGCAAGAAGGTGCGGATCGAGGTCGGCATCGAGGGCGGTCCCCGGGTCGCGACCGAGCCAGAAGTATCGGGGCTGGGACCGGTCGAGGGGCAGAACGCCTAACCCAGCCGCTCGAGCTGCTTCCGCGTCAGGATCCAGTCGATCTCGGCCGCACCGGCCCTCGCTTCCCGGGGGAAGGTCAGCTGCGCCACCCCCGCCTTGGCGAACCGGGTGATCGGAACGGAGTCCCCGGTGACGGCCAGTCCGAGCAACTCGCCGAGCGTGGGCTCGTGGCCCACCAGGGCAACGCCCCGGCGGCGGGAGTAGCGTTGCACGCGTTCGAGGATCGGCCCCGGTGAAGTGTCCGGCTCGAGCTCGTCCCACAGCTCGAGCTCCGCGTCGATCGCGAGCACCTCTCGGAAGATCTCGGCGGTCGCCCGCGCCCGGACGGCCGGGCTGGAAACGACCTTGTCAACGCCCGGCTCCAGCCGGGCGAGGCCTTTCGCGGCGCGCCGGGTCGAGCGCTCGCCCTCCGGGGTCAGCGGCCGGTTGCGGTCGTCCGGCCATCGGGAAGGGTCGCGGTCCGCCGCCGGGCCATGCCGGATCAGGAGGAGGTCCATTCCGCCGCGGTCCTCCCTCCGCGCGAGAATCGACCCCCTATAACGGCCTCGTTCCTCTCGACCCAAACCCTTAGGGGGGAGTTCGGCCGGCTCCGGGACCGAGGAATCCGTATGGCCGCATCTATCCCCCCTCCGTCGTTCACCGAACCCGCGCTGGGCATCGTCTTCGACCTGGACGGGACGCTCGTGGACAGCCAGCACGACTTCCCCCGGCTCCGCAAGACCGTGATCCACATCGCCGAGAAGTACGGCGTGCCGCCCGGACGGCTATCGGTGACCGAGACGGTCAATCGGCTCCTCCGGGACGCGACCGCCATCCTCGTGGCGGACAACCTGCCCGAGGGACACGTCTTCCGGTTCGAGAAAGAGGTGAACGACGCGATCGACACGATCGAGATGGAGGCCCTGCCACGTACCCAGGCGACCCCGAACGCGGGACCGGTGCTCAAGGCCCTGAGCGAGAAGGGGTTCCGCCTGGGTCTCTTGACCCGAAGCTCGGACCACTTTGCCCGCTCCGCTCTCTCGAAGACGCAGCTAGCCCCGTACTTCCCCTTCCTCCGCAGCCGCAGCTCCCCGGGCCCGGTCAAGCCCTCTCCCGAGGCGCTCCGTCTCCTGCTCGAAACGATGGGGATCCCGACCGAACGCGCCGTCCTGGTCGGAGACCAGCTGCTGGATTGCGAGTGCGCGGTGGCGGCTCGGGTCAAGTTCTATGGGGTCATGCTTCCGTCCAAAGACCCCCTGCACGTCGACCTGGAGAAGTTCCAGGCCGGCGGCGCCACCGCCGTCGCCCGGGACCTCACCGAGCTCGCCGGCTATTTCGGTGTCAAGGTGGCACCCGTCGCCACGAAGGGCCCATCGCCGGGCTCCGCAACCGGCTAGCCGAGCGATTGCACAAAAACGTCGATAACAGCGCGCTCGGCCGTAGCCCAGGCCTCCGGGATCTGGTTCCATCCGGACCGAAGGTCGCCGATGCAGTACAACCCGGGGATCGGGCTGCTGTCCTTCTCGGAGAGCACACGGCAATCCTCGTCGGTCCGAACGTAGCCCTCCGCGTCGAGCGCGGCCCCCAGCTCTCGCGGGAGATGCTGGTGCATGTCGTACCAGCCGAGACCCGAGAAGCCGCGGTCGAAGGTCCGTGCTTTCCCGTCGGCGAACTTTACCGTGAAGTTCTTCTCCCGAATCCCATCGAAGCCGACCATCACCTCGGTCGACCAGGGGATCCCGGCGGCGCGCAGACGGTTCTCGAGCTCCGCCTTTTCGGCCGCTTCGACGTGGTCGAGGAACGGCTCCCCGTGGGTGAGGATCTCCACCGACGCCGGCCCGAAATGTCGCAGCTCGAGGGCCAGTTCCCCCGCGTACGGCGTCGCACCGAGCACGGCGACGGTCTTTCCCGGCAGCTCGTGTCCGTCACAGAACTCGCAGAAGTAGACCAGCCCCTGGTTGGCCCAGGGAAAGATCGTATCGATCTTGCCGCCGACCTCCGGGATCCGGTCGACGACCCCGTTGGCGAGGATGAGGTGCCGCCCGCGCACTCTCCGGGGCTGTTTCAGCCATTCGAACTCCACCTCGAAAGCCTCCTCCGTGTGGCGAGCCGCGGTCGCCCGGGACGGCGTTACGTACGTCACCCGGTCCTCGTGTTTGCGCAGGGCTTCGACCTGCTTGTCCAGGAGCGCGTGGCCCGAGATTCCTTCGCCAAACCCGGGGATGTTGTCCATCCGCGGAGAGTAGTATGAACGGCTGTACTTCGGGCCCCGGTCGATGACGACCGCCGTCAGGTGGAGGAGGGCGGCCTTGAGGCCGGCTTGGAGGCCGGCGTGGCCACCCCCGACGATGACGATGTCATACGACTCCTGCAACCGTGGGAACCCGGGCATCCGGCCCCCGCAGAGCGGGGCGGGGATTTGATAGGGCAGGGTCGCCGGTGTGAGTGCTCGCCCCGTTCAGCAGATCCCGGATCGTCGAATTGAGAACGGGATGGCCGCCGTCCCGCAGCCGTTCGTTGAGCAAGCCTTATGATGGCCGCCTTTGTGGTTCGACTTTGGGTCCATCACGCCCGCGAGGTCGGAGTCGAGTCCGCCGCGCCGACGGGGAACCTTGCTTCTCGAGGATGGCACCCGCTTCGATGGGATAGGCTTCGGGGCGTCGACGACGGTCGTCGGCGAAGTCGTGTTCACCACCGGGATGGTGGGGTATCCGGAGTCTCTCACCGACCCCTCCTTCCGGGGACAGATCCTGGCCTTCACGTATCCGCTCCTCGGAAACTACGGAGTGCCCCCTACGACGGTCCGCGACGAGTGGGGGCTTCCCCGGTTCCTGGAGTCGACCGGGGTCCAGGTCCGCGGAATGGTGGTCCGGGGACTCACCCCCCCGAGTCACTGGCAATCCCGGCATCCACTCGAACAGTGGCTCCAGGACTCCGGTGTCCCCGGGATCGCGGGGGTCGATACCCGACGGTTGACGGAACACCTGCGCGCCGACGGGGTGGTCCGCGGCGCGCTGCACGTCGGGAGCACGCTCCCCTCGGACGACACGCTCGCCGAGGAGATTCGACGAGCTCCCGGGTACGCCGACGAGGACTACATGGCCCAAGTTTCGGTGCGTCATCCCCTCGCGTACGGTGACCCCTCGGCTCCGCTCGTTGCCGTGCTGGATTGCGGCGTCAAGGCGAGCATCCTGCGGGCGCTCCTGTCCCGGAATCTTGGCGTCCTCCGGCTTCCGCACGATGCCCCGGTGCCCGAGCGCTGGGAGGGCCGGCGAGTCCGCGGACTGGTCGTGGGGAACGGACCCGGGGATCCCGAGCGCCTGACGTCGACGGTCGCGGAGATCCGGCAAGCGGTCCAGGCCCGCCTCCCGGTCCTCGGAATCTGCCTCGGGAACCAGCTCCTCGCTCTCGCCCAAGGCGGACGGACGTTCAAGCTGAAATACGGCCATCGCGGCCAGAACAAGACCGTCTGCTTCCCGAACGGCCGCTCCCTGATTATGAGCGAGAACCACGGCTACGCCGTCGACCCCTCGTCGCTTCGGGGGACCGGCCTGGTCGCCTGGGCCACCAACCCCGACGACGGCACGCTCGAAGGGCTTCGGGATCGGAGCGGACGAATCCTCGCGCTCCAGGGCCATCCGGAGGGACATCCCGGCCCACAAGAAGCGGGGTTCGTCTTTGACCAGTTCGCGGACGGCGTGCACCGGAGGAGTCGATGAGCGCACGTCGGTTCCAGAAGATCGTAGTCCTGGGGTCCGGTGCGCTCAAGATCGGCGAAGCGGGGGAGTTCGACTACTCCGGTAGCCAGTGCCTGCGGGCGCTCGAGGAAGAGGGCGTCTATGCGGTCGTCGTGAACCCCAACATCGCGACCCTCCAGACCGATCCGCCGAAGCACGGCCGCGTCTACCTCCAGCCGGTGCGACCGGAGTTCGTGGAGCCGATCCTCGAGGCCGAACGACCGGAGGGGATGATGCTGAGCTTCGGAGGCCAGACCGCACTCGACTGCGGCATCCGTCTTGCGGACCGAGGGGCCTACCGGCGCACCGGGGTCAAAGTACTGGGCACGCCGCTCCAGGGCATCCGGGATACCGAGGACCGGGCGCTCTTCGTCTCCGCGATGGGCCGGGCCCGAGTCCCGGTGCTGCCCAGCCGGGCCGTCTACTCCGTCGACGAGGCCCTTGCGGCCGCGGACCTCCTCGGCACACCGGTCATGATCCGGGTCGCGTACACGCTCGGAGGGAAGGGCGGCGGCGTGGCCTGGGACCGGGCCGGAGTACGCGAGATCGCCGAACGGGGCCTCCGGTTGAGTCCGGTCGGGCAGATCCTCCTCGAACGCTACGTCGGCGACTTCAAGCAGATCGAGTATGAGATCGTCCGCGACCGAAAGGGCAACACTCTCACCGTCTGCAACATGGAGAACGTGCTCGCCATGCGCGTGCACACGGGCGACAACATCGTCATCGCCCCGTCGCAGACCCTCAACGACTCGGAGTACCAGCTGCTGCGGCAGGCCGCGCTCCGCGCCGCGACCGAGGTAGGTATCGTCGGGGAGTGCAACATCCAGTTCGCCCTCGACCCGCAGAGCGAGGAGTACTACGCGATCGAGATCAACGCACGATTGTCCCGGTCGAGCGCCCTCGCGAGCAAAGCGACCGGGTACCCGCTGGCGTACGTCGCGGCGAAGCTCGCGCTCGGATACACGCTCCCGGAGCTCAAGAATCGAGTGACCGGCGTGACGACCGCCTGCTTCGAGCCGGCCCTCGACTACGTCGTCGTGAAACTCCCGCGTTGGGACCTCGACAAGTTCGAGCGCGCCGACCGGCGCCTGGGCCCCTCGATGAAGTCGGTCGGGGAGGTCATGGGGATCGGCGCCTCCTTCCCCGAGGCCATCCAGAAGGCCGTGCGGATGAGCGACCCGACGGTCGACCTGGTTCCGCCGGCGACTCCCCGACCGCTCGCCGAGGTCGAGCCGGAGCTCCGGCGGGCGGGACCGGAGATCCTCTTCCGGGTTCTCGAGGCGCTCGAGGCCGGCGCAACGGTCCAGCATATCGCGCAGCTGTCCGCGATCGACCCGTGGTTCGTCGAGCAACTCGCCCTCGTGGTCCGGGAAGACCGGGCCCTTCGACGACTGGCCGGAAAGCCCCTGCCCGGGGCCCGGCTCCGGTCGGCGAAGGAGCTCGGGTTCTCCGACCGGGCCATCGGCCGGGCGACACACCACTCGGAAGCGGCCGTCCGGGCTCGACGGCTCCACCTCGGCGTCCGGCCGCACGTTCGCATGATCGACACGCTGGCCGGGGAGTGGCCGGCGCGGACGAACTACCTCTACCTGACGTACCGGGCCGACGCGGACGATGTCCGCCCCTCTCCGAAGGGCAGTGCCCTCGTCCTCGGCGCCGGACCCTACCGGATCGGGTCGAGCGTCGAGTTCGACTGGTCGACGACGAACCTGGTCGCGGGGCTCAAGGCGGCCGGCATCCCCTCGGTAACGATCCTGAACTCCAACCCGGAGACGGTCTCGACGGACTACGACCGGTCGGACCGGCTCTACTTCGAGGAGATCACGCTCGAACGCGTGCAGGACCTGTTCGACCTCGAGAAGTTCCGGGGCGTCGTGACCTGCGTCGGCAGCCAGCTGGCCCAGAACCTGGCGCCGGCCCTGAAGCGCACGGGAGTCCCGGTGCTGGGCACCACGCCCGAGGCCATCGAGACGGCCGAGGACCGGTCGCAGTTCGCGCGTCTCCTGGAACGGCTCGGGATCCCTCAGCCGGCCTGGAAGGCGTTCACCACGCTGGAGGAGGCTTCGGCGTTCGCCGACGAGGTCGGCTACCCGGTGCTGGTCCGGCCGTCGTTCGTGCTCAGCGGGCAGGCGATGCGGGTGATCTGGGGCCGACCGGACCTGGCCCGGTTCTTGGAGGTGGCCCTGCGGATCTCCCGCGAGCACCCGGTGGTCGTCACCAAGTTCGTCCAGGGCGCCGACGAGCTCGAGCTGGATGCGATCTCGGACGGAGAGAAGATCCTCGTGGCCGGCGTCCTCGAGCATGTCGAGCGGGCCGGCGTGCACTCGGGGGACGCGATCTTCTCGATCCCGCCCCGACGGACCGTGCTCGCCGTCCAGGAGGACCTCGTCCGGGCCGCCGAGCGGATCGCCCAGGCGCTGCGGATCCGGGGCCCGTTCAACATCCAGTACCTGGTCAAGGACGGCCAGTTCCAGATCATCGAGCTCAATCTCCGGGCCAGCCGCTCGCTCCCCTTCCTCTCCAAGTTCACCGGCCTCCCGCTCATCGACGAGGCGGCCCGTGCCCTGCTGGGGGAGCCGCTCTCCCGGAGCGGCTGGAGCCCTCCGCCTCCGGACCGCTGGGGAGTCAAAGTACCCCAGTTCTCGTTCCTGCAGCTCGTCGGCGCCGACCCGTTGCTCGGCGTCGAGATGCAGTCGACCGGCGAGGTCGCCTGCTTCGGCGCGAGCTTTCCGGATGCCCTGATGCGCGGGCTCTTCGCGGCCGGCTGGACCGCGCCGCGCGCCGGGGGCCGGGCCTTTGTCTCCGTCGGAGGTCCGACGCTCAAGGCGGAGATGCTGCCGAGTGTGGAGCGGCTCGCCTCCCTCGGCTTCGGCCTCGCGGCGACCGAGGACACGGCGCTGTATCTGTCGCAGGCCGGCTTTTCGGACGTGGCCGTGCTCTACAAGGTCAGCGAGCCGGACCGGCACCCGAACATCCTCGAGGCCCTGGCCGACGAACGGGTGTCGATCGTCCTCAACGTGCCCCTGTCGCTCTCGCAGGAGAAGCTCGAGCAGATGCTGGAGGACGAGTACGTGCTGCGGCGGCGGGCGATCGAGCTCGGGATCCCGCTGTTCACCAGCCTCGAGGTCTTCCAGGCCTACGTCGAGGGACTCGCCTGGATGAAGGACCACGCGCTGTCCGTGCAGCCGACCTATGGACCCCACGGGACGGCCCGCCCGGAGGGCCCTACCGTGACGCTGGGCGTCCGACTGCCGCTGACCGCGCCACCGAAGGCGAAGTAACCGCCCTCAGCGGTCGTCCGACGGAGGGACCGACCGCGCCGGCTGCATCGGGAACTTCGATACCGAGTACTCGGGGACGAGGGTGCTGGTGTCGACGACCTCGGGCAGTCCCCGGATCCGCTCGGTGACGAAGTCGAGCACCTGGCGTTTCCGCGTGTTCGCCTCGCGGAACTCGAGGACCAGGAACGCGTCCCAGTCGCCCGTCAGCAGGTGGAGCTCTCGGACCTCCGGATAGGTGAGGACGATGTCGCGGATCCGGTCGAGGTCTCCGCCGCGGACCTTGATGTACGTGAAGGCCCGGAGCCGGAACATCTCGGTCGGCATCATGTCGCAGAGCCGCTCCTCCGTGAACGCGGAGACACCCTCGAGGCGCTGGCCGGAGGCGGAGATCAGCACCGGGAACCGCTCCACGCCTCGGAGATGCTCCGCGACCAGCTTCGTGAGCATGCTGGCCTTGCCGACGTCCACGACCCGGATCCGGTACCCGCGGCGGGCCGCGGTCTCTTCCGCCATCGCGAGGCAGTGCGCCTGGTCGTCCGAGAGGAAGTAGGCCTCCTCCGCGGTCCCGGCGCCTTCGTCGCCGCCCGCCCCCGTCTGGTGGACGTCGCCGACCTCGGGCGTCAGCGCGACCCGGGCGGCCGAGGGCCGGTAGAAGTTCGTGACGACCTTCTTGCTCTGCACGTAGAGCGTGAGCTGCCGGCTCTTGTCCTCGACCATGGGGATGGGACGGCCACTGGAGGGCGCTATTTAAGGAGATTTTAGTGAAAAATGGAAAGAAAGGGGTTCGGGCCTGCCGTGGGGCAGGCCCGGGGGTCGGTCCGCGGGACGCGGACCTAGTACCGCTTGTAGCTCTCGGAGCGTTCCCGGCCGCCGCTGTCGCCGCCGCCGTAGCGGGAGCCGCCGCCGCCGTAGCCGCCGGAGCCTCGGTCCCGGTAGCCGCCGCCGCCCCCGTAGGAGCGACGCTCGGTCTCGAACTCCTGCTGGCTCATGTCGAGCTGCTGGTTCACCGCCGCCACGTCATCGTTCGACTTGGACAGCTGTCCGTACCGGCCCACGTTGAGGCGCATGTGGCCTCGGACCAGGGAGACGTATCCGTTGTCGATGAGGATGTTCTCGTCCTTCGTGATCGAGCCGATCTGCTCGTTCCAAAGGGAGAGCGTGATGACCGCCGTGTCATCGCCGATCACCGCTTCGGCCACCTTTCGGGGGTCGCCGTACTTTCCCATCACCTGCTTCGCCTCGCCCACGTTGACAACCTTCGCGTGGACGTTGACTTGCTTCGAGCTCGGGGTCAGGTCTCGCACTTTCGTCAGGGGTTTGTCTGCCATGTTCTCTGTCGCCTTCTCTTCGCGTTTCGCGTTCTTTCCTTGTCGTGAAATGGCCTGCCCTCCCTCACATCGGGCTGTCGGGCGTCAACGTCCCACGAAAAGTAGGCGGTCTGACGGCGGCGGCTGGATGGGCTGGAGTCTCGGACCCTTTCAGCCCAAGGACTGGGCCCGTCTATTTAAAGGGCCCCACTCCGCGAGAGGGTGTGGCACGCCCGCCACGCCCGGGCCCCCGAATCGGCCGGTTCCTATCGAACACTAGGTTTTTCTCCCTCGCACCGGGGTCGAACGTCGGTGAGTCGCGTGACACGCGAATTTGACGTCGGTCTCGAGCTCTTCAGCCGCAAGCAGTACGCCCGCGCGGCGAAGACGTTCGAGGAGGTCCTGCTCGGCGACCCCCACCACGCCCGCGCCTGGTCGTATCTCGGGATCGCCCTCGCCCACCTGGGCCGGGCCCCGGATGCCGAGGAGGCCCTCCATCGGGCCCTCGAGCTCGCTCCCGGGAACGGAGAGTGCTGGTTCCATCTGGGGGTAGCCGCTACGCTCCGGGCGGACTGGCACGAGGCCGCCGAGTCGTTCCGCCACGCCGCGGCGTTGATGCCGCACGACATGGCGACCTGGCACCGCCTGGGCGTTGCGTTGGCCGAGGCGGGGGACGCGGAGGGCAGCACCGCCGCCTTCGAGCGAGCCCTGATCCTCTCGCGAGAGACGAGCAGTCCGGAAGCGACGGCCCGACCCCATCGCGGCCCGGTCGACGACCACCTGTCCGAACCCGGAGAACGGGAAGGACCCAAGGAGGCCGAGAGTTGGATCTCCCTCGCACTCTCCCTGCTGACCCTTGGGGAGGTGGAAGAGGCGGTGGCCGCCTACGAACGGGGCTACAGTGTCGATCCGGACCGTGCCCGGCACTCCATGTTCCGCCCCATGCTGAAGCTGCTGACCGCTACGTCCGGGGACTCGCCGGAGGACCTGCCCGGCGGGCGGACCCTCGAGGTCGCGCCCGTGTCCCCTCTGCGGCCGCCCAGCCGCCCCGCGCCGCCGGATCCGGACGGGCCCCTCTCCGGAGTCGGCTGACCGGCCCGGCCCGCAAAGCACTAGGGGAGCGGGACCTCGCCCCGAACGACGGGCCCCGCCGCGTCCGACCGCTCGCCGCCTTCCAGGATCAGGGACTCCGCGGTGCCGACGACGGCCTCCTTGCGCTTCGCGTGCTCCTGGAGGAAGTCGTTCACGCGGACGACGAGCCGCGACTTGCAGTCGCCGCACAGCAGGGCGCCGGAGCGGCAGCCGGCGGTGACCTCCTCGAATTCCGCGTCGTTCTTCGCGAACTTCGACCGCCACTGGGCCCACACGGAGCAGACCTCGGGAACGGCCCCCAGCCGGCGCTGTTCCTCGACCGTGGCCCGGCCGCCCGTGAGGGCGTTCTTGATCTTGCGCTCCACGTCCTTGGGCCGGTCCGTGAGGAAGATGGCGTTCTCCTTCGAGTCGCCGGTCGTGGACATGACCCGCTCCCCGAGCAGGCCCGGCAGCATGATCGAGTGCATCAGCGCCGGCTTGGGGTAGCCGAGGCTCTCGGCGAGGTCCCGGCTCACGCGGAAGTGCGGGTCCTGGTCGATGCCGCACGGGATGAGACACGGGATCGGCCGACCCGCGTACCAGGACGGCCAGAAGCAGGGAACGCTCTGGAGTGCGGTGTAGAAGATGGCCCCGATGTTCTGGCTGGCGGAGAAGCCGAAGACGGCCTTGACGGTGGAGAAGTTGACCCGCTTGGCCACGTCCACCGCGAGCGGATACATCGCGCCGATGGAGCGGGTATCGAAGAAGACCCGCGTTCTCGCCGGGTCGAAGCCGAGCGCCAGCAGGTCGGCCAGGTTGTCGAGACCCCAGCGATAGGTCTCCTCCCGGGACAGGCCGCCGCGGACCCAGAACTTCTCGTCGTCGGTGATCTGGATGTACATCGGAGCGTCGAACTTCTCCTGCAACCACCGGCACAGGTCGAACGGAAGGAGATGCGAGGTGTGCAGTGGGCCCGAGGGACCCCGGCCCGAGTACAGGAAGAAGCCCTGGCCGGCCGCCGCGAGCCTCAGCGTCTCTCCCAGGTCCCGGTGAGAGAAGTAGATCCCGCGGGCCAGGAGGGGATGGAGCTCCCCATCCGCCCGCGCCCGGATCTGCGCCAGCAGGTCGGGCGTGAGATCCTGGGTGCCGAACATCTCCTTGAGACGAGCGTAATCGATGTGGCCCTTGACCTCGTACGGCGTGACGACGAACTCGTCCTTCGTCGGCACGGCGGAACCGCTCCCGGCTCTAGCCTTCCGGGAAGGAGATCTTGCCGAGGATGACCTCTCGTTCGTGCATCGGAACTCCCATCGAGGAAAGCGCGGAGGCGATACAGATCCGCTCGTGGGTGTGGTGCACGGTGTTGCCGCAGGTGGGGCAGGTCGTGGAGCCCTGGATCAGCCGTCGGAGGCTCTCACGGCCCTCGGAGGAGTCCCGTCGGGCGAATCGGTCGATGAGCACGGAGGCCCCGGTCGCGTTCTCGAGCTCGGAGAGCGGCACCCGGACGGGGGTATTGCAGACCAGACAACGCGGCATCCGCCGGCAGGTGCACGCCATAGGGTCGTAGCACTAGAGACGTCTCTCCTTAAGGTGTTCCCGAGCCCGTGCGCGATTCGCGGGGTCCCGCGCAAGGACCGGGCACGCCGAGGTGCGAGAACGAAAGCCGACGGATTCAAGTAGGGGAAGCCGAGCTACTTTTGCGTACGCAAGCGACGGATGGACGGTCCGACCCGATCCGGGCGACCCTGCTCGCGGTGCTCCGCCAGCTGAACCAGACGGAGGCCCATCACGAGGGGAACGAGCAGGACCAGGCCCTCGAGCTCGCCGAGATCGAGGCCCGGTTGTCGGACTTCTGGGCGGTCAAGCAGGGGAAGATCAAGATCCCCCTGGCCGTGGGACTCCTCCTCCGGAACAAGATGGTGGAGACCCGGGCCGACTCGAAGGAGTCCTGGCAGCGGCAGCGCACCGTCCAGCAGCGGTACCAGATCACGGTCGAAGGCAAGCGGTTCCTTACCGAGGCCGTCACCTCGGAATCGCGCATCAAGTGAGCCCCGGGCTCTGACGGCAGTTCGCCGCGCGCATAGCGTTTAATACGCATCCCTGTGTCGCTCGCCCGTGTCACGAATTCACTCCGGCCGGAAGGGTCGTTCCGGCTCCGACCGGCCGTATCCGGCCCTGGCACCCAGCTGGCCGATTCCCGAGCCCTCCGAGATCGTGGACCAGGCCGTACAGCTGGCCAAGGGCGGTCTCTCGGCGGCCCAGGTCGGGACGGTCCTCCGCGACACCTACGGAGTGCCGTCGGTGCGTCTCGCGACCGGGGAGCGGCTGACGCCCCTCCTGGCCAAGCAGGGGGTCCGGCCGGAGCTGCCGGAAGACCTCGCCGCCCTGCTCCGCCGGGTCGTCACGCTCCAGCGCCACCTGGCGGAACATCCGAAGGACCACTCGAACCGCCGGGGTCTCGCACTCATCGAGTCTCGGATCCGGCGCCTGGCCCGGTACTACCGGGACCGGAAACTACTGCCCGAGACCTGGCGGTACTCCGCCGCTGAGGCGGTCCTCCAGGTGGAGTGATGCCCTCCGGGCCCGAGCAGTTCGTTGCGCATCCGCTCTACCAGCAAGAGTTCACCCGGGCCCGGGAACTGCTGCTGGCCACGCCCGGACGGTGGCGGATCATCTACCACTACGACGGGGATGGGATCGGTGCGGCATCCGCCCTGGTCCGAGCGCTGCGGCGGCTCGGCTACGGGTTTCAGACGACGGCGCTGAAGGGCGTCGAGCGGGCTCGGATCGAGGAGCTGCTCCGGGCCACGTCCGGGCCCGTAATCGTCACCGATACGGGAGCGAGCTGGCCGGAGTCCTACGTGCCGCATCGGTTCCCCGTGATCGTGCTCGACCACCACACCTACCCGGGGCATCCGGTGCCGCCGACGCTGCCCGCCCACGTCGCGTTCGTGAACCCCCTCGACTGGGGCGTCGACGGCATGAACGAGATGTGTGCGTCGACGCTGTGCTGGCTGTTCTCCATCTTCCTCGACCCGAAGAACTGGGACAACGTGCCCTGGGCGCTCTCGGGGGCGATCCACGACCGGCAGCACGTGGGCGGTTTCCGGGGCCTCAACGAGCTCCTGGTCCGCGAAGCGATCCACCGCGAGCTGCTGCACGAACGCCGGGAGCTTTCGCTCCGTGGACCGACGGTCGGGACGGCACTCACGGCCTCGATCGACCCGTATTTCGTGGGCCTCTCGGGCCGGGCCGACGCCTCGGCGGAGTTCGTCCGCCGGCTCGGAGTATCGCCGGACCGGTCGGTCGACGGACTCGAGACCTCGGACCGGGAGCGGCTCGGAGCCGCCCTGAAAGCCCGTCTCGTACAGCAGGGCGCCCGGCCGGAGTTTTGCGAGCGCGTATCGACGGAGCGATGGACCTTCCCGGGCGAGGCGATCGACGCCGAGGAGCTGTCCCAGCTGCAGAACGCCGCCGGGCGTGCCGAAGAACCGGGCGTGGGTGTCGCGCTCGCGCTCGGAGACCCTTCGGCCGGGCTGCGATGCCGGACGTTCTGGGAGACCTGGCAGACCGGCGTCCTCCGGGGACTGCGTCGACTGGAGGACGAAGGAGCCCACCAGAAGACCGCGCTCCAGTGGTTCCAGAGTCCCGAGCTGACCCTGGCCGGCACCCAGGCCGGGCTCGCGATCACCTATTTCCTCGACCCGTACAAGCCCGTCTTCGTACTCTCCCGGAGCGACGGGTCCACGAAGGTGTCGTCGCGGGGAACGACCTGGTTGGTCGACCAGGGCCTCGACCTCGCCACCGCCTGCCGGACGGCGGCATCCGCCGTCGGGGGAGAGGGTGGGGGCCATCGCGTCGCGAGCGGCGCGACGATCCCCTCGGATCGAGAGGAGGAGTTCCTTCAAGAGGCCGATCGAATCATCGTTCAGCAGCTTCCGGCGCGTCCGGAAACCTCCCCATGAGCGCCCCGGCGAAGAAGCTCCCTCCGGCCGAGCCGACGGTCACCGTCGACCACGTGAGGGACCATCCGGTCGAGGCGGAGCTCCACAAGTCGTACATCGATTACGCGATGAGCGTCATCGTCGGCCGGGCGCTCCCGGACGGCCGGGACGGGCTCAAGCCCGTCCACCGGCGGATCCTCTGGTCGATGTGGGACAGCGGCGGGACCCACGACCGGCCGTACCGGAAGTCGGCGCGCATGGTCGGCGATGTGCTGGGAAAGTACCACCCCCACGGCGACACGGCGGTCTACGATGCCCTGGTCCGCATGGCGCAGCCGTTCTCCCTCCGCTACCTCCTGATCGATGGCCAGGGGAACTTCGGCTCCGTCGACGGCGACATGCCGGCGGCGATGCGGTACACCGAAGCGCGTCTCTCGGCGTTGTCGGAGGAGCTGCTCCTGGACATCGAGAAGGAGACGGTCGAGTGGACCGACAATTTCGACGGGTCGCTCAAGGAACCCCTCGTCCTGCCCTCCAAGGTCCCGAACCTGCTCGTGAACGGGTCGGCGGGGATCGCCGTCGGGATGGCGACGAACATGCCGCCGCACAACCTCTCCGAAATCGCCGACGCCCTCCTGCTCCTGCTCCAGAGACCGGACGCCACGCTGGACGAGCTCATGCAGGTCGTTCCGGGCCCGGACTTCCCGACCGGCGGCATGCTCGCCGCGGACGAGGGGATCCGGGAGGCCTACGAGACCGGTCGGGGGCTGTTGCGGCTCCGCGGTCGGGCCGAGAAGCGCGAGCGGGACGGGAAGGACGAGATCGTCATCACCGAGATCCCGTACGAGGTCAACAAGTCCCAGCTGCTCCAGCTGATGGCCGACCTCGTCCGCGACAAGCGGATCGACGGCGTCGCCGACCTCCGGGACGAGTCCGACCGACACGGCATGTCGATCGTGGTCGAACTCAAGCGGGACGTGCCCGTGGAGATCGTCCTCAACCGGATCTACGAGCACACCCCGCTCGAGACGACCTTCGGCGTGATCAACCTCTGTCTCATCGACGGTCGACCGAAGGTCCTCGGCCTCAAGCAGCTGCTCGAGGTGCATCTCCAGCACCGGCGGACGGTGCTCACCCGTCGGACCACCTTCGACCTCGCCCGGACGCTCGAGCGCCTCCACCTCCTGGAGGGGTTCCTGATCGCCATCGACCACATCGACGAGGTGATCCGGATCATCCGCCGGTCCAAGGACGCCGAGGCCGCCTCGACGTCGCTGATGGGTAAGTTCCTGCTCTCGACCGAGCAGGCGAAGGCGATCCTCGACATGCGGCTCGCCCGCCTCACCCAGCTGGAACGGGAGGCCGTCGAGAAGGAGAGCCACGAGAAGGAGGCACTCGTCACTCGGCTCAAGGAGATCCTGGCCTCGCCGCACGAGCTGGACGGTCTCATCGTCGCCGAGCTCACCGACCTCAAGCAGCGCTTCGGCGATGCCCGTCGGACGACGATCGTCCCGGGCTTCACCGAGCGCACGCTCGAGGACCTGATCCCGGACACGGACGTGGTAGTGCTCGTCACCCACGACGGCTACATCAAGCGCCTCCCGCTCGACAGCTACCGGCGGCAGCGCCGGGGCGGCAAGGGCCTCATCCAGATGGAGACCAAGGAGGAGGACTTCGTCACCCGGACCTTCGTGGGCCGGACCCACGACAACATCCTGTTCTTCACGACCCTGGGCCGGGTCTACCGCCTCAAGGCCTACGAACTTCCGGAGGGGAGCCGCCACTCGAAGGGGAAGGCCATCATCAACCTCCTGCCGAAGCTCAAGGACGGCGAGAAGATCCAGACGCTCCTCCTGGTCCGGGACCTCGGGCAGACCGGGGACCTGGTCTTCGCCACCCGGGCCGGTCTCGTGAAGCGGACCGGCCTCGAGCAGTTCCAGAACATCCGGACGAACGGCATCCAGGCCGTCCTCCTCGAGGAGACGGACGCGCTCGTGGACGTCCAGCTCATCGATGACGAGACGGTCGAGATCCTGCTCGCGACCCGGTCGGGGCAGCTCGTCCGCTTCCCCGTCGGCGAGATCCGCCGGATGGGCCGGGCCACCTACGGCGTGATCGGGGCGCGGCTCTCGGACGAGAAGGGCGACCAGGTCGTGTCGATGACCGTCGCGAGCGCCGCCTATCCGTACCTGCTCTCGTTGACGTCCACGGGGTTCGGCAAGCGCAGCGCCACGGAGGAGTACCGCCGCACCCACCGGGGAGCCAAGGGGGTCCGCACGATCCGCACCGGTGGCCGCAACGGACAGGTGGTCGCCGTCCTGCCGACCCGGGACGACCAGGAATTGCTTGTCACGACGCAATGGGGCATCACCATCCGGGCCCCGGTCGAAGGGATCCGGGCCCAGGGGCGGAACACGCTCGGCGTGCGCGTGATCCGGCTCGAGGAAGGGGACACGGTCCGGGACGCCGTCGCGCTCATCCCACCGGGGGAGACCGAGGAGAGCGGCCCCGGAACCCCCCCGACCCCGCCGCCCGGCCCCTCGCCGCCGGGCGAGGACGACGACGAGGACACGCCCGAGGAACCGGACCCGGAACCTCCGGAGGACGACGATGAAGCGTCGCCGGCCCCGGGGTAAGATCGTCCGCAGCTGCCCGTACTGCCGGTCGACCCGGCTGATCTTCGAGGGAGCGCTGATCCTGGGGCAGCTCTATCGCTGCCTGGACTGCGGCTACGTCGGGCCGCTCGTCCTCGAGGAAGAGGAGGCCACACCGGCGGCACGGCCGTCCTGAGGGACGGGGAATCGCCCGCTCCGGACGGCGTCGGCCAGGGCGACGGCCCGTACGGTCGGGGCGACATCGTGCACTCGAACGACGGCCGCATGGGCCAGGGCGGCGATCACCGCAGCGGCGAGGCTTCCCTCGAGACGCTGGTCCAGCGACGCGCCTCCGAGTGCCCGGCCGATGAACTCCTTGCGGGAGGCGCCGACGACGACCGGCCGCCCCAGGCTGCGGAACTCCCCCAGGTGGCGGAGCAGGTCGAGTCCCTGCTCGGAACTCTTCCCGAAGCCGATCCCCGGGTCGACCAATAGCTGCTCCGGCGCGATCCCGTCCGCCTGGGCCGCGGCGAGGGCCCGGGCCAGGTCCTCGTAGACCTCCGAGCGCAGGTCCGCGTACTCGGTGTTGAACTGCATCGTTCCGGGGGTGCCCCGCATGTGCATCAGGATCGCCGGCGCCTCGACGCGGGCCAGCAGCCGGCGCATCTCGGGATCCCGGAGGCCGGAGACGTCATTCACCAGGTCGGCGCCCAAGTCGAGAGCCTCCCGGGCGACGTCGGCCTTCTGAGTATCCACCGAGATCGGGATCTTCACCCGGTCGTGCAGCGCCGGGAGCACGGCTCGAAGGCGAGCCAGCTCCTGCTCCGCCGAGATCGGAGTCGCGCCCGGCCGACTCGACTCCGCTCCGATATCGAGGATGCCGGCTCCCTCGGCCTCGATCTCGAGCCCACGGGCCACGGCCACGTCCGGCTCTTCGAACAGCCCTCCGTCGCTGAACGAGTCGGGGGTGATGTTCAGCACCCCCATCACCACGGTCGCTTCCCCGAGCCGAACCGAGCGGTGGAGTCCTTCCACGAGGGTCGGGGCCTGTCGAGCGTAGTTCTCGAGCACCGCCTCGACGGCCGTGGCGACGGACCGGAGCTGGAACGGTTGGCGACGCAGTTTCGGGATCAGGCGAGCATACTGCGAGGGCGTCCCGATGAGCACCACCGCGCTCTGGGGTACGGAGAGGTCGGCGATCCCCTTCGCATGCGCGGAGTCGGCCCCGAGGGCGAGCATCTCCTGCTTGAGCAGCGGGGCGGCCTTGAGCGGAATCCCGTCGAGTCGGACGAGCAGGGTCCGGCCCTTGCGGGTCATGATCCCGACTCCCTCCGGGTCGGAGTCCGTACGCTCCACCTCCCGTGCGATCTCGGCCGGGGTAGAGGCCTCCAGCACGCGGACGCCATAGCGGGCGATCAGGTCGATCGGGGCACGGGGGCTGGCGCGGGGCACACCCTCAGAGACGCGCGTCCTTCCCAAAAGGGTGGTCCCGGCCGAGACCCTCCCCCGATTTCGCGACGGAACCAACGTTAAGCTCCCGAGCCGTCGTCCCGGGCCTTTCCCGATGAAGCCGCTGGACCTCCTGCAGCAGAGCCTCCGCCAGCCCGTGCTGGTGGAGCTCCGGGGCGGCCGCCGGATCCGGGGCACGCTCGAGTCCTACGACCAGCACCTCAACCTGGTGCTCTCCGCCGCCGAGGAACAGGACGCGACCGGGACGACTCCGACGCCGAGGCCGGGCCTCACCCTGGTCCGGGGCGATAGCGTCATCTTCATCTCCCCGTAGGCTCCGCCCCACGACCCGGAGCACGTATGGGAAAGGGAACTCCGTCCAGCGCCGGCGGCAAGATCGTTCACTTCCGCTGCCGTCGCTGCGGCAAGCACTCGTTCCACCGGCAGAAGCGGGTGTGCTCCTCGTGCGGGTTCGGCCGGACGACCACGCTACGGCACTACGACTGGGCGAAGCGGCACTGAACCGACCGCCGACCGGCTCCTCCAGCCCCGAGGACGGGGCGTGGACACCCAGCGGTTTCCGGCCAGCGCGAAGCGCAGGGGGCGCGACCGCGCCCTTCGGATTCCGACCCGCGGCCCCCGGACCACCTTCGTTCTGTTCACGGTGCCCCGAAGCACCCGAAGACAACGGCCCGTCACTGCGCTCGTGCCGTCCTCCGCCCGCGTGAGACCGAACGCGCGGCAGAGGCGGCCGGGGCCCCGAGTGTCTCCCAGGCCCGGGGTCAGCGGCTCGACCGCTCGGACGAGCACCGCCTGCCCTTCCCGGGTCGTCAAGTTGAGACAGTGGACCTGATGGATCCGGTAGATGTAGACCGTACCGGGCCCGGCGAACATCGCCCGGTTCCGCCGGGTCACCCCCCGGTATGCGTGGCTCGCCGGATCCCGCGCCACATACGCCTCGGTCTCGACGATTCGCCCCACGCGCCATCCGTGCCGGGCGCGCACGACCAGCCACCGGCCCAGCAGCTGCCGCGCCACGGTGGCGGTCGGACGGTCGTACCAGGCGGCCGGCAGGGGATGAGCGAAGGCCGTGCGCCAGACCATCCCGGGTGGCGCCGCGGCCCTCAGAGGAGCTTTCCCCGGTCGACCAGCGGCTTGCCATCCAGCGCCACGGTCGCCTCGCCCACGATCAACCAGGCGAGGAACGGATTCGAGTTCGTCCCGCCGTAGTCCACATTGCCGCCGATCGCGATGGCGACCGCGCCGGCCTCGGCGTCTTCCACACGCGGAACCCCTGGGTCGAGCGCCGGATTCAGTCCGACGGAGATGTATCCCGCCCGGTTCCAGCCCGGGGTCACCGACTGGGTGGACCGCTCGAACGCGGCTCCTCCATCGGTGAAGGAGCAGCTGACCATCTGCCCGTGGTCGAACTCCCACTGGCCTCCCTCGACACGACCCATCCGCGGGAAGCTGGGACGATTCGCGACCACGAGGCCCGCCGCGCTCTTCTCGTCGACCGCCACGGCCGCGTAGCCGGGCGGCGCCGCCGTCATGTTCTCCCCCCGCCGGAGGTCGCCGGCGTCCACGACCCCGTCGTCGATGGTCGGGGTCCGGCCGCGGAGCGAGAGCTTGAGGTCGGTCCCATTGGCCGCGGTCAGGTGAAACTCGCGTCCCTTCTGGAGTCGAGCGGCCAGCCGAGCGGCGTCCCGCTTGATCGTCGTAGGGTCGGCCTGTACGGAGGCGCGTACCAGTTGCTCGCGCCAGACCGTCGGGTCGACACGGAACTCCGCCGCCGCCTCGTTCGAGGCGTAGCCCAGCATCGATCGGACCCCGCGGAGGTGGGCGCTCTTCGCCCGGCGGTACCACTCGAGGTTGTAGGCCACGGATTGGACAGCGTCCCGGCCCTGGGCTCGAAATCGCGGGCGGTCGGCCGGGCCGGGGAAGAACACGTAGGCCTGGGCCTTGCTGAGGGCCGCCCATTCGTGGGAGCCGACCTTCCCGAGCTCCCGCTTGGGGACAAGGTCCCAGCTCCTCCAGTACGCCGGTTCGTCCTCGTAAAGGAGCATCGGCCGGGCACCGCGCCGCCGAGCCTCGGTGACGCAGGCGCTCGCGTACGGAAGGGTGTGGGTCCAGGTCTCGACGATGACGTTCTCTCCGCGTCGAACGTTGAGGGCCGGCCCGAGCAGGACGCGGGCAAGTGCCTCGGCGCTCGAGCCGTCCGCCGCCATACCTCCCGGGAAGCGGTGGCTCGGTTTAAAGGCGTGAGGCAAGCCCACCCGGACTCGCCCGCAATCGACGCACGAACGCCGGGGCGTCCTCGGACGACCGGCTCCAGGCCGAGACCCAGCCGGTGATCAGGGTCCCGGCATCCTCGCGTCCGGGGAGTACGTCCACCGCTGCGGAGCGGTCCGGGAATGTGCGTCGCCAGGCCTCGCTCTTCCATGCCTTTCGTGCGATGGCTTCGACCCGCCGCAGTCGAGAGAAGTCGGACAGGTCGGCGCATAGCGCGGCCGACACTCCGTGTCGGCGCCACGTGCGCAGCAGGGCATCGATCTTCTCCGGACGATGGCGTCGTGTACGTCGGCCCCGGTCGAGCACCCCGTTGAAATAGAGGAAGGGGCCGCCGACGGATAGAGCCTCCAGCAGGGTCCGGCTCCCGGTCACGATCCGAAGCTCCGCACGGGCGAAGGCCTGCGCCCACTCCCGGGGTCCCGAGGGGTCCCGCCAGGACCACCGGAGGCCCCGAGCCGGCGGCAACTCGAACCGCCGCGGGCCCCGAACCTCGATGCGGAGGGGATGGGATCCTTTCGGGAGAGCAGAGAATCCGTGGGCCAGACGGCGCGCGAGTCGGTCGGACGAGGAGGGGCTCGCGTACCAGACCCAGCGGCCGGCGCGGGCCTGGCGTGAGCCGGGGAGCCGGCCCGGCCAGAGCGGCCCGGTCTGGACGGCTTCGGGGAACTCATGCTGGAACGCGGGAGATCGGAGAAATCCCGTGTACAGATGGATCACGTTGGGCCGGTCGAAGGCGCGCCAGGTGCGGTATGCGTCGCGGAAGGCCCGGATCTCACCGACGGCGGAGGGCCGGGAGATCCGCCGCGCGATGTCCGTGGCGACGACCCCACCCTCTCGCCACCGTTCTCGCGTCTGCTGTCGGCTGGTCCAGGTCCGGGCGAACTCCTCCAGGCTGAGGTGGACGACCCGGTCCGTTCCGTACGCCCGTTCCAGTCGGGCCGTCTCCTCGCTCCAGTCGCCCGGCCGACCCGACCGCTCCGCCGCCGGCGCCGCCGAGACCCCCCACCAGGGGGTGACGGTCAACGCTCGCGGTGCACGGACCCCCAGGTTCCGCAGCCGCCGGACGGGGGGCCAGCCCCACGGCCCCTCCACCGGCTCGGGAAGGCGCCGCCCTTCCGCCCGGTACAGCCGTAACGGCCAGCCGGCCAACCAGAGTCGTCGGCCGACGGCCAGCACCTCCTCGATGTCCCCGAGGCCTCCGCCGACGACGGCCGGCTGCAGGTAGATGTCGAGCCTCGGCCGCGGCCCGCCGTGGGCGCTCATGCGGGGAGACGATGAAGCATCGTGAGGATCTGAAAGCGCTCGACGAAGCCGAGGTCGTCCAGGACCGGACGGCGGGCCGACGCATGATCCGGCAGCCACGTAACGACCCGGGCGGCGTGCCGGCTCTCGGCCCACCGGAGCGCCGTGGTGATCGCGTCCCGGATCGCCGGTACCGGGACGGCGTCGGCGAACAGCGGCGTGCTGAGGTTCGCGGCATCCATCAGCCGACTCACGGTCATGCGGAGGTAGCCGGCCGGGCGGCCGTTCATCTCGAGGACCCACGCCTCGCTCTCCGACTGGAGGAGCCGCTCCGTTGGAGCAGATCTACGAAACTCCCGGGGGGACCGGGGCAAGATCTCCCGCACCGGGACCGGCATCCGGGCATTGTCGATCTCCGCGAGGGCACGGCCGTCGGCGGAAGTGAAAGGCCGCAGTGGCGTGTGGCCAGACGCCGGAGGAAGCGGCTGCCCGGGACCGAGCTCACGGGCCATCCAGAGGACCTCACGGAGCCTTCCGAAGCCGGAGCCCCCGTACAGCTGGCGGGCGGGGGCGTTTTGCGCGAGGACGTCCAGCACCACGTTCGGCCGACGGTAGCGACGCGCGAGGCTCTCGGCGTACCCGAGCATTGCCCGGGCCCGCCCTTGGCGTCGAAAGGCCCGGTCCACGACGACGCCCGAGACGTAGGCGCCGTCCGGGGTGTAGTTCACCAGCGTGGAGCCCACGACATGGCCGGCCTCCTCGTCAATCAGGATCGAGACGACCGGGCGGCCGACCCACCGGGCGAGCCGGAGGAGCCACCGGATCCCCGGTCGTTCCGTGCGTTGCAGGACCTGCCCCACGGCCTGGGGATGAAGTCCGAACAAGGGAAACTCGTCCGACGGGTTCCGGTTCCAGAGGTCGGCCACTCCGACCCAATCCCCCTTCCGGTACTCGCGGACCGTCACGCG
>JASHPT010000119.1 GCA_030037955.1 Thermoplasmata archaeon
AAGCCGATGGAGCCGGGGTTCCTATACGCGCCCCGGGGAGGATGGTTTCTTCCCAAGGTGGGGGATCACGGACCTAGCGTCCCGTTTCTGGAATCAGGGCTACCGCTGAACCCGGCTGTGTCGCAGTGGACCTACTTCACCAAAAGTTCGCCCCCACTCGACTTTCGGTGCCGGAGTTGCCTAATTTGTTGGCTCAACCCGAAAACAGATCCGCCACCAAAGGTGAACGAAGAGCCGCTCCCGTCCGCGAGTCCGTAGGAAAGCTGACGCGCCAAGTCTTCGCCGGGGCGAGCCCGCTGCCCGCCCCAAGCTCCTCTCGCCGCCCATCGAACGTGCACTCTGTTGATGAAGCCCGCGAGGGTGCTGTCACGGGCAGGGTGAGTACGAGAAGGCCCAGCCGCCCCCCGGCCCGCCGGGTGCCGATAGGTTGTCCACCTGCCAGGTGCCAGAGTTCGCCGGGAGGTAGTAGTGGAAGACCTCCGGGAAGGGCACACTGAAGGCGATCGTCGTAACGCCGTTCTGATCCAAGAACGACATCAACACGGTCGGGCCACGGGCCACGGCCGGAAGCGACTGCGCCGCCCCACCGCAGGTGGAAACGGGTTTTGAATTCGCGCCCCTAAAGGCATTACTGGAGTAGACCGTCTCGGCGTAGACCCCGGGACCGGGATGGATGTCGAATTCATGCGGCTCCGCTGCGTCCGACCAATTGCCGGTGCCCCCGAGAATTCCGGAATATACTTGCGTCCCGTTGAAGTCAGTCGCTAGCCCAACGCCCTCGGAGTCGGTGCACCGGTCGTTCCACCCTGGCCCCCACTCCAACTCACTGGTTTGGGGGAAGAGTTGGGCCCTGAGATGGAAGAAGACGCCTGCAAAGCTTCCGTTACTCGCATCCGTGCCATCCGCTATGCCGAACAGCGTACCGTTTGCGATCACGCCAGCTGGGATGGTCGCGTTTCCGTACGCGCTGCCGCCGTAGGGCGAGTTAACGAGAATCGCAGGGGCCCACACCGTCGTGGGGGCCATTGGACCACCTCTCACACATGCCCAATGCAGGACGGGCCCCCAGCCCCCGAGCGCCGTCGGTAGAAGCAATCCGGCCACGGCCGCGAATGCTACGATCGCGATGACGACCGAGGCCGTCTGTCTTCGTGACCGGCCGGACCTCGCGAGAGGCTGACGGTCGGTGGTCGCGCCCTTCGTAGCGCACATGGCGGTCCGTCATCGATCGCGCGTTCCTTACTTGAAGTTCCCGCGGGCGCGGCCGACCGGCCCGGGGGAATAGGTTCAACTCGCTTCAGCGTAGTTGGAACCGCTGTGGTCGGTCCGCTACCGCCCGCGTCACCCGCCGAGCCCCATCCCCGGCTTGATTTCGAACGGTGGATCGAACAGCCTCTTACCTCTCTGGACCTCATAGCTCTCGTTGCGGTCCCACTGATCTTTGCCGGAATCTTTGTCGTTTTCTGGTTCTGGGTACCGCCGATGAGTCGCCTGTTTTTCGGCTCGGCCATCCTACTCGGCGGACCGCTCATCAGCCTTACCACATATCTCACCAGCCTATCCACCCGCGTTCGCTGGCTCGGAATAGGGGAGCAAGGAATTCTCGCGTGGTCCCAACGCGCCATTGCTTTTGTTCCCTGGGCAGAGGTCGCTGTCCTACCAGGGAGGCCGGAGGGACCTTGGCTGTTACGGTACAAGGAGGCCGGAGTGGAATCCGGTGTCTGGATTTCTCCCGGCCAAGCTTCGATTTTGAGTCAATTGGTTAGCTCCCGCCGTCCTGACCCGGCCGCTCTCACGAAACTCTCGAGCCTGCCCGCGACTGCCCCATCAGTCCCACGCGCGAACGTGTCACCGGCAGTGAGCCCCGAGCTGGTCGCAGCAGTCGTGGGAAACGAAGCTCGCACGATCAAGAACCCGCCTGGCCAGCGAAGGCTTCTCAGTCTGACGGTCCTAACAGCCGTCCTCTTTGCGGGGTTCCTCGCCTCCGCTGTAAGCTACATTGGAGGAATCACTCTCGGACTCTTCCTTGGGGTCGGGTTCGTTCCGGGAATCGCTATTGGGGTCTCGGTCCAAAAGTGGTTCGAGACCGAACGAGGCTTTCTCGCTGCCTTAGGTCTCACCATGATTCCGGTTTTCGTGGCCGGTGCGGCCCTGTTGCATGCGGCCTCACTCCACGAAGGTCCGGGAACACTATCCATTTCATTTGCAGGTGTGGGTGTGGGGTTTGGATTCGACTTTGGGGGGCTTCAGTTAGCCCTGCTCCTCAATTGGCGGCTGGCATCTAGGTTTGCCGTTCAAGCTCAGCGTGCGGTGAACCGAGCCCGATCGAAAAGCCGAGTCGCTTAGGCAGTCTCAAGGTAGGGTCGCCTCGTTCTGGGCCGCGCTGATTGCGGTCTACCTCATCGACCGCGCGTCCCCGTTCATGAAGCTGGCGTGGCTACGTGCTCACGGGGGGAAGCGGCTGCTTTCGTTACGCCGTCGAAGCTACTCTGCGGACCTGCCCCAACACGGCGCTCGCGACCCCGCCAGAGATCGCGGCCCCCGACATAACAACAAGACCTACGGCGAGGGGAGTCCAAGCCCCGACGCACGCGAGTACCTCGGGTCCATTGCAGGTCACCCCGGGGCACGGGGAGCTCACCGGTGGGCAGGCTGCTCGGAATGCGTAGCCGGCGACGAACAGGAGCACGGCGCCCGAGGTGATCAAGACCACGGCGACGATCCAGAGCGACCTAGTCGAGAGTGGCATGACCGTTTTCACTTTAACCCGCGGACCCCTTTAGAGCTTCTGAACCCGTCGCAAGGTAGGCTCGATCCCCCCTCGACGAGCCTCGTCGAGCTTGCCCCGCGCTCATCGCGGTCCTGTCATCGAACGCGCGTCCCCTTCATGAAATTCGCGTGGAGGGGGCCCCCCGGGCGAATATCATGAGGGTACGGCCTCGGCCCTCGCTCGCATCGCTCGGCCCGAGGCCTCCGCGCTCACTCCGTGTCGATGACCGCGATGAGCGCGCAAAGCGCCTCCCCAACCCCTACGATCGCCAATTCCTTCCAGTACTCCGCTGAGAACGCATCCGAATCGTTCCAGCGGCTAAATTGGGATGTTTTGTTGCTGAAGTAAGGACTGAAATTTCGGCTCATCTCGAAGTTTATCAAACACTGGCCATTGATAATCGGCCCAGAGTCCTCGGTTCCCGCTCTGGAAGTCGCGGTCCAACCACTCGAGTGCTTTCTCGGTCTCCCCAAGCGCGGCGTAGAGCTGGGCCACGTAGGTAGGAGCTACGTAACCCGTCTGGGAACGGGAGTCGGCCCCCTGGACCAACAGTTGGGCCTCTTCGGGCCTCCCGAGGAACGCCGAAAGGATCGCGCGGAAGATCGGAGTAAGGCGTCCTGGCCCGGTGACGAGCAGAGCCTCTCTTCGCGCATCGTCCAGCCGGCCCGCTAGGGCGTAACTCCAGCCCAACAGGAGGTGAGCGGTCGGTTCCGCGAGACCACTCTCTCGGGCGGCTTCTGCCATGCGGATTGCGGCCGCCGAATCTCCTGAGTTCAAGTAGGCCACAATGAGCCAAAACCTCGGAGCTTCCCAAACCGGGTCCAACTCGATTGCCATCCTAAACTGTTGCTCACACTGGGCATATCTTCGGAGCGCTCTCAAAAGCACCCCGTACCAGTGGTGAGCATTCGCGTTGCTCGGGTTTAGTGATATTCCTCGGCGTAGCTCCTCCTCGGCGAGCGTCCAATTCTGTTCGTGCTGCAGCATGAGGTTACCCAACGCCGTGTGCGCTTCCGAGGAGTTCGGGTCGAGCTCCAGCGCGCGGTCGATGAGCATTTTGGCCCGGGGGAAAGCCTGGATTGGGTCCAACTCGCCTCCCGACTCCCCGATCAGGAGGTTTGCCAGAGTGGGATAAGGCAACGAAAAGGTGGGGTCCTCACGAATCGCCTCTTCGAAGAACTTGATCGACTCCTCCCAAGCACCAGTGCGAGCGCTGTGGAGGCCCCTCAAGTACAGATCATATGCGACGATATTCGACGTCGGCTTCATCTCGATCGATTTTCTCTCGGGCGCCATCAACTCGAGTCGCAGCGCCCCGGCCGTCCGTTCGGCGACTTCCGTTTGAATCGCGAACACATCGTCGAGATCCCGATCGTACGTTTCGGCCCAGAGGTGTCCTTCGGAGGAGACATCGATGAGCTGTGCCGTGATTCGGAGCTTACCTCCGGCCTTTCTCACGCTCCCTTCCAATATCGAGGAAACCCGAAGTTCGGCCCCAATCTGGGAGACTCCCTTGGAAGTGGACTTGTACGGCATCACTGAAGTCCGCGCGATGACTCGAAGGCCCTTCAATCTTGAGAGAACCGTGATGAGCTCCTCCGTGAGACCGTCGGCAAAGTACTCGTCCTTCGGGTCCGCGCTGATGTTTGAGAACGGAAGAACGGCGATTCCAGCCGGAGCGGGCGCCGTAGTGGACCGGTCGTGTGAGCTCCAGGGCAGCATGACCCGGTAGATGTGAATCGGTGTCTCCAGGCCTTTAAGCAGTGTAGGCCCGAGCTTCTCGAACTCCTCGGGAATCTTGTTCCGGACTTGTTCGTAGACCGCCCCGGACAAACAGATGCCCCCCGGGGCTGCGAGTGGCTCGATCCGAGCGGCGATGTTTACCGCGTCTCCCAGAATGTCGGAAGCTTGTTGCACGACATCTCCCAAGTGAATTCCGATCCGGATCTGGATCGGAGCGAAGCCGCCCTCCGCATTGCGCTCGAAGATTCGACGCTGGATGTTTATCGCGCATTGGGTAGCCTTTAGCGCGCTGTCGAACTCGACCAGGAAACCATCTCCCGTCGACTTTATCTCGCGGCCATGGTGGATCGCGAGGAGCGGTCGCACGAGTTCCCGCTGTTGGCGGAGTGATTCGAGTGTAGTACCCTCGTCGGCCTGAGTCGAGGCAGTGAAGCCGACCGTATCGGTAAACATGATCGCGGCGAGACGACGACCCGCTGCCACGGCCCGAAATCCCCTTCCGTTAGATTAAGCCCCCTGCGTCGGAGTCGGATGGATCCCCGCTCGGTGCTCGGTTTCGCGTGCGTCTCCTCTTGCGAAGCGCGCTGATTGCGGTCCGGTCATCGGCCGCGCGCGTCCTTCATGAAGGCCTCGCGGCTGCGGCCCCCCGCGCGGCCATCATGAGGACCCGGGCCCGCTCCTCGCTCCCACCGCTCGTCGCTGGCCCTGCGCGCTGTCGTCAGCGACCCGATGACCGCAATCAGCGCCGACAGCGCAAGCGAAGGCCCTCTACCCGCGACCCCGCCCTCTGCCGATCTTGCTCCGATCCGCCTGCCCGGCTCGGACCGGACCTGCGAGCACCGGGAGTTCCTCCGAGGCCTGGGGCTCCGATGGGACCCTATCGGGCACGCTTGGCACGGGCAGCTCCCCCCCACGGCGAGGAGGGACCTCGAGACCCGCTTCGGTCTTGTCCCCCGCGTCGTTCGCCCGATCGAGTCGTTCCAGGCGGTAGAGCCGGCGACCAGGGACGAGCCACCCCGGCCTCCGCGGCCGAGTCCGTCCTCACTTGCTCAGATGCGCCCTCTGCGTCGCGACAGCTCGCGGACGCGGTTCGAATCTCGTCTCGCGCTTGGCGGCGAAGATGACGACGAGGCCGACGAGCCTGCGGACCCTGCGAATGAGACGCGTCGATTCTCCTGGTTCGAGACGACGAGCGGCCTCCCCGACGACTCCCGCGAGGCGGACGAGCGAAGGGAGGAGCACTACCTCCGGGACGCGCGGGCCCGCGTGAAGCTCGCCCGAGCCGTGGTGTCGCGGATGCCCGGCCTGGACGCGATGCTCCGTGAGAGACCTGACCGTGCGGCGCGGTTCTGCGCCAGGTTTGCGATCACGGAGGCACAGTTCCGACACGGGGTTCCGGGCAGCCCGGAGCCCGAGTTTTGGGAGGAGGTACCCTAGCGCGTGGTTTTCATGTAGGCCCGGGCCATCTCCACTGGCCCTGTGCAGAGTGCGCTCGACCAGGAAGTGCTCGACATTCTCTCTGAGGGGGCGGACCTCCTGGTCAAGGTTGTGTTGAAATCTAGCGGCTTGGATCCGGAATTCGAAACAACGCTGCGGCGCAATCGCTTCGGGTCGCAGTCAGCAAGGACACCGGGGGAAAGTTAACTAACACGGCAGTGGCTTTCGCACTGGCCGTGATCGGAGCGGGCCTGGAGTTCTCGACCAGAGCCATACCCGCTTATGCGAAGGATCTCGCCACTGCCGGCCTTGTCGCATCGACGTTCAGCATTGTGGCAGATGGATTTTCGCTCTATTATGATGCCGCGGAAGGCCCCGCAGTCAAGGACGTTGATTACAGCACCCTCGCCCTCGATGGCGCAAACTGGGGCCTGGCCCTGAGTGTGCTAGCATGAATACCGCCGACTCGCGAGTCTGGAATCTCACTGTTGAACATTCCCGTCTAGCCAAGAACGCCCGGGGCCCTAGAACGGCACTAGCGCTTACGGCCTTGATGGTGGCGGGCTTCGCCGTTGCCGCGCTTTACGCGTACCTCATCTCGGGCAAATCCGCCGAACTGGGCGCTGTCACATTCACCGCCCTCGGGCTGATTCTCTGCCCGTTCCTGCTCGGCCTTCTCCTCACGAGCGACTGGGCAGGGGCGATATCGGTATCCGTAAGCGACGCCGAACTGACCTTTCGGTTGGCTGGCGATCGAATTTACCGGCTTCCATGGGACGACGCCAGCTTTCGACTGACCATTATCGATTATCATGAGAGGGCAGACCGGACACCGGATCTTCCGTTGGTCATCATACGATATCCGAGGGCAAACCAAACGTCGGTTCCCGTCGAGGTGCTTGAAGCAATTCTTGGTGCCGCCCGCTCCAAGGGGCTCATCGTGTCCGCGACAGTCATTAACGCAAAGCCGGGCTACGTAACCCGAAAAATCGAGCTACGGGCGGCGCCGTCGTCGCCGCGAACGGTTCCGTAGGCTTCCAGCAGTCACGGACCGGAACGCGCTTCTCCGCCAGCGGCCCGACCGTGCGGCGCGGTTCTACGCCAGGTTTGCGATCACGGAGGCACAGTTTCGGCACGGGGTTCCGGGCAGCCCGGAGCCCGAGTTTTGGGAGTGACTTCCCAACCGGGCGGACTCACGCACAGAGACCTAGGTCCACCCACAACGACACGGATGCTTGTGCGCCGCGAGTGATCGACGATGGTCGTCCAGGAGCGGGCGAGCCGTCGTGTCGCGTGTGGCCTGCATCCAGCGCGGACACGCGTTGGTACTGGACCCCGCTTCGGACCCGACGCTAGATCGTCAGCTCATTCGTTTCTACCGCCGTGTAGTTGTAGGTCAGTGTGAAGGTCGCGGACACGGTAACTACTGTCGGAGAAATCGAGTCGAGATTCCACAGGTACCCGCAGGGGAACGGGTACGCACTCACGAAGCTGGTGCCTCCGGATGACAAGTTGAATCCCTCGTACAGTACGACGATACGACCTTCGGGCA
>JASHPT010000120.1 GCA_030037955.1 Thermoplasmata archaeon
CTGGAATTCGGCGACGTCGCCAAAGTTGCGCAGGGCCTGGATCCCGCCGGCGGTGGCGCAGGCCCCGATGGTCACCAGGGCCCTCGACTGGGCCCGAACCTCCCGGATCCGTGCCGCATCCTCCGGGGTCGTGATCGACCCTTCGACCAGCGACAGGTCGTACGGGCCCTCGACCACCGCGGAGGATGCCTCGCGGAAGTTGGCGATGTCCACCGCACCTGCGATCGCCAGCAGCTCGTCCTCGCAGTCCAGCATCGTCAGCTGGCACCCGTCACAGGAGGCGAACTTCCAGACGGCCAAACGGGGCCGATGAGCCATCGGTCTCAGACCTCCCGGCAGCTGAGCCGGTCCCGGATCTCGCGGTACCGAAACACCGGGCCATCGCGGCAGACGAAGTCGGGGCCGTACTGACAGTGCCCGCAGAGCGCGACCGCGCACTTCATGTTCCGCTCCATCGACAGCCAGATGGCGGTGGCGGGTACGCCGCGGGCCTCGAGGTCGCGAGCCGAGTTCTTCATCATGATCTCAGGCCCGCACAGGAACGCGACGGTGTTGGCGGGCTCGAACCGGGCGTCGGGGATCCGGGCCGTCACCAGGCCGACGTCCCCGTACCAGTCCCGGCCGGCCGCGTCCACGGTCACCTGGAACCGGAGGTCGGCGCGGTGACGCCAGGACTGGATCTCCGGGTAGTAGACGAGGTCCTTCGGCGTTCGGGCTCCGAGCATCACCTCGATCCGTCCGTACTGCTCGCGGTGCCGCAGCATCTCGTAGAGGACCGGACGGAGCGGCGGGAGCCCGAGTCCGCCGGCCATGAGGACCACGTCCTTGCCGCGCGCGAGGTCCATCGGCCACCCCCGTCCGTAGGGGCCCCGGACGCCGAGCGCCTGGCCCGCCGAGGCTCGCACGATGGCCTCCGTGATCCGCCCGGCCGCGCGGACGGTGTGGACGATGACGGTCGAGTCGGAGGCGTCGCCGCTGAGTGAGATGGCGGCCTCGCCGACACCGAAGACGTAGACCATGTTGAATTGGCCCGGCCGGGCCGGGGGAACATGGGTTCCGTCGGCGGGGGCCAGGACGAGGGTCGCCGTATCGTCCGTTTCGGCTGTCTGGCTTCGGACCTCGTACGGCACCGGTGCCATCGGAACCTGGGCGGGCGGTGCCGGGCGGGCGAAGTGTTCAGAGGCCATGGATATCGAGGAGCTGGATCTGGGTGTTCTCCAGTCTCTGCGCGACGATGGGGAGGAGCCGCTCGAGGAACTCGAACCCCTGCGCGGGATGCGCTCCGAGGACTTTTCGGAAGGCTACGGCATCGAGGGCGAGGGTCTGCGTGGGCTTGAGCGCCCGGGCATCCAGCCGCCAGAGATACGGCGGCACTAGCCAGGACCAGCCGAGCACCTCGCCGGGACCCACGGTCTGGATCGTGAGGTGCGGCTTCTCCGCGGTGGCCACCTCGAGGGCCACCTTCCCGTGGAACACGAGGAAGAAGGCGGTCGCGGGGTCGCCGTCGCGCACGATCCAGTCGCCCGCGTTGAAGTGCCGCTCCGACGCGAGCCGCTGGGCCTCGCGGAGCAGTTGCGCGTCCAGACCCTCGAAGAAGGCGTGGTCGCCCACCCGGAGCCCGGCCGGAGCGCTCTCGCTCATCGGGGCGCTCCGACCGCGGCCCGCGGGGCGGGGGTGCGCAGCGCCGACACCTCTTCTGTGATGTCGATGCCCACCGGGCACCAGGTGATGCAGCGGCCGCAGCCCACACAGCCGGACATCCCGAACTGGTCGTGCCAGCTGCCGAGCTTGTGGGTCAGCCACTGGCGGTACCGGGACATCCCGCTGGTCCGGACGCTGGCGGTATGCAGCTTCGTGAACTCGAGGTTGAAGCAGGAGTCCCATCGCCGCCATCGCTCGGTTTGGTCCGCCTCGAGGCTTGGCACCTCCTCGGTGGTGTGACAGAAGCAGGTCGGACAGGCCATCGTGCAGTTCGTGCAGGAGAGGCATCGCTTCGCGACGCGGTCCCAGGCCGGGTGGTCCGGCTGCGAGAGCAGCAGGTCCCGGAGCCCCACGGTCTCCATCGTGCGGCCCATCGACGCCGCCGTGGTCGAGACGATCCGCTCCGCGGTGCGGTCCAGGTCGGGGCCTGCCGACTGGACGGGTACGGAGGCGAGGACCGCCGCACCCGCCTCCGAGCCCACGGCGATGAGGAATTCGTGTCGGGATCCCTCCAGGACCTCCGTGAGAGACAGGTCGTATCCGTGCGTTACCCCGGGACCGGTGCCCATCGACACGCAGAAGCAGGTTCCACCGGCCTGACCGCATTGCACGGCGATCCGCAGCGCCCGGGTCCGACGGGCCTCGTACCCGGGATCGCGGACCCCCCCGAGAAACACCTTGTCGGTCACGTCCAGAGCCGCGATCTCGCAGGCACGCATTCCTACGAACGCGTACCGGGTCTCGTCCACCGGCTCCGGGGTGACGGCGAAGCTGGTCCCTTCCCGTCGGGCCGTCCAGAGGCGCTCGTGCGCCGGAAACAGGTACTTCTTCCAGCTGTGCGGCCCGACAACATAGCCGAACAGTGCGGCATCGGCGCGTCGCTCCAGCCGGTAGGTGCCCGCCTCCTGTCGCTCGGTCCATCCGATGGGAAGGTCGGTCTCCGCGCGGATATCGCCGTAGACGATCGCACCGTCCCGAATGGTGGGCCCGACCACCCGGTATCCGGACGATTGGAGAGCCGCGAGGAACGTGGAAAAGTCTCGGCGGTCCATCCGAAGATGGTCGCCCACTGCCGGCGCGGTCATGGCTCCTACCGCGGTCCCTCCGCCGCTCCGGCCGGAGACAGCGCCGGGGGATGGCGGGCGGCATTAAAGTCCCTCGTCCGGGCCCCGGTGGACCGGCCCGCCGGCAACTGTCCGCGCATTCGGGGAGCCTCTCAGGTCTCGCTCTCGAGCCGGAGCAACCGGCTCCACTCGCCGGTGACCTGGGCCTGAATCCGGTCGACATCCGCCGGGCCCAGGTGGGAGAACCTCCCCTGAGCCGTGAGGTAGTCGCGGACCGGCTTCAGCGCGCCACCCTTTCGGGTGATGTGGTAGTGCCCGTTCTCGACCTCGTAGAGCGGGAAGAGCCCGCAATCGGTCGCCTGCTTGCCGATCTCGACGGATTGATCGGACGGGAAGCGCCAGCCGGGCGGACACGGGGCGAAGATGTGGAAGAACCGCGGGCCCGAAAGGTCCCGGGCCTTCTCCACCTTCCGCACGAAGTCCTCGGGAAAGCTCGGGTTCACGGTCGCCGCATAGACCGGGTGATGGGCCAGGACGATGGCCATGACGTCCTTCTTCGGCTCGGCCTTTCCGCGGGCCCCGGAACCCACCGGGGTGGTCGTAGTCCAAGCGCCTTCGGGCGTCGCCCCGCTGCGCTGCACGCCGGTGTTCATGTACGCCTCGTTGTCGTACATCGCGTAGATCGCGTTCGTGCGGCGCTCGAGCATCCCGCTCAGGGCCTGGAGGCCGATGTCCGCCGTGCCGCCGTCGCCGGCGAAGCCGAGGACCGTGACGCCCTCGATTCCCAGTGCATCGGCGGCGGCACGGAGACCGGAGATCGAAGCGCCGGTCGACTCGATGGGGTTGTCCAGCATCGCGACGCCGAGCGCCGTGGTCGGGTAGGGCGTATCGATGACCGTCCAGCAGCAGGCCGGGATCGAGACGATCGTCCGAGGGCCGAGACCCTTCAACATCAGACGCATGGCGAGGGCCGGAGCGCAGCCGGGGCAGGCCGAGTGCCCGGACCGGAGCAGCTCGGGTGCGGGAATGGTGAGCTTAGCCATGGGGAACCTCCCCCGTTTCCTGCGGTAGGTCCATCCAGCGGGGCCCGGCGCCCTCGTTCCCCAGCAGCCGCTCGTAGATCGTCCGGAGATGCTGCGGGGTCACCTCTCGACCTCCGAGGCCGACCAGGTAGCTTGCGACCCACGGGTGATGAGGTCCGTCATAGATCGCCGCGGCTACCTCGGTGGCCGCGGGCCCCTCGGCGCCGAAGGTGCAGGAGCGATCGACCACGCCGATCCGGTCGGCGAGACCCGCGAGCTCCCGGAACTCCGCGACGGGGAAGGGCCGGAACAGGCGGAGCTTGGCGAGCCCGACCTTCCGCCCTTCCGCTCGGAGCTCGTCAACGACGGTACGAGCCGTCGTGCTCATCGTTCCCATCGTGACCAGGACCGCGTCGGCGTCGTCGACCCGGTACAGGGCCACCGGTCCTCCGTGATATCGGTGCATCCGGACCCGGTAGTCCTCCTCGACCTGCCGATAGACGTGGGGCACCCGTCCCATGGCCTGGGCGACCTCGTGCCGGAACTCGACATAGTGGTCGGGTCCGGTGAACGATCCCAGCCTCGCCGCGACGCCGGGCGTCAGGACCGCACGAGCCTCCCGGGCCGGGAGGAATGCATCCACATCGACCGGGCTCGGCACTTCGACCGGTTCCACCGTGTGCGAGAGGTAGAACGAGTCCTCCGTGACCATGACCGGCAGCCGGATCGCCGGGTCCTCGGCCAGGCGATACGCCTGGAGAACCGTGTCCAGGACCTCCTGGTTGCTCTCCGCATAGAACTGGATCCA
>JASHPT010000121.1 GCA_030037955.1 Thermoplasmata archaeon
TTCCTCTACGAACACAACCTCTCTGCAGCCCCCGACGCGAAGATCGTAATCCGCATCGGTGTTCACCTCGGCGATGTCGTACACACGGGGGAGGACATCCTCGGGGACTCTGTCAACATCGCTTCCCGCATCGAGCCCCTCGCCCTTCCCGGCGGGATCTGTGTTACCGAGCCGGTGTTCAGCCAGGTCCGGAACAAGATCCCGAACGAGCTGGAAAAACTCGCACCGCAAACGCTCAAAAACGTCCGCTTTCCGGTCGAGGTCTACCGGGTCGTTCTTCCTTGGTTGAACACGCCGGCGCCGGCCGCCGGAAGGCACCATCCGCGGCTCGCCGTGCTGCCCTTTTCGAATATCAGCCCCGATCTCAAGGACGAGTACATTTCTGACGGGCTCACCGAGGAGCTGATCACGGTCATCTCCCAGTTGCCGGACGTCAGGGTGATCGCCCGAACGTCCGTGATGCAATATCGTGCGACAACCAAGGCCATTTCCCAGATCGGGGTGGAGCTCGGGGCGTCGACCATCCTCGAGGGCAGCGTACGAAAGGCGGGGAACCGCCTCCGGATCACGGCCCAGCTCATCGACGCCACGACGCAAGAACACCTCTGGGCGAGTACCTACGACCGGGAACTCGACGACGTGTTCCAGATTCAAGCGGAGATCGCAAAGCAGGTGGCGGAGGCGCTTAGAATCAAACTCCAGGTCCCGGACGCGAAGCGGCTGGACGCCCGGAAGCCTGTGCACGCCGAGTCGTACCTGGCATACCTGAAGGCCCGGACCCTGACGTACTCCTTGTCGCGTGAGAAGGCTCCCATCGCACGGGCTGAGTTCGAGCGCGCCATCTCCCTCGACCCTCACAATGCCGCGGCCTATGCAGGCCTGGCCGACTTGATCCGTCGAGTCGGCTGGTTTTACGAGACGGGGCCCCGCGAGGTTTGGGACCTCGAAGGACGCCGTGCCGCGCAGCGCGCCTTGGAGCTCGACTCAAACTCGTCGGAGGCGCATAGCTCCCTCGGGACGATACTGTGGGATGACTTTGACTACCCCGGTGCCGAACGCGAACTGAAGCTCGCGATAGCGTTCAACCCGAGCAACGCCGTGGCGCATTACACATACGCCCTGCTGCTCGAGGAGGTCAAGCGCCCTGACGAGGCGGAAGTGGAGTTCACTCTCGCCGAGGCCGCCGACCCGCTCCAGGCGGAGATCCTCTTCCATCACGTTCGGCTCGTCATGTGGCTCGGCAAATTCGACGATGCGCTACGCCTGATGGACAAGCATAGGGCTCTCGGCCGGCCGGAGGCTGTGCACTCCCTGCTCTCGGATTACTACCTCTATCGCGGGGAACTTCCCCGGGCCGTTGACGAACTGGACCGCCTGGTGGAAGTCGCAGAGGATTCGGGCCGGGTTTCCGATGATGTGGACCTCTTCGTGGCGTGGCGGTGCATCCTGACCGGTGACAAGGACCGTGCCCGATCCATCCTGGAAAAGCTCGAAGCAGCGCCCAAAGGACCCCTGACTCCTGCCTTCGTGGGCACGTGGTACGCCGAATTGGGTGATCTCGATGGCTGCTTCCGCTGCTGGCAAAAGGCGGCGAAGAACCATGAGTTGCCGGCACAAGAGCTGCAGCTCGATCCCCGTCTCGCCGCTGTGCGACGGGACCCCCGCTTCCACGACGTCCTGCGCGAGCTGAAGCTCGAGTAACTGCAAGCTCCACCACGACCTGAACGGTATGCACCAATAGTCAGACACCGGCGAGCAGCGCCCCTCGACAGCTCTCTTCCCGACGCGCCCCAGTTACACTGGACGGCCGCTAGGTTGCAAGAGTCATTGCACTCTCCCTGGGCGGTGGCCGCGGCGAACGGTAAACAGTGGCGCGACCCTCCTGGAGGGCCGAATCTGTTGCGCCAGCTTGGCCCGGGGCAAGCCGCTTCGGAGTGCATAGCTTTACTCCCCCGATGGGATAATAGGTGCAGGGCCCCTCGTATCCGCAATGCAGCAAAGGATTTATTCCGCCCTGGTCGCGGCGTTCGGTTCCGAGACCCGAGTCCGGACGCTTGCTGTTCTAGCGAATGCTGCAGCTCCGCTGACCGCGTACCGTGTGGCCCTAGTCGGAGGGATCCCGGTCGACAAGGCGTATCGGGAGGTTCGCCGGCTGGCCCGAGCGGGCCTCGTCGAGCGCCGACGAAACGGTTGGGTACTGGTCGACGACGACCTTCGTTCTCTGCTCCAACGGCGCGTACGCGTCCGGTGGGACCAGGACTGGGACCGGGAGCGCCAGGGGTGGGCTGGGGAGACGCCGAACCTGCTCTCGGCCGGGCTCGCGACTATCCGAAGGCGGCTGCTGTCGGACCCCGCATATCTCCGGCCAAAGGGCTGGAAGCCAACCCGGGCGGCCCGTCGGACGATCCGCGAGTTGAACCGGCCCCGGGACAAGGACGCAGTGCTTCGACGGGCCGGACTCCGCTCGTCTTCCCGGGAGGACTGGGCGTTTGAGCACTGACGACTTCGAGAGTATACTCGGCACCCAGGTTGCCTCTTACCAGCGGATCCGTTTGTTTGCAGCCCTCCTCGCTCGTGAGTCCGGCCTCGGGTCGGAGGGTCTGACGGTTGTTGGCGGATCGGCACTTGAGATCTACACGCTGGGCGACTACGCTTCGGATGACATCGACCTTCTTGTCGAGGACCGGGGACGCGTCGAGCGAGTTCTAAGGGAGTGGGGATTCCGGCGGAAGGGAATGTACTGGCGGAATCCCAAGTTCCCGGTCCTCGTCCAACTCGTTGGTCGGTACGACTCAGGGTCCAGGGAACGGAACCAGGTCGTGGCGACGAACTTCGGCCCGGTGCGGCTGGCTTCCATCGAGGACATCGTCTGGAAGCGAGTCGTCGAGGCTCGTGCATGGAACCGGCCTGAGGCTCTCGACGAAGCCATGCTGGCCGCTCAGCGGTACGCCAACCGAATCGACTGGGGTTACGTCGAACGAAAGGGGCGGGAGAACGGCGTCGCTGACCTCATCCGAGACCTTGAACTCGCGGCTAGAGTGCCCAAGCCCCCGGGCGCCCGTGCCGGACCCGCAATCAATCGGAAGCGAACCGAATAAATCTGTGTCGCTCGGCTGGGCGAGGCGCTGAACGCATCGATCCGCAAGACCTGCCGTAGGAAGCTTATTGCTCCTTTCGTTTCCGGGCACCTATCCGGGCCCGCCCCGGTGGAACGTGCGGATGAAGCGCTCTAATTGGGAAAAGGCTGGACTGCTACCTTTGCTGCTCGGCAGTGCCGTTGTCTCACCTGG
>JASHPT010000122.1 GCA_030037955.1 Thermoplasmata archaeon
GCCTCTCCCGTCGTGGTCAAGCTGGGCGGGAGCATTCTCACCCGGAAGCGAGAGGCCGCCCGCCTGAGACCCAAGATTCTGGAGCGCCTGAGTTCCGAGATCGTCGCCGCGGCGAGTGGTCCCATCGTTCTCCTGCACGGGGCAGGGTCGTTCGGTCATCCCGGGGCCGTGCGATGGAACCTGGCTCGACCTCCGGCTGACGTCTCTGAGGAGGCGCATCGCACCCGTGGCGCCGCCATCGTGAGCACGGAGGTACGGCGTCTCCATGGCTTCGTTCTCAAGTCGCTCTTGGAGGCGGGCCTCGCTCCATTTTCGGTGCCTCCCCAGGTGATTGCCCTGAACCAAGCTGGCAAGCTGCTCGAGCTCGATATCGGGCCGTTTCGGGCGGCCCTCCAGTCCGGCGGGATGCCGGTCTCCTTCGGTGACGTGGTGCACGACTCTGCATGGGGCTCCTCCATCCTGTCCGCGGATACGATCGCCGTGGAGCTCGTTCGGCGGCTCCCCGCCCGACGGCTGCTCTTCGTCTCGGATGTCGAGGGGGTTCTCCGCCCGCCGGAGGGGGGCCGTAGGCGCCAGGTGATTCCCGAACTTACGAAGGAGGCGCTGGCCTCGCTCCAGCCTTCGGACGGGGTCCCGGATGTGACCGGGGGCATTCGGGCGAAGGCGGAGGCAATGCTCGAGGCCGCCGGCGCCGGCGCTGACGCAGGTCTTATTAGCGGACTCCGGCATGGCGCGCTTTCCCGGGCACTTCGGGGGGAAAGAGTCTACGGCACGTGGTGCACGCCCGAAGGCACGTAAGCCGGCGGGCCGCCGCGTGGCACCCGATCCCGGCCTCCTGAGCCATCGCAAGGCAGAGCACGTCAAGGTGGTACTGGGCCAGCCCGTGGAGGGACGGTACCGGTACTGGGACGACGTTCAGCTGTTCCACAACGCGCTCCCGGAGATCGACTTTGACGAGGTCGACGCGTCGGTCGAGTTCTTCGGTAGGCGCCTCCAGGCCCCCCTGATGATCACCGGCATGACCGGCGGATACCCGGGCGCGGTCACGATCAACTCGAACCTCGCCCGGGCCGCCGCCGACCTCGGCATCGCGATGGGCGTCGGGAGCGAGCGGGCGGCGATCCTCAAGGGAAACTTCCCCGAAAGCTACGCGTGTGTGGCCAAATTCCCGGTCCCTCTCAAGTTCGCCAACATCGGCGCTCCTCAGATCATCGCGCAGTCGCCCGGAGACCGGGTCATTGGCCTGGCGGAGGCGAAGGCGGCCATGGATCTCATCGGGGCGGACGGCCTCGCGGTGCATCTCAACTTCCTCCAGGAGTTGGTGCAGCCGGAAGGGGACCGACGGGCCCGGGGATGTCTGGACCAGATCCATCAGCTGGCCCGGGACCTCCCGATCTTGGCGAAGGAGACCGGGGCCGGCATGTCACGATTCGTGGGTGACCGTCTCCGGGCGGCCGGCGTCCGGGCCTTCGACGTCAGCGGTACCGGCGGTACCAGCTTCGCCGCGGTCGAGCACTATCGGGCCTTGGCGCAAGGCGCCGAGCGCGAGGCCCGGGTGGGCAAAACGTTCTGGAACTGGGGTATTCCTTCACCCGTATCCGTGCGGGAACTGGTTCCGCTCGAGCTTCCCATCGTGGCCAGCGGCGGCATCCGCTCCGGGTTGGACGTGGCTCGGGCCGTTGCCCTCGGGGCCACCGCCGCCGGGATCGCGGGGGGCGTCCTGCGAGCCGCGGCGACCGGCCCGAAGGAGGCACGTGCCGAGCTCGAGCAGATCATCTACGAGTTCAAGGTCGCCATGTTCCTCACCGGCAGTCGTACGCTCGAGGAGCTGCGCCGAGCGCGCTACGCTCTCATCGGCGAGACCCGGCAGTGGCTCGAGCGATGAGGGCCTCCCCGATCCGGGGCGGCCCGCTGGAGCTTCCGGAAGGGCCGGAGCTGCTCGAGCGAGCCAAGCTCGAGTGGATCCGCAGTGGCCGCGAAGACCACATGCTCTCGAATGCAGAGGTCCGGGCCCGACTCCCGGGCTCCACGTCGGACGGCGACGCGCGCTGGGTCCGACGGAAGCCCACGCGCACGCTCTCGGGCGTGGCGGTCGTAGCCGTCATGACCGCGCCGGCTGCATGCCCGCATGGGCAATGCACCTACTGCCCAGGGGGCTTGGACCAACGATCCCCGCAGAGTTACACGGGGGAGGAGCCGTCCGCGCTCCGCGGAGCCCAGTTTCACTACGACGCGCGGTCGATCGCTACCCATCGCCTGGAGACGCTCGAAGCGATCGGACACTCCACCTCGAAGGTGGAGGTTATTCTGATGGGCGGCACCTTCCCGTCGAGACCGGCGGCCTACCGCCGTTCCGTGTTCCAAGGCGTCTTCGAGGGACTCAACGGGGCCTCCGCTCCATCGCTGGCGGACGCCCAGCGTCAGAACGAAACCGCCGCGCGGCGCTGCGTCAGCCTGACGGTCGAGACCCGGCCGGACTGGTGCGACGGCCGGATTCTGCCCGAGCTTCTGGACGCGGGCGTCACGCGGGTGGAGATCGGTGTCGAGTGCCTGACCGACTCGGTCCTGTGGGCCACCGGCCGCGCCCACGGGACCGAAGCGGTCCGAGGCGCGACGCGGGAGGCCCGGGACCGGGGCCTCAAGGTCTGCTACCACTGGATGCTGGGGCTCCCCGGGATGACCCCGGCGAAGGACCTCGCGGACTTTCGGAGGCTGTTTTCCGACCCAGAGTACCGACCGGATATGCTCAAGATCTACCCAACCCTCGTAGTGCCGGGCACCCAGCTCTACGAGGACTGGAGGTCCGGCCGATACCTTCCCTATGACACGGAAACCGCTGCGCGGCTTCTGGCCGACTTGAAGGCGGAGGTCCCCCCATATGTTCGCATCCAACGTATCCAGAGGGACATCCCGGCTCGGCTCATCGCCGCCGGCGTACGGCACGGAAACCTCCGTCAGCTGGCTCAGGCAGAGCTTCGGCGTCGCGGGGGTCGCTGCCGGTGCCTCCGATGCCGAGAGCCGGGGCGTGCCGGCGTCCCGAGACCCGAGGACCTGCGTCTTCGGGCCCACTGCTATCCGGCGGGTCAGGGCCGAGAGGAGTTCCTTTGCTGGGAAGACCCCGAGACGGACACCATTGCCGGTTTCCTGCGACTCCGGTTCCCGAGCTCACATACGGAGGGCGGCCTTCCGGGACCGGTCGTGCGGGAGCTCAAGGTGCTCGGGGTCGAGGTACCGGTAGAGGGATCGGCCCGCGGAGCGCTGGACCTCCAGCACCGCGGACTCGGACGCGGCCTACTGCGCGGGGCCGAAGCGAGGGCGCGGGAGGCGGGCTTCCGGGAGATCTACGTGATGAGCGCGGTGGGTACGCGGGAGTACTACCGGAACCTGGGCTACTCCCGTGCCGGACCTTGGATGGCTCGCTCCCTCCCGGCCGGTTGATTCTCCTACGGCCCGCGTCGCGCAAAGCTATAATCGGCGTCCCACTGCCTTCCGCCGGGCGCTGGTCTTCGTGCCGCCATCGAACCCCGAAACGGTCGCGACGCCGCCGGCCGCCACCGACCTCGACCCGGCGGACCTTCCTCGGCTCTATCGCATGATGCTGCTCGCTCGGGCGTTCGACGAGCGCTGCCTGACGCTGCAGCGCCAAGGACGCATCGGGTTCTATGTTCCGGCGATGGGACAGGAGGCGGCCCAAGTGGCCTGCGGCTGGGCCCTCGACCCGGCGGACTGGATGTTCCCGGCCTATCGCGAACTCGGCCTTGCCCTAACGCGGGGGGTTACGCTCGATGAGCTCCTGTGCCAGTTCTTCGGCAACGCTCAGGATCGGCTCAAGGGACGTCAGATGCCCAACCACTACGGATACCGGGACCGGAACTTCGTAGTGGGCTCGAGCCCGATCGGGACGCAGGTCATCCAGGCCGTGGGCGCCGCACTGGCCGCGAGGCGCCGCGGAGATTCGATCGTGACGATCCCCTTCTTTGGCGATGGCGCGACCAGTTCGAACGACTTCCACTCCGGTCTCAACTTTGCCGGGGTGTTCCGGGCCCCGACGATCTTCTTCTGCCAGAACAACGAGTGGGCGATCTCCCTGCCGCGGAGCCGCCAGACCGCGGCCAAGACCCTAGCGGAGAAGGGCGCCGCCTACGGTGTCCCGGGCGAGGTCGTGGACGGCAACGACGTGCACCAGGTGTTCCGGGCCGTGCGAACGGCACGCGCGAGGGCGCTCTCGGGAGGCGGACCGACATTGATCGAGGCCCAGGTGTATCGTCTCGGCCCGCACTCGACCTCCGATGACCCCCGGAGATACCGGTCCGATGCGGAACTCGCCGAGTGGAAGCAGAAGGACCCGATCGGCCGACTCAAGCACGAACTGCTGGACGCCGGGACGTGGACGGAAGAGCAGGACGTGCGGCTGCTGGAGGAGGTCCGAGCCGAGGTGGCACAGGCCCTGGCACGGACGGAGTCGATCGGGCCGGCCGACCCGCTCTCCTTCCTGGACGATGTCTACGCGACCCGGACCCCGGGACTCGAGGACCAACGCCATCTGCTGGAGGAGATGCTCCGGTCGGGGCTGGTGAAGCCGTGACGGAAGCAACCCTGGTCCAGGCCGTCAACCGGGCCCTGCGGACGGCGATGACGGTGGACCCCGAGGTGCTCGTGCTGGGCGAGGACATCGGAGTGAATGGAGGAGTTTTCCGGGCGACCGAGGGTCTGCTGAAGGACTTCGGCGCCGACCGCGTCATCGATACCCCGCTGTCCGAGACCGGGATCATCGGAACGGCGATCGGCATGGCCCTCTACGGCCTCAAGCCGGTCGCCGAGATCCAGTTCCTGGACTTCATCTACCCGGGGTTCGACCAGATCGTGAGTGAGCTTGCGAAGTTCCGGTATCGCTCCGGTGGACAGTATCCCTGCCACGTCGTCATCCGGACCCCGTACGGCGGCGGGATCAAGGGCGGGCTGTACCACTCGCAGAGCACGGAGGCGTACTTTGCCCACACGGCGGGTCTCAAGGTCGTGGTCCCGTCGACCCCCGCGGACGCCTACGGTCTCCTCCTCTCGGCGATCTTCGACCCGGATCCGGTGATCTTCCTCGAGCCGAAGCGGATCTACCGGTCCGTTTCCGGTGAGGTGCCGGACGGGGATCATCGCGAGCCGATCGGGAAGGCACGCACCGTCCGTGAGGGCTCCGACGTCAGCGTATTCGCCTACGGGGCGATGATCCCGCCCGCCACCGAGGCGTGCCAGTCGCTCGAGAAGGACGGCGTATCTGCCGAACTCATCGACCTTCGGACGCTGTCGCCCGTTGACTCCCCGGCGATCCTGGCCTCGGTCGAGAAGACCGGCCGGGCCGTGATCGTTCACGAAGCGGCTCGGTTCTGTGGGTTCGGCGCCGAGGTGGCTGCGATTCTGGCAGAGAAGGCGTTCTACTCGCTCAAGGCCCCGATCGTCCGCGTGACCGGGTTCGAC
>JASHPT010000123.1 GCA_030037955.1 Thermoplasmata archaeon
CTCCTCCGAAGAAGAACAGTGGGAAGCTGGCCGCCAGGTTCCGGGCCATCGGCGAGTCTTCGTCCCGGGGCGCCTGTGGCCCGGCCCCGTCATCCACATCGGAGGCGGACGATCCTCTCCGAGCCGCCCCGGGAGCCGACCCCGCACGGACCATCGGAAGGCTTCGGCGCCGACGGGGGGGCGTCGGTTGGGGGACGCTGCTTGCAGACATGGGGCAGGCCTTGCCTCCGCGGACCGCGGTGGGCTCTCACCAGTAACAGCTCCGCCGAGGAAGTTCAAGGTGTCGGAGACGAGGGATGCTCGTCGAGGCGGGGCAGACCCCTCCCCGGGGTGGCTAGGGCGGTGGCGGAGGCGGCGGGGGGTCGTAGGTCTCTGCCGCCGCCCCAGCCGGTAATCCGGGCGGGCGGGGGCTACCCGCCTGACGGGCGGTCCGAGCCGCATACGCCTTCCGGAAGTCCGCCGCCTGCTTCGCATTGATCCAACCGGCCGTGCGGAGTTCCGTGAGTCCCTCCTCGAACCGAGCGAGAATGTCGGGGTCGGCGAGCACATCCGCGGCCCGCGTCAGCTCTTGCGTCGCGACGCTCAGCCAGGGATCCTTCTGCAGCGACTCCTCCATCGTCGCACGCAACACCTTGTCGAACTGGGCGGTCTTCGGCTCGAGCGGGAGCACGACGCCGCCGAAGAGGCTCTTGAGGGCGTCGACGAGTCCGGTCTCGGTCCGGACCTGCATCGGTGGGAAGACAAGCTGTCGCACGCCCCGGGGGCCCCGGAGCGTCGCCGTCCAAAGCGGGAACCAGATGACGCGGACCTGTGCCAGCGAGGTCAGCGGGAGGAAGTAGCCGGCGAGCAGGTTCTTCTGCATGGACCGGGCGGCGAGCTGTCCATCGATCGCCTTCAGCAGGTCGCCCGAGGTAGCGGCGAATTCGTCGCGCGCCAGTTCGCTCTCCGCCAGACGGCGCGCGTGGTCCTGCTCGACCTGGCTGGCCCTCGAGATCGACCGTTCGAGGTCGGTTCGCTCTTGGGCCTGAACCCGCTCGAGCTCTCGCCGAAGGTCCTCGACGTCCCGGTCGGCTTGCCGGGCGCTTCGCTCGGCCTCCCGGGCGCGGCTGACGTGGTGGTCGCTCTCGGCCTGCCGGTGCTTGGCTCGCTGGGTCAGCGTATCGGCGGTGGCGGCTGACGCCTGGGCGTGGACGGACTGGGACTGGGCGACCCGGATGCCCTCCAGGTGGGCTCGCATCGTCTGCTGGTGACGCGAGTGGATGCTCTGGATCTCGTCCTCGACCGACCGAAGGGTCTCGACCCGGTGCCGCTGGACCTCCTGCTCGAGTCGGCGCACGGACTGGTCGAACTCCTCGGTCAGCCGACTCACCTGCTGCGTGACCTTCTCCCGGACGCCGGTCAGCGTGGCGAGGTCCTGTTCGAAGCGGTCCAGCCAGCGCTGCATGTTGCTGACGACATCTTGGTACCACGCGGCGTCGTGCCGGGCCGGCAGGAACCCGGCATGGGGCACCTGAGGGTCGCTGCGGAAGTCGCTGTGGGAGAGCACGTCGAAGAGGAGCGGCGGGTCGACCGGGAGGAAGCCCTCGACCGTGAGCTTCTCGGCTCCGGGGTCGTGGCCGAACAGCGGGAGCAGCGCACGAGCCTGCGCGACGAAGTCGGCAGCGGAGCTCGGCTGGTCCAGGAACTGGTGCACCTGGTCCATCGGAGGCAGAAGGGTATACCGGAACGTACGGGTCCAGACCCCGGTGCCGTCGAAGATCGCGATGTGAGGCGGCGTCGGCGCCGGGAGGACGATGAGCGGCCAGAAGACGTTCGCAATAGCTTCGATCTCCTCCGTGCCGCCGGAGAGCAGGTGCACCAGTCGACGCCGCTCGGTCTCGGCCGCGATCAGGATCGTCGCGAGTACGATCGGGGCCGGCAGCTCCTGATGGTTCCCGTCCGGCATGAGCCGGAGTGCGAAGGAGAGGGTGACCTCGTCCGGCTGCCAGGCGGACGGGGGCTGGACGACCGAGCCGCGCCGGGGTCCTTGCGCGGCAATCCGCTTGGCGAGTTCGTCAAAGGAGGGTTCCTTCCGGCCGGACGGTCGAGACGAGGCATCCCGCGGGCCCTGCTTGGTCGCCGCTGGCTTGGACGGCGACCCCTTGCTCCCGGCCTTGGCGTCAGGCACGGGAATAGAAACGCGCGCTCGGGGCCTATATATTCGTAGGCCTTCGCCTCGCGTGCCCGGCGGCCATTCCCAGGGTCCGGCATTGACCGTCGATGGCATCTGGATCGACCGAGGAAGGTTGCTGCTGGTCGTTCGGGGCCACGACCCATTCGAGGGGCGTCTGGCCCTTCCCGGGGGGTTCGTGGAGGGTGGGGAGACCGTCGAACAGGCCGTGCTCCGCGAGGTGAAGGAGGAGACGGGGCTCTGTGCCCAGAGCACACGACTGGTCGGCGTCTACTCTCGTGCCGGAAGGGACCCGCGAGGACCCACGGTGTCGGTCGCGTTCCGGCTACGTGGACGCCCTAGCCGTCTCCAGGCGGGGTCCGATGCGCACGAGGCACTCTGGGTGCCCCTCGCACGAATCCCTCGGCTCGCGTTCGACCACAACGAGATCCTTCGCGATGCCCTTCGGCCGAGGCGGCGCCCGGCTCGCGGGTAACGGCCGGTCCCCGGTCGGTCCTACTTTTCCCGGGCGTACCGGCTGTACGACGCGTCGCTGGCGCGCTTCAGGCGGGCTCCGTCTCGGTCGCAGGTCGGGCGGGCGCTCGGGGGCACGTCGATCACGTACCCTCCGCCGCACTTCGGACATTCGTAGTAGGGCATCGGGAAATCCTCACGGGGCGAACGGCGTCGGGGCTTTATAAGCACGGGGCGGGAGCCGGGTAACCCGACCCGAGGTCCGGACGTGCCCAGCGACCATCAGTCTCGGCGACCGAACAACCGCATCCCGCCGTCGCGATCTCCGGAAGCCACCCGGTCTCCGAAGTCCGGTCGTCAGCGGTTCCTGGAGTGGGACGATTACCGAGCGGACCGCGAGTGGAAGCGATTCGAGGGCACGCCCCTTCGGGACCTGTACCGACAGCTACGCGAGCGGTTCCTGCGGAGGCACCGACCCTTGACCCCCGGACGCACGCTGGACGTGGGCCCCGGTCCGGGCCGCTTCACCCGGCTCGTCAGCGGGCCGACCGATCGTATCGCCGTGCTCGAGCTGTCGCGCGCGATGCTGACCCACCTCCGGGAGAACGAGCGCGAGAGCCGGCCGGAACTCGACCTGGTCCAGGCCGACGCGGTCGACCCACCGTTTCGTCCCGGGAGCTTTCACCGGGTTGGCCTGCTCGGAAATGTTCTCGGGTTCGCGGAAGAGGATGCGCCCAGGCTCCTGACCGGAGCGGCGCGACTCGTAGGGGCGGGCGGCTCGATCCTTGTCGAGTTCGTCTCCGGTCCGGGGGAACGGTCTCGGTATCTCCATCGACTCCCGACGGGGGCGGTCGCCCGGCTGCTCGCGGCCCCGCTGCGGGCGATTGAGCCGCGCGTAGTACGCGAAGGATTCGACACGGTCCGGCCCGAGCGAGCCCGGGAGTCTCGCTTCCGCCGATTCCCGACCTCGGAGGTCGAGGCCCTGCTTCGGTCGGAGGGCTTCGTCGTTCGAGAGACGCTGGCCGTAGCACCCTGTCTGGGCAACGATCCCTCGAAACTGACCGAGGTCCGGAACTCTCCGGCCGCCTGGGAGCGGCTGCTCGAGCTCGAGGAAAGCATCGGCGGCCGACCCGAGCGACGAGGCTCGGCGGCCGCCCTTCTGATCGCTGCCGCGCGGGCGGAGCGCGGGCCGGCCGCAGCTCCGATGCGTATGGTTAAGTAACGGCGCCACCGCTTCAAGAGCAGGCGAGCTCCGTGGCCAAACAACGGTCCCGGGCCACCCCTGGCCCTTCTAGTTCAACTGATGCGTCACCGCCGCCGAGTCGGGGTCTCGTCCGGCCGTCGCCGGCGGAGCTGGAACGCGCCCGCCAGGACGCGCTCATCCAGCTCAAGATCGGTCGCTCCGCCCACTACTACACCGTCGCCGTTTCGGTCGCCCTCTTTGTCGATGCGCTGCTGGTCCTGTTCGTCGAGCCCGGCATCCACTTCACCGCCTCTCCGCTCCTGAAGACCTTCTTCCCCGTGATCATCCCGCTCGCGGGGGGTCTCGCTCTCGCCCTGATCGGACTCCAGGTCAAGTGGCAGGCCGAGCGGTTCTCCCACGCCGAGGTCCACTTCATCGTCACCTGGGTCGCGGTCGCCTTCAACGCGATCCTGGCCTTCCTGTTCGTCGCCCGAGTGACCCAGTACGGCCCGACCGGTCACTGGAACCTGCTTCCCGCCTTCTATCCGCTGACCCTGCTGGGCATCGCGCTGCCGCTGGTTGGGATGGCACTCACCTGGCAGGACTGGAGCCAGCGGAAGATCGTTGCAATCGTGGCCGCGGTGATCCCGGTGCCCGTGGCTCTGACGCTGTACTTCCCGTACCTGACCCACACCGCCTTCCAGACCGCGAGCGCTCTCGGGACCACCCTGTTCGCCGGGGCCGTGCTCGTGCAGACCTCGGGCTCCTTCCTCCACCTGATCTCCTCCGGGACCGAGGTCCACGAGCGGGAGGTCATGGCCGGCGGCCAGGGCCAGCTCTCGGCCTTTGCCGAGGACCTGCAGCGGCGCGACGACGCGCTGAACTTCCGCGAGCAGGCATTGATCCGCCGCGAGGCCGACGTCGAGAGCTCGCAGACGGCTCTCGACGATAAGACTCGCACGTACGAGACCGACCGCACCGCCCTGGACGCGTTCGAGGCCGACCTCCGCAAGCGGGCGACGGACCTCGTCAAGCGAGAGCAGGCCGTGCAGGTCGACAGCTCTCGCTCCGAGGCAGCGAAGCAGGCCGTCGAGGACAAGGAATCGACGCTCAAGCTCCAGATCCAGCAGCTGGCGAGCCGCCAGCAGCGGCTGATCGAGCGGGAAAAGACCGTCACGGACCGGGAGACGGACCTCGGGAAGCGCGAGCTGGACGTCAAGGGGGCGACGGACGACCTCACCCAGAAGACGAACGACCTCCACGCCCTCGAGACCCGCCTGGCCGGCCGTCAGTCGCAGCTCGAACAGAAGACGGCCGAGCTGATGAAGCTCGAGAGCGACCTGCGGGGCCGCGAGGGCCTTGCCTCGGTCGCCTCCGCCGACCGCAATACGCTCGCCGTCCGGGCCCAGGACGTAGCGAAGCGCGAGGTCGAGATCGCCCAGCTCAAGGCCCGGCTCGAGGAGGACCGGAACGCCCTGACGTCCCGCACCCGCCAGCTCGACACCTCCTTCGAGGAGGCCAAGAAGGCGCGCGAGGACCTGGGTCGGCGGGAACAGGCGCTCACGATCCGCGACCTCTCGGTGAAGCAGCTCGAGACCGAATCGAACCAGCGGGCCGAGGCGGCCCGGCAGCTCCAGGTCCAGTACCAGGAGGCCGTCAAGAAGGCGACCGAGCGGCTCCAGAAGCTCGACGAACGGGAGAGCAAGGTCGGGCTCCAGGTCGGCGAGGTCGACCGGATCGGTCAGCTGCTCTCGACCCGGGAGACCAAGGTCAAGGAGAAGGAGACCGAGGTCACCCGGCTCCGGGACGAACTCACCCGCCGGGAGCGCAACCTGATCGAGCGGGAACGGATGAACGAGGCGAAGGAGTCCGAGCTCTCCGTCCGCTCCCTCTCCCAGAGCAAGTGGCCCGAGATCTCCGGGGGTGGCGGAGCGGCCTCGGACCTGACCGAACGCGAACGGATGCTCGACCTCCGCGAGAAGCAGCTCAAGGACCGGGAACAGCAACTCCTGCGGCAGCGGGCGGAGGCCGCCGCCACCGTGGGCGGTGGCGAAGGGACCCTGGCGGCTCCGACTGTCACCCGACAGTCGGACCGGCTGCCGACCGGGACCTCGCGCCTCGACGATCTTCTGGTCGGAGGCTTCCCGCCGAAGGCGCACGTGCTCCTGGTCGGCCCGGCCTTTACGGGCAAGGAGATCCTCCTCTACTCGTTCATCGCCGAGGGCCTGCGCCGCGGAGAGCCCGCGCTCCTGGTGACCACCACGCGGTCGCCCGACGAGATCGCCGCCGACATCGGCAAGGTCACCTCGCAGTTCAAGGAGTACGAGCAGCTCGGGCTGGTGACGTGGATCGATGCGTCGAACCCTGCGGCCGACCCGTCGGCGACGGCGGAGAAGTCCCGCGTCGTCGTGAAGGGTCCCTCCGACCACGCCGGCATCCTCACCGGACTCGTGAAGGCCGCCCAGATGGCGGAGAAGGCGAAGGCGCCCAGCTTCCGCGTCGGCTTCCTGAACCTGTCGACCTGCCTCGCCCAGAGTGATGAGAAGGAGGCGTTCTCCTTCTTCCAGAACTTCGTGGGGATCCTGAAGGCACGGCCCGCCCTGGGCGTCTACCTGGTCGACCAGGGGACGGTCCCGGACTCCCGGATCGAGGTGGCGCAGAGCCGGATCGACGGCGCCATCCGGTTCAAGCAGGACCGCGACCGGGCCTACCTGTCCGTCCAGGGACTCGGGGACGTCCAGACCCGCGACTGGGTCGAGTACCGGGCCACGAACCGGCAGCTGATCATCGGGTCGTTCGCGCTCGAGCGGATCCGCTAGGGCGGCGCCGAGTCCGGCACCCGGAAGCCGGCGAGCAACTCGTCGATCGCGGCGCCGGGGTCCTCGGCGCGCGCCACGGCACTCGCGACCAGGATCCCCTCGGCCCCGAGAGCGAGGGCCTTCCAGACATCGAACCGGTTGTGGATCCCGGCGCCACAGAGCACGTGGGTCTCGGGCGAGACGGTCCGAACCGCCTGGACCGTTCGGGAGACGACCGTGGGCCGAGCGGTCGACACCGACCGCGTGCCGCCGATGAGCTCGGGGGGCTCGACCGCCAGATAGGGCGGACGGAACGCGGCCAGCCGCCGCGCGTCGGCGACTCCTCGGGCGCAGAGGACTCCCACGAGACCGAGGGATCGGAGGCGGTGCATCGTGGTCCCGATCACCGCCAGCGGCAGGGGATGCTCCGAGTGATTGACGAGGCTCCCCCGTCCGCCGGCGGCGGCGATGGCCTCGGGTACCAGGTAGCCCGTCCGGGCTCCGGCTTCGTGCGGGTCTGCGTGTTGAGCGATGACTGGGATCGAGAGCTCGCGCGCGAGTACACCGAGGTCCGCGGCCGCCGGCGCGAGGGCACCGGCGATCCCCCGAGCCTGGAGCCGTTCCTCGAAGGCGCGGCCCACCCGGGTGGCGCCCGTCCCGAGGCGCTGGGGATACGACTTGAGGTTCAGGATGAAGAGCGGGAGGCCCAGCGAGCGCGCGTCAGTGAATGGCGGCGGCCTTGGTCCGCTTGGGGCGGGAGCAGATGGCATACTCGTCGCCGTCGAAGAAGACCTCACGGTCCGGGTGCTTCCGCTGGATGTCGGAGATCTTGGAGAGGACATCCTCGAGGGTCGTGCTTTCATCGTTCGGGTCGATCCTCAGATGCACGGTCTTCTCGGATTTCTCGGGCCGATGACCTGCGGACGCCATGAGGGACCGGGCCGGCGGCTAACCCGCCCCGACCGTAAAAAGGCTTAGTCGGCGTCCCGGGCGCAATCTTTAGGGGGCGGAGGCGCTGGCGGCGCCACGGGGCGCAGTCGATGAAGGACCGCGGCGAGCTGTCGCGCATCGTCTACAACCAGACCCGCGTCATCCTCGTCCGGGACCTCTCGGTCATGAATCCGAACCTGCTCCCGGGCGCCTCCGGCCTCGTCGTCGGCAAGATCGCCAATTACACCCTGAAGGTAGCCTTTCCCAAGGTGACCGTCGGCATCAACTGGCGCGATTGCGACATCGTCGAGGGAAAGACCGGAATGCCGACGGAGGAAGAGCAGCCGAAGGTGATCCCGGGTCCGCGCCCGGCACCGGAGTAGGCTCCACCGCCGGCACCCGCACGGGGGAAGGGACATGGCCTATCTCGAAGACCTCGGGGCCCGATTCGACCGCTCACTCGACGATATCTGGGCGTACTTCGCCTCCGACCAACACGGTGCGGCCCACGCGAACTCCCTCCGGAACGTCCGCGGGCGACGCCTCCCGGGCGCCGCCTCGCTGATCAGTGCGGAGCGTCGCTACAAGGGCCATTGGACGAGATTCCTCACACGGTCCACCGTCGTAGCTCCCCTGTGCATCGTCAACGAGGAGCTCGAAGGGCTGCTGGAGGGCACCCGCTTCGCCATGGTCTACTCGCCGCGGGGGTCCCAGACCCAGGTCGACCTGTATGCCGACGTTCGCTCGAAGAAGCTCCCGGCGGCGGAGCTCGAGCTCACCTTCCTCGAGCTCGTCGAGGTCGCCTATCGCGAGGATGTCGCGGCCCTTCGGCCCCGCTGAGCCTCGGGACGGCCGGCCCCGCGGACGGGGACCGGGTCACACGAGGGCGTCGATCGCCCGTCCTTGCATGGCGGCGGGGGCCGGCACGCCCAGGTGCCGCAGCAGCGTCGGCGCGATGTCGAGGATCCGCTGCGGCGGTAGATGTTCCATGCCGGATCGCCCCGGGGCGGCTAGCGCGAACACGCCGTCGAACGAATGCACGGCGTCGTCGGGGCCCGTGTCGTTCTCCGAGAGGAAGAGACCCGGGTGTCCGAGAGTACCGGCCGAGCGCCAGCGAAGGTCGCCGAAATAGACCATCAAGTCGGGCGGATCGCCCCGAACCTCGTGGTAAACGCTCGCCGGCACGAGCACCCGTGCGCCGAGCGGAGATCCATCGGGGCGCACGACCGCCCTGAGGGAGGCCTCGATCCTGCGCGTCAGCGCCGGAATCTCTGAGGCGGAGACTCGGCCCCGCGGTTCCCGCCCTTTGACGTTGAAGAAGATCCGCGCGTAGTACCCGCCGGCGCCCCAGGCCGTCGTGTGGTCCCAATCGACCTCGAGGGATTCGAAGGCGGCGCCGGGCGCAGGTGCCGGGCCCTTGAACCGGAGGTATCCCTCCTGCTGCAGCCACTGGTTGATGCAGAAGCAGCCGTGCATCGCCATGCTGCCATGGTCGGAGGCGACCAGGATCGAGACGTCCGAAGGGACCCGCGCGAGGAGGGCGCCGATCTCCTCGTCCAGCAGGGCGTAGTACCGGTCCGCGACGTCCGCGTACTCCGAGCCGGGGCTGTACCTGGGGTGGTGGGGGTCGAAGAACTTCCAGAACGCATGGTGGAGCCGGTCAGTTCCGATCTCGTGGATCGCGAACAGGTCCCACGCCTCCTTCTTCCACAGGTGGCGGGCGACCGCCCACCGCTTCCGGGTCATCGCGAAGAGTTCGCGTTCCACCCGGGGCCGGTCCTCGGCCCGAAACGTGATGTCGAAGTCGTATCCGCCGGAGACCGACTGGATCTCGCCGGCCAGGGAGTGCGGGGTCACGAAGTCCTTGGCGTCATCCGGTGTCAGGAAGTCGGATACGTAGACGCCGTTCACCGTCGGGGGCGGGTAGCCGGGCGGCATTCCGATGACCGCCACCCGGCGTCCCATCCGGGAGAGCAGCGACCAGAGGGGGGGCGCCGGGAGCATCTGCGGCGTCGGGGTGTACATGTCGGAATACGACCCCGGTCGCCGGTGACGGAAGCCGTAGAGCCCGAGAGTCCCCGGGTCCATTCCTGTGAACATGACGGCCCAGGCCGGCACCGTGATCGGCGGGTCCGTGCTCGTAAGTGTTCCGTAGCGCGACCGCTCGATCACGGTCCTCAGGTTCGGCATCTTGGGAAGGAAGCGGTCGAACAGGAACTCGGGCGGGACCGAGTCCAACCCGAGCACGAGAAGCCGGCGACGAGGGGGTTGCACGGGCCCGCCGAGAGGTCCGAGTTCAAACGGTTATCGCGGCCCCGGCGGAAGGCCCGAGGCGGCGAGCGTCTCCCGCCGCTCGCGACGCCGGTGACGCCACAGCGTCACGAAGAACACGATGATGATGAACGCGAGACCGAGCAGCAGGCCGGTCGCGAAGAACTCGATCGCGGAGAGCATACAGCGGAGAGGTCCCTCGCCACTTACATACTCTCGCCCGCGTCGGGCGCCGAGATGGCCCGGAGCACCGACCCGGCTCGACCGCGGTCCCGAGAAGGGAAGATCTCCCCTCGGTTCTTCGAGCGGTCCGTCCGTCCCCATCTCGGCTCCCGTCGCCCGGACCTCCTCGTCGGTCCTCGGACCGGAGTGGACGTGGGCGTCGTGCGGGCCCCGGCAGGGCGCGCACTGATCGTCAAGACCGACCCGCTCTACGTCGAGCCGCTCCTGGGGTGGGACCGGGCGGCCTGGTTCGCCTTCCAGATCCTCGCGAGTGACCTCACGACGTCCGGCCGGAAGCCCGATTGGGGCGCCATCGACCTCCTGGTACCGCCCGAAACCCCCGATGGCGTGGTCGCGCGCATCTTACGAGTGCTCGGACGCGAGGCGAGGCGCCTGGGGACGGCGCTCGTCACCGGCCACACCGGCCGCTACGCGGGAGTCTCCTTCCCGATGGTCGGCTCGGGGACGCTGCTCGCGATGGCGCCTCGCAACGCGTTCCTCACGACGGCCTCGATCCCGACCGGCGCGGTCCTGCTCGTGGCTCGGACTCCTGCGGTGGAGGCCGTCGGGATGCTCGCGACCTTCTACCCTGACCTAGTCCGCGACCGCCTCGGCAGCGCCGACCTGCGTCGCGCCGCCGGCTTCACCCGGCAGATGACCACCGTGCCGGACGCGCTCCGCGCCGCGGCGGCGGGGCTCAAGACCGACGGAGTCTGGGCGATGCATGATGCGGCCGAGGGCGGGCTCCGGAGGGCGGTCTGGGAAATGGCGGTCGCGTCGGGCCGGGGCCTCGACGTGGACCTTGCCGGAGTCTGGGTCGATCCGGTCGTGCAACGGGTTGGGCATCTCTTCGGCTTCGACCCGCTCAGCGCCAGCAGCCAGGGAACGCTGCTCCTGGCCGTTCAGCCAAGCAGAGCCGAGGACGTGATCTCCGCACTCTCTCGGGGAGGAGCCCGGGTTTCCCGCATCGGTCGATTCTCCGCTCGGGGGGCGCCGGCGAAGGACCGCGGGCGCTCGCTGTCGCCGCCGGCTAGGGACTCCTACTGGTCGGTGGTGCAACGCCGCGGCCTGCCCCAGCGTCCGCCGGGGTAGATTCCCCAGTGTTCCCGGCATCGTCTTATCCGTCCCCCGCCTGCGGAGCGACGCTGGGGGAGCTGCTACGCGGCTGAGAGGACAGAGCCTGTCTGTCGACCCCTTGAACCTGAACCGGACAATACCGGCGAAGGGAAGGCCGTGGCCCGCCGCGTAGGATCCCCCGCTGTGAGCGGAGGGCATGGGTAACGAATCCTCGGGGTCTCCAGGCACCGGCCCGCGCTCGCTCCTTGCCGGTCGGCGGGCCTGGGCCGTCGTGATCGCCGCCCTCGCGATCACCGCGGGATTCGGGGCATACTACTACGTCGCCGCGACCACCAGCTCGTGCCAGAGCGGTCCGCACACGCTCGTCGTGGAGACCTACGACACGTTCTTCGACTCCGGGCCGGACCCGGCCGCCGCGCGGGCGACGGTCTTCGGTGGCTTCGAGAACGCGACGCACAGCCACGTGTGCGTGGAGTACGTCA
>JASHPT010000124.1 GCA_030037955.1 Thermoplasmata archaeon
GCGATGCCGGCGGTGTAGGTCGTCGTCGTGACCATGAAGCGTCCCATCCCCGCCGTCACAGTGACCGAGGTACCGGTGATCCCCCAGTTCGGGTTCGCCTGGAAGACCTGCCCGATGGCGGACTCCGCGTAGGAGATGATCATCCAGGGCTCGATCTTCACCAGGTCCGCGACGAGGTCCTGGAGCAGGCTGAAGCCGAAGAGGAACAGGATCGCCGTGAGCACAAAGCCGTAGGCGCTCGTCTTGAACAGCGAGCTGAACAGGAACGTGGCTCCGAGTACCGCGACCAGGTAGACGATCGCCAGGACGAGGGAGATCCCGAGCTGCCAGGGCAGCAGTCCGGTGCCGAAGTAGTAGGCGCCGTTCGCCACGAGGATCGCCAGGAACAGGACCATCATGGACACGGAGGCCAGGAAGGCCGCGATGAACTTCCCGATGTAGACGGTGGACCGCCGGAGCGGGAGGCCCATCAGGAAGTATCCGGTCTTGTTCTGGAACTCGCCGGCGATCGCGTCGCCGCCGAAGAAGACGGCCGCCAGCACGATCACGATGTCGGCCCCGGCGCCCCAGAACGAGCCGTAGAAGGCGAGGTTCGTGGAGACGATCGAGCCGCGGAAGTGGGCGACGACGAAGGTCAGGATCGCTCCGATGGCGAGAACGATCGCCGCCAGGGCCACGTACCGTCGGGAGCGGAGATACTCCCGGAACTGGTAGCGGGTGAGCTTGCCCACCTGGGCCATCGAGGCCGGGACCGCGAGATGGGGCGCGGGATCCGCGACCGCCGCTGCCATGGAGTTAGTCCCCCCGGGAGATCTGGCTCAGGTAGACCTCTTCGAGCGCGCTCTCCGATTCGGCGAAGCTCACGAGGCCCAGGTGCTGGCCCACGAGGGCTTCGACCAGCTTCTCCTGCGCATCGAGACCGCCCTGAAACTGTATCCGGAGTCGTCGCGCGTCGAGCGGCTGGCAGCGCTGGACGCCCGGGAGCGTCTGGATCGATCGCAGTACGACCTCCGGCGGCACGGGCCGAGAGAACGAGACGTCCACCGAGGAGTGCGAACCCCCGAACTTCGCGATGACGTTCGGAAGGGTATCGTAGAACAGGAGGTGGCCCCGGTCGATCAACGCGACCTCGTCGCAGACGTCGACCACCTCGCTCAGGATGTGGCTGCTCATGAAGATCAGTCGCTGGCTGTTCTTGAGGTCGCGAACGATCGCACGCACCTCGGCGACACCGCGGGGGTCCAGGCCCGTCGACGGCTCGTCCAGGATCAGGATCTGGGGGTCGTGGACCAGCGCGGCGGCGATGTTGATGCGCTGCTTCATCCCCTTCGACATCCGGCCGTACTTCTGGTTGGCCCAGTCGGTCATCTTCACCTCCGCCAGTACGGTCGCGATCCGCCCCTTGCGTTCGGAGGCGGGCACGCCGCGCAGGTCCGCGACCATGCCGAGGGCCTCGTTCGGCGTGAGCGACGGATAGATCTCCGGCGTTTCGATGAGAACGCCCGTGTCGGCGAGCGCCCGCTTGCGGTGCTCCTGGACCGAGGCTCCGTTGATCCAGGTGCCGCCGGCCGTCGGGAAAATCATGTCCGTCAGCAGCTTCAGCGTGGTCGTCTTGCCCGCGCCGTTGGGACCGAGGAACCCCACGCACTTCGTTCCCTCGATCTTGAGGTTGAGCCCGTCGAGGGCGGTGAAGCGTCCGAACCGCTTCGTGAGCCCCCGTGCCTCTAACGATGGCGCCACCCGATCGCACCTCTGGCGCCCCGCGCGCCGTCGGCGGCGGGCCACACGCCCTTATTAGCACTGGCCGTCGCGAGTGTCCGCATCAAGGCTTATTGCGAGTGGCCGCCGGCGGGGTCCAGTCCCAGGCGTTTCCGCAGGGCAGAGCCGGCGGCGAGCAGCTCGAGGCCCTTGGCGATGCCCTGGTCGCCTTCGAGCACCGACCGTGTCCGGAAGAACTGCTGGACCTCCGCCTCTCGGCCGAGACCCAGACGCTGCAGGACCCCCTCGAGCAGATTGCTCGTCCGCCCGGTGCCGCGGAACATCTCGGCCAGGCTCTCCAGGTTCCGCTGAAGCCAGGCCCAGGTCACGTCCCGTGCCTCGACCGTCCGGGACGCTCCCGTGATCACAGAGGGAACGAGCGAGAGGAGGATCTCCCGCTTCTCCGCCATCGCCAGGATCCGCTCCACGAGCGCGGGGTCGCGGGAGGCCGTGAGGCCTCCCAGGAGCCGGTACATCTCGGCCTCTGACGTCGCGGACCGGAACCGTTGGAAGACGGCCTCGAATTCCGCGGTGCCTCCGCTCCGAACGAAGCCGGTCACGATCGCGTCCCGGGCCTCGGGCGCCGCGATGTCGTACTCCGGGAACCGAGCCGCCATCCGCTGTGCGAACTCGGGGTCGGCCCAGACCCGCTGGGAGAGCAGCGTCTCCCGCAGCACGGCGTTCGTCGCGGGCTCGCCGGGGGTCGGCTCCTCGCCCAGCCGGTCGGTCTGGGCCCGGAGGAAGCTCCGGTAGCCTTCGAGGAATGCCGGGTGGTCGTAGAGCAACACGAAGAGGGTGGCGCCGCTCCGTCCGAGCTGGTTCACCACGGCGAGATGTGTCACCGTCTCGCCCGCCTTCAGGAACCCGAGGTACTGCGAGAGGTCGAGGTCCCCGGCCTCCACGAACGGCGCCAGGTCGTGGACGACCGACCACTGGTTGAGGGCCGACAGCTCCGGGAACTCCGTCCGGATCTGCTCCAGCGTATGCATGTCGTAGAGCACGCGGTAGAAGCCGCTCGCGTCGACGTTGAGGATGGGCGGACGGTCCGTCGTGAGCGGGATCTCGGTGTGAGGCGCGTCCAGGAGGAGCCGACGCTCCTCGCCGTCGATGCGGGCGACGACCGGCACCGGCCACCACTCCTCCGCGTGCTGCCCGCTGTAGAAGAACCGACGCTGGTCGATCGTGAGCCGCCGACCGATGACCCGGGCGACGAGCATCGGGAGCCCCGGTCGCGAGATCCACGCATCCATGATGCGCCGGACCGGACGACCGGAGGCGGCCTCGAGCGCGGCCCACAGGTCCTCGTGGGACGCGTTGCCGTACTGGAAGCGCTCGAGATACGCGTTGATCCCCTTGCGGAAGGTCTCCTCGCCGAGGTAGCGCTCCAGCATCCGGAGCACGCTCGCGCCCTTTCCGTACGTGATGTCGTCGAAGATCTGGTTGATCTGGTCCGTGCGCTCGATCGTCTGGAAGATGGGGTGCGTGCTCCGCAACGAATCGCCGCGGAACGCCGCCGCGCTCCACCGGGGCAGGAACTCGCTCCAGCTGTCGAAGTCCGGGTAGATCCGGTCGAGGATCCGGTAGCTCATGAACGTCGCGAACGACTCGTTGAGCCAGATGTCGCTCCACCAGTGCATCGTCACGAGATTGCCGAACCACATGTGCGCCGTCTCGTGGGCGGTGGTCTCTGCGATGGACCGCCGGCGGTTCGTGCTGGTGGCCGAGTCGACGAGCATCGACATCTCGGCGAACGTGATGGCGCCCCAGTTCTCCATCGCGCCGGCCCAGAATTCCGGGACGGCGATCAGGTCGAGTTTGGGGAGCGGGTAGGGGATCCCGTAGTAGTGCTCGAACTCCGGCAGAACCTTCTCGGCCACGCCCAGGGCATAGGCTCCCGCCGCGCCGCGGCCCGGCGGCGTGTAGGCCGCGAGCTGTACCGAGCCGGCCCGGCTCCGGACGACGTCGAAGTGTCCGATGCCGAGGTAGAGCAGATACGTGGCCATCCGCGGCGTCGGGTCGAAGCGGGTGGTGCGCACCCCGTCGCTCTCGGTCGCTGAGGAAGCGGGGGTGTTGAAGATCACCTGGAGGTCCTTCGGGACGGTGACCGAGAGGTGGAAGACGGCCTTCCGGTCCGGCCGGTCCACGCACGGAAGGAACCGACGCGCTTCGGA
>JASHPT010000125.1 GCA_030037955.1 Thermoplasmata archaeon
ATCACGGGCTCGAACCCGAGAATCGCGCGCACGACCTCCGCGTAGGCCCGGCGAGCGTGCTCGAGGCGTCCCTTCCACGTGTCGGCACGATTCGGCCAGGACACGTAGCAGGCCTCGTGGGGCTCCCACTCGGCTGGCCAGCTGTACCCGTCGTCGACAGGGGTTCGACCGCGGACTTCCACGGAGCGGCTCATCGCTGCTCAGGGAGGCGACGCGTCGGGGACGGCTTGCATCAGAGGTTGGTAGGTTTCCGGCGCCCGCGTTTCGAAGAAGCCGAAGAACGACCGGGCTTTGTCGACCTGTCCCAGGTCCAGGTCGGCCACCAGGAGCCGGGGGCCCGCCCGACCGGCCCGTTGCACGACCTTCCCCCAAGGGTCGGAGACGAAGCTGGTCCCGTAGAACCGGATCCGCTCCTCCTGCCCGACGCGGTTCACCGCGGCGATGAACAGGCGATTCATCACCGACTGCGCTCGCATCACCGCCTCCCAGTCCGGGCGCGAATCGAAGTCCGGGGCCGCGATCTCGGACCCGATCGCGCTCGGATAGACGATGACCTGGGCGCCCCGCAACGCCAGGATCCGTGAGACTTCCGGGAACCACTGGTCCCAGCATATCGCGAGGCCGATCCGCACCGGTCCCAACGACGCCACGACGTAGCCGAGGTCCCCGCGACGGAAGTAGAGATCTTCCCGGTATCCCTCGGCCGCCGGGACGTGGATCTTGCGGTACCGCCCCAGCACCGTACCCTGCCCGTCGATCAACGCGATGCTGTTGAAACAGGTGGAGGCGTCCGGACGCTCCACATAGGGGAGGATCAGCGGGAGCGAATGCTTCCGGGCCAGGCTCTGGAACCGTTCCAGCACTTCGGTATCGGGCGGCACCGTGGCCAGGAACTCCGGCACATTGTCGAACTGACCGCAGTAGCGGTTGCTGAACATCTCCGGAAGAACGCAGAGCGAGGCGCCCTTCTTCGCCGCGAGCCCGATGTACCGCGCCGCGGTGGCGAGGTTCCGCTTCGGGTTAGGGTCGCAATGCATCTGGGCGAGCGCGATACGGAACCCGGTCGGTCCGGCGGCCATCGAGAGTACCACTCCGATGGCCGCCTAGTGGATCGGGGAATTAAGGCCTGTCCCGACGCCGGCCCCCGGGGGAGACACCGGCGTCGGCTTATCGACCGGTCCAGTGGGCTGCGGGTACGAATACGGATCGCGCGGTGTGGTGCTCATTGCCCGGCGGTACGGCGGCGTAGCGACACTGGCCGTCCCGGTTCGGCTGACAGCTGGTGCAGGTCCGCTCCGATGGGACGGGGGCCCGCACCGGGTCGCTCAGAACCTGGTCGATCGCCACCCGCAGCCAGCGCTCTTCAGCGTCACCGTACGGGACCTGGACCCATCCCTCGTGCTCGCCGTCGTTGGCCACGTCGCCGTAGAGGACGAGGCCGTACGGGGGTCTCCGGCCAAAGGCGGCATGCACGAGCCGACACTCGGCGATCGCCTGGATGACGTCGAACATCCGGCCATGGCTTTCGTGGTAGCCGACGAAGAGATGCGTCGACTTGTATTCGACGGGTACGAGGTCACCGGCGCCTCGGGCGATGACAAGATCTGGCCGACCACTCAGCCGGAAGGCGCGATCGATCAGGGTTGCATTGGGGTGAGCGAACCGGGGATCGAGCCGGATCCGCCCCTCGGAGAAGAGCATCGGAAGGTCGTCTTCGCCGGCGTCCTCGTACACGAGAAGGTCGTCGGGAAAGATATCGAGACGGCCATCATTGACCACGACCCCTAGATTCGGAGGAGTAAACAGCGGCGAGTGCCGGAGCGGCAGGGTTCCGATCGGGGTCCGGGCGGCCACGGGCTGACCGGAGACGATGGAGGCATGCCGTGCGTGAAGCAGCTCCATCTCGAACGGGCACCGGGAGTAGGTAACGAGGTCGTGGGGGGTCACGTGGTCCGTAGCAACGGCCTGCGCAACGAGGGCCATGGCGGACCGCTGCGCGCCCCCACCGTATCAAGACCGCTCTCCAGTCGCTACCCGCCCGAGCCGAGGAACCACTCCCTAAGGTTCCGGAGTCGGGACCGCCCTCAACGCGAGGAAGGTACTTACGCCACATCCGGCTGTTTGCCGGCTGCCCTTGCGGGAGCCGAGGTTGACCCGCCCGAGATGGAGGTCGAGGGAGGACATCGGTGCGGCCGCGGAAGCGCGGCCGGGCTCCATCGTTGACCGAAGCCGACGCACGCCGGGCCGGTCGCTCTCCGACCTCCCCTCGCGGAGACGGCCGGGCCGCCGACGTGCTTCCTGGCGGTGCCGGAGTCCCCCGGCTCCGATCGCGGCATTCGTCCTTCTGGGTCTCCTCGCGCTGTCGACCCCAACGGTAAGTACCGTCCACCCTGCGGCCCCGACCCGCTCCGCAGGTCCCGCCCTTGTCGCAGCCGGACCCAGCAATGCGACCATCCTCGGGTTCGTCTTTGGATCGCGCGGTCCCGGAACGGCCCCCACGCCTCTCGCGGGGGTGAACGTAACGGCCACCGGCCCGGATTTCCGTACCGTGGCCGGGTCTACGACGACGAACGCTTCGGGAGCGTACAACCTGACGGTCCCTCCTGGCTCATACTACGTGTGGTCGAACTCGACGTCGGCGTGGGGAGGCGGGGGATCCCCGGATCTCGTATCACTTCCGGCCGGGAACACCACGCTGAATCTTACCGCGTA
>JASHPT010000126.1 GCA_030037955.1 Thermoplasmata archaeon
TGGGGCGACCCGTCCTTCGCCCAGCAGGCCGGTGCCGAGGGGTACCTGTGAAGATCGGGGTCCACGCCAACCCGAACAAGCCGAAGGCGCTGGACCTAGCGCGGCAGCTCGTCGCGTTCGTCGGGGACCGTGCCGAGGTCATCGCCTCTCGAGAAACCCAGGACCTAGCGCCCGGTCTGACCCCGACCTCGGAGCCGCTGTCGACGCTCGGCGTGGATGTTCTGGTGGTGCTGGGCGGCGACGGGACGTTCCTCTATGCGCTGCAGCGCACCGGAGCCCCGGTGCTTCCGATCAATGCGGGGACGGTCGGTTTCCTCGCCGAGGTGGACGGGGACGAGAGGAGCGCATTCGAGGCGGCGATCGAGCGCTTGCTTCGGGGGTCGTACTTCCTCGAGGAGCGGATGCGGATCGCCACCCAAGTGGACTCGACGCGGCTGGCCGACGCGACGAACGAGGTCGTGGTCCACACGTCGCAGGTCGCGAAGATGCGCCTGTTCGAGATCGGCATTGACCGCCAGCCTGTGGGCCGGCTCCGCGCCGACGGCGTGATCGTGGCCACACCCACCGGTTCCACGTCCTACGCGATGTCGGCGTTCGGTCCGGTCATCGAGCCGACGCTGGACGCGATCGTGATCACGGCGCTGGCGCCGTTCCAGACCGCCCCTCGCGCCGTGATCATCGAGCCCAGCCACTCGGTCTCGATCCGTCTCGTGGCTCCGGAGAAGGATGCCGTCATCGTCGTCGACGGCCAGAGCGAGACCCGGCTCCCGGGGGGGTCGGAGGTCCTTTGCTACCGGTCGCCGCGCAAGGCCGTCTTCGTCCGATTCGCCTCGCGCTACTTCCCGCGTCTCTACGGCACGGGGATCCTCCCCTGGGGGGCCGTGACGGCCCTGACCGACCTGGACGAGGAGACCGATGTTCCGTCCCACGCGTAAGCGACGCGGAGGCCCCTCCCGATTCAGCGCCCGGCTCACCGCGGTCCGACGCGACTGCCTCGATTCGGCCCTCGCCTGCGGCCGGTCGAGCTACCCCAACGAGTTCGGGGGGCTCCTCCGGTCGGAGGAGGCAGGCGTCATCACGGAGCTCCTGCTCCTGCCCGGAACCACCGCCGGGAGGCGGCACGCGAACTTCCTGCTCTACATGCTCCCGGCGGACCTGTCGGTCGTCGGCACCGTGCATTCCCACCCGTCCGGGGCGCTGTTCCCTTCGGAGGCCGACCTCATGTTGTTCCGGCACTGGGGAACCCGACATTTCATCCTCGGCTACCCGTTCGGCGTCGGCTCCTGGCGGGCCTACGACGGTAATGGGGAGGAGGTCCACATGGCGGTCCGCGGCCCCCTGGATGCAACGCGCGCCCCGACTCCAGAGGTCTACCACCCCCGGGGAGGTGCGCCGAGCCCGCCGCCCGGACCTCTGCCGTCCGAGGACGCCGAGTAGACCGGCTTTATTCCCGGAGCGGTATGGTCGGGAGCGGCATCCGGTCGGGATGCGCCAGCGGGCTCTCGAGACTCGGAGCGACGCCCTTCGGCTCGCTCCAGAGGCCGTTCGACTTCGCGACCCAATCGAGGAACGCGATGAACCCGCGGAAGGCGGCCCGATAGATCCGGGTGTTCCGGCCCTCCATGTCGAAGAACTCCTTGAGCATCTGCGGCGACTGGCGGAGCCCGTGCGTGAGAGCCCGCTTCAGGAGCTCCACCTGGACGTCCGACAGCATGCTGCGGCTGAACCAGTCCTTCGTCTTGAGGTGCCCGAGCGGGACGAAGAACATCGGCACCAGGATGGCCCGGAAGTCCCACAGATCGTCGATGAGCTCGATGGTCTTGAGAACGTCATCCTCGGTCTCCTGCGGGAGTCCGACGATGAACGTGCACGCCGGATACACGTGGTTGTCGTTGAGCAGTCCGGCGGCCTGCACGACGAGCTCCGGCCACTGGCTCGCCTTGAACGGGGCGACCTTGCCCGGCATGGCCTTCGTGATCATCTTCGGGCTGCCGGTCTCTACGCCGATCTCGACGCCCCACCAGGTCTGGTTCTCGTCCAGGAGAACCTCGGCACACTTCGGGATCAGGTTCGGCTTGGTCATCAGCGAGGCCACGGCAACGTGGCTCCAGCCGACCTGCTTGTAGTACCGCTTGGCCAGTTTGAGGAGCGGGAGGAGCTTCTCCTCGTGCGGCATCACGTTCGGACTGCCGTAGAAGAAGACGTCGTCGGAGTGCAGGATCCCCTTCTTGATCCCGATCGCGGCGTTGATCTTGAGTTCCTCTTCGACCTTGGAGAGCGGGTACCAGCGCGTCGGCCGCTGGGTCACCGAACAGAACGAGCAGCCGCGGCAGCAGCCCCGGCCGATCTCGATGAGACCGTTCACGCTCGGGTACCGGATCGAGGAGATCTCCTCGACCTTGGGCGCGCTCTTCGGGGGGAGGATCACATGCGGCGGCAGGAACTCGTCCTTGAGCGCCTTCTGGACGAGCTCCCGGACGTAGATGTCGGCCTCGCCCTCGACCACGCAGTCGAGGCCGCCGAAGGATGACACGAACTCCCCGATCCAGGGGAGCCGCATCTGGGTGGGCGGCGCGATCTGCCACGCACAGGGCCCGCCCGCGATGATCTTCATGCCCTGCTTCCGGGCCTCGATCACGTGCGGTTGGGTCATCATCCGCTTGAAGTTCGTGCAGTTCATCGTCTCCTTGCGCATGACACCGCCAAAGGTCGACGACGGCGGATTGAGGCCGAAGTAATCGTGTCCCGAGATCATGAGCAGCTTCGCCTCCCCGGGCATGTACCGGTCGAGGTAGCTCGGGTGGACGATCCGGGCGTCGACGCCGGCGTCCAACAGGGAGGCCTCGATCTTGCGCATCCCGTACGGAGCCTGTTGCGGGTAGCCGTGCTCGTCGACGGGCATCGTCGGATAGAAGAGGCTCTTGTACACCCGCTCCGGGAGCAGGTACGGAGGAGTCGTAGTACCGAACCCCAGGAACTCCTTCCCGTGATGATTACTCATCATGGTCCAGTCGCAGGTGATCACAACTTCGGGCATGGACTCTCCACCAGCTTCGGTCCTCTTCCGAGGGAAACGGTCGATTTCGATACCGAGTACCGCTTTTAATGGTTGTGCCGCGGCGGGCGCGAATCCCGCATTATGAAGCGAACCTCACCATGCTACCGTCAGGGGAGTGTCACCCGAACTCCTCGTCGTCATCCTCGCGCGGGGTCGCCTCGTCCGGGGCCTCGGGCGTCTCCTCGGATGCCTCGCCCTCGTGGCTCCAGTCACGGAAGGCGGGGTCGCGCTGGACGAGATGGATCCGCACGCACTCCCGATGGGCGGGAACGCCGTTCCACGAACTGACTTCCGAGCCGCGGGCGAGCGGCTCCTTGCAGAGGCAACACGTCTCCGGAGGAGCCACGATCCACGAGATCCGTCGGGGAGGAGCCGTCACGAATTCGATAGGACTACAACGCCCCAGCCCGACATCTAGGTTTCGGCCCGTCGGCCGCCCTCCGGGGCTCCGGCCGGGAGGCTAAAGTAGGCGGAAGGGAGCAGGGTGGGTTCACCATGGAGTCCCTCTCGGAGATCCGGAAGCGGCGTACGTCGCTCGGGCTCTCGCTGGGGGACCTCGCCCGTGCGGTCGGTCGAAGCGACGCCACCATATCTCGGATCGAACGGGGCCAGATCCGGCCCTCGTACGACCTGGTGCAGAAGATCCTCTCGTACCTCGACGAACTCGAGTCTCGAGCGACGCCGCCTCTGCGGAGCGGGGATGTCATGAAAAAGGACGTCACGACGGTCGACGGAATCTCCCTGCTAGGGGAAGCCGCTCGGGTGATGGAGAAGGGGGGTTATTCTCAGCTCCCGGTCGTCGAGGTGGGACGAGT
>JASHPT010000127.1 GCA_030037955.1 Thermoplasmata archaeon
GCACCTCGAACGCTCCGATGTGCTGGGTGATGCCGCCGGCTTCGTGCGCCGCCCGCGAGGCGCCGGTGATCCGGTCCAGCAGCGTCGTCTTGCCGTGGTCGACGTGACCCAGCAACGACACGATCGGCTGGCGCAGCTCGGGCACAAAGCGCCGGACTGACGGGCCCGCTTTATCGTTTCGGCGAGGGACCGGTGTCAGCGGTCGTCAGAGCAGCGTGCGGACCCCTCGGACGCCCTGCGCGCAGGTAGCGGTCTAGCCGCCGCTGGGTCCCGAGACGCGGGCGCAGGCCCCCGAGCCGGACCGAAAGGAGCCGTACGCGACGATTCCGTCCGGCCCGTTCGTCCTGCAGCAGCTCCCGCAGCAGCCGGATCGCCTCGCGGACGCTCGGCTCCGTCCCCTCCCGGGCGGCCCCCAGCGTGTGCCCCCGCTGCACCTGCTGAAAGTCTTCCCACCGGATCCGCAGGGTGACGGTCTCGTACCGGAAGCCTTCGGCTTGAACTCCTCTGGCCGCCTCTTCGGCAAGGGTGCGTACCGCCTCCTCGAGAAGCTCGACGTCTCGGCTGTCCTCGTTCAGCGTCCGGTCCGAGCTGCGGGACTTGGGCGGTCCCACCTCCAGTTCGGATGCCTCTCGCGGCGTTCCGGACGCCAGGGCCATCAGCTCCTCCCCGAACGAGCCGAATCGACGCTGTAGAAGCGTCGCATGGGGTCCCCGTAGCTCACCGACCGTTCGGATTCCGAGACCCTCCAGGATCGCCTCGGTCTTCGGGCCCACTCCGGGCACCGCCCGAACGGGAAGGGGCGCGAGGAAGTCCTGGGTGTCTTCGGGCGGAACGACCCGGATCCCCCGCGGCTTCGCGAGGTCCGTAGCGATCTTCGCCACCGTCCGGAACGGAGAGACTCCGATCGAGGACGGGAGCTGGAGCTCGTCCGCAATAGACGACTGGACCCGGCCGGCCAGGGCCCCGGCCTCCTCGGCGCCGGCCGCCTCCACCCACACGGCCGCCTCGTCGATGCTGTAGGGCACGACTTCGGAGCTGAACCGGAGCAGGACCGAACGGACCTGCTGCGCAGCCGCTTCGTACTTCCGAAAGTTGGCCGGGAGCCAGACGGCGGTCGGGCACAGAGCGTGGGCTCGCCCGACCGGCATCGCGCTCCGGAGTCCGAACGTTCGTGCCTCGTAGCTGGCCGAGAGCACAACGCCACGAACGGGTCCCTTCCGCGGGTCGGGGCCGACCGCCACCGGCTGTCCCCGCAACTCCGGGTGGTCTCGAAGTTCGCAGGAGACGTAGAAGGCGTCCATGTCGACGTAGAGGCACCAACGCATGCGCTGAGGTACCCCCGATGATCTGGTTTAGCGCCCCCAGAGGGGGCCTGAAACAGGGGAGGCCAGTCGACCTTAGAAGCTGTTTCCGAAGTCGACTGCCTTCGCATCGACCCGGAGCCCGGTCGCGGTGATGGCGTACGGCTGCACGCTCCGGACATGGGCGGTACGGCGCATCTTGAGAATCCGAAGCGAGAGCCCGACGCGGTGGCCGTCCTGGGCGGTACTATACCCGAGCAGGATCACGCCATCTGCGACGTACTCGGAGAGCCCGTCCCGGCTGGTCTCCGGGTGCAAGGGGTTCGCCTCCGCCGTGAAGACCGTGGTCGCTCCGGCGGCCCGACAGGCCGCCGCCAGCGTGAAGAGGGTGTTCCGTCGACCGGCCTCCGTATCACTCAACATGTTGAGCAGCGATACCGAGTCCACGACGATCCGCTTGACCCCGTAGCTCGCGAGCTCCTTCGGTAGGTCGCTCTGGATCCGGTGGAGGTTCCGGTCGGTCTCCTTGGGATCGAGCCGGAAGAACCGGAGGGTCTGCTTGGCGAGGGCGTCCTCCACGGGCCACCCGAATTGCTTCGCGGAGTCGGTGAGCGCGCGGGCATCCTCCTCCAGGGAGAGGAAGAGCCCCTTCTCGCCCTGGGCGAGTCCGGCGAACAAGAACTGGAGCCCGAAGCAGGTCTTGCCGGTACCGGCGAGGCCGGTGACCAGAACGACATGGCCCGCGGGCAGGCCCCCGCCGAGCATCTCGTCCAACCCGGCGATCCCGGTCGAGACACGCGTCGTCCCGTCAGATCCGCTCATACTGTGTGGTCACCAGCCCGGTGAGGGAGCTCACCCGAATGACGAACCGGCCCTGGTGCTCGTGCGGCACGTGGGAGAGCACCGGCATGAATTTCTCGATGAGCATGGTCCGCTGTCGACTCGACCGCATCGGGTGGGTCGACCAGGTGAACGAGAAGACCCCGTCCACGGAGTCGGAGAGCGCCTGCTCCGTCGCCGAGGGTGCGACGCCGCGGGAGAGCAACAGATAGACCACGCCCCCCCAGTCCTTCGCGCGACGCCGGAGCCCCTTGACCAGCGTCAGGATGGCCTCGGTGTCCAAGTTCCGACGGACCAAGAGGTCGGTCAGCGAGTCCACGATGACCACGTTGCCGTTCCCGTCCTGCTCCACCGCCCGGACGATCGCCGCGAGGGGGTCGCTCTCCGTGGAGGGAGCGCCGGCCCCCGCCAGCTCTGCGAGCAGCGGTGCGGAGGTCTGCGCCCAGTTGCGTGGGACGATGGTGTCGGAGAAGTAGATCGAGGACAGGTCGTGGAAGATGAGGTGCCGCGCAAACGACTCCGAATGCGTGGGCTCGAAGGAGATCTCCACCTCTCGGGTGACCTGGTCCTTGGACCGGGTGAGGCTGACGTAGGTGACACCGGCCGGATAGACGAAGTTCCCCTTGACGCTGCCGAGGTAGAATTTGTGGAGACGCTCCGCGTCGTAGGAGAACATCAGGTGGGTCGCCGAGGTAAGCGCGAACTCCTGGTGTCCGGCCCCGGCCTCGCCCGTCAGCAGCACGACTGAGCCGACGGGGATCCCCCCCGCGACGGAGTCGAAGTCACCGACGCCCGTAGGGATCCGGGCATCGGTCGGAGCGCTGGTCGTGACTCGAAGCGCGGGGAGCGACGATATCGTCAGGGCCCTTGCAGGAAGCTGCGCCGACATCCGGGTCCTGAACTCACGCGGTTGACCGCCCGGCCCGGTATTAGAAGTCTCGTTTTCAGTGGAGGCCGGCGGTCTCCGTGGCACCGGATTTCATGATCTCCCGGAGCAGAACCGTCGCGTAGCTTCCTCGAGGGAGATTGAATTCGAGCCTCAGGGCCGGGGGCGCCCGGTCGGGCGTCCAATCGAAGCCTATCGCCGGGCGAGGGCACCAGAGCGGACGCCAGTTCCCCGCACTGGCGATGTCCGGTGTCGATGGGAGTTCGAAGCCGGCTCGCGACACACCATCCTCGAGCAGCAGCGCTTCGAGGAGAGGACCGCAGCGTCCCCGGAGCACAGGCGTCTC
>JASHPT010000128.1 GCA_030037955.1 Thermoplasmata archaeon
AGCGGGACTCCTTCAGCATGCTCAAGTCCGTCAAGCGAAAGATCGAGCGGGAAGCGGCCGCCGCCGAGGGGGTCGCCGTTGCCGCCTAGGGCTCGACAGTTCGGCTGGCTGACCGTCGGGCTCAGCGCTCTGCGCCTCGGCGTCGTGCTGGCGACCTTCGTCGTGCTCCATCTCCTCGGGGTGATCTGATCCGATGGTGGCCCACAGTTCTCCCGCGGTCTCTTCGGCGACGGCCGACGGCATCGAGTCCCTGGACCGGCTCAAGCAGGTGGAAACGGACGCGGACCTGCGGCTCCGCACCGTGCGAGGCAAGATCGACCAGACGCTCACCCAGCTCCGCGACGACAGCGAGGCGCAGATCATCGCCGCCCGGCAGCAGGCCGAGGAGGACGCGGCGGGGCAGGTCGAGAAAGCCCTGGTCCAGGCCGATGCCGAGGCGGAGCGAGTCCTTCGGGACGCCCAGGCCCAGCTCGGCCAGCAGAAGAAGCCCGGACCGGACGACGTGAAGCCGGTCTGGCCGGCCATCCTCGGGGTCCTGTTCGGCGAGTTCGCGTAGGTCGGGACGGCGGGAGCGAACACCGATGAGCTTCCTTCGGCCGGTCGCGATGGCCAAGGTCGGCGTCGTCGGTCTCCGCAGCGACCAGGAGTGGATCCTCTCGGTGCTCCACGACCAGGGAGTGATCCAGGTCGAGCCGCTGCGCAAGGAGACCCTGGCGGTCTTCCCGACCGAAGGCACGCCCGGCTTCCAGCGTGCCGTCGCGGACGAGCTGCTCCGCATCCGGGGGATCAAGGGCGCCCTGCCGGCCACCGGTTCGGTTCCTCCCCAGGCGTATCCGACCCTCGAGGGCCTGCTGGCCGCGGCCCGGGCGATCCCGATCGAGGCGTCCGTCACGGCGCTCAAGCGGGAGGAGGAGCGCCTGCAGACCGAGCGGAAGTCGGTGGCCGACCTCCACGACCTCCTGGGTCGCTTCTCCTGGTACACGGGCCCGCTCGACTACTTCCACCTCGAGCACGTGCTCGGCTTCTTCGGAGAGGTCTCGGCCGACCGCTATGCGCCGCTCCGGGCCCAGATCACCGCGATCGCCGACGTCGTCTTCCTCGAGTCGATCGGCCCCGAGACGGCGCGGTTCATCCTGGCCGTGAACTCGACCCAGGCCGATGCCGTGAGTCGACTCGCCCAACAGCGCGGGGTCGTGCTCACGGCGGCTCCGACGATCCCGGGAACGATCGCGCAGCGGCGGCCGGAGCTCGAGGCCCGGCTCCGCGACATCGACCAACGGCTCCGGGAGATCCGGGGACAGCTCACGGACCTCGCGGGGCAGTGGTACGCCCCGGTCGCCTCGCTCGAGGAGGCGCTCACCATCGAGGCCCGGAAGCTCGACGTCTACAACCGCATCGCCGCCGGCGAGACGGTCTTCGCCCTAGAGGGCTGGGTCCCCCGGCGCTCGCTCCCGAAGCTCGAGCAGGCGCTGGAGACGGCGACCGCCGGTCGGGTCGCCTTCTACCCGGTCCCGACGACGGAAGAGCCGCCGACGCTGATGGACAACCCCGGCTGGGTCCGGCGCTTCGAGTTCTTCATCCGGTTCTACTCGCTTCCGCAGTCGAGCGAGTGGGATCCCACCTGGATCTTCGCCCTCGCCTTCCCGCTCTTCTTCGGCTTCATGCTCTCCGACATCGGCTACGGGATCGTCATCCTCGGGTTCTCGCTCTGGATGATCGCCGGCTTCCCCGGACGGCGGTTCGTCCCGCGGTTCCTCAAGAACTTCCTCAAGCGGATCATGCCGCCGTCCGCGATGCAGTCGCTGGCCTGGACGCTCATTCCGGCGTCGATCCTCGCCATCGTCTTCGGCTGGTTCTCGAACGAGTTCTTCGGGCCGACGGTCCATCTTCCCGGGCCCCACTGGAACGTGACGGCGAACCTGGGAGACCTGTTCCTGGTCGCCGGCTTCATCGGTCTTGCGATGGTCGTGCTCGGGTTCACGCTCGGCGCGCTCAAGGCCTACTACCGGCATCATCGCAAGGAGATGCAGGCCCGGCTGGCCGGGATCCTGATCGCCTTCGGCCTCACGTTCCTGGGCCTCCAGCTGGTCAGCAAGACCTTCCAGCACCTCCTCGGCCGCATCCCCGCCTGGCCGCTGCCCGCGGCGAGCTACGTCGAGCTTGTCCTCATCGGGATCGGGGTGGGAATCATCCTCCGGGCCGAAGGCGCCCAGGGGCTGCTCTCCCTCACGGAGATCCTGAGCCACATCCTCTCGTACCTCCGGCTGGTCGGCATCCTGCTCTCCTCGGTCGTCGTCGCCTACCTCGTGAACTACATCGCCGGCCGGGCCCTCCACCACGGGATCCTCGGCAGCGTGGTCCTGGGGGGCATCCTCGCCGTCTTCGTCCTCCTCGGTGGCCAGGTCTTCAACGTCGTGCTCGCCGTCTTCGAACCGGGCATCCAAGGGGCCCGGCTGATCTTCGTCGAGCACTTCTCGAAGTTCTACTCGGGCAACGGCAAGGAGTTCCGGCCGTTCGGCACCCGCCGGCAGCACACGCTGCCCGCCTCCATCGGCTTCGCCACCACCTCGATCGTGCCGCCGCCGCCTCCGCCCTGACCCGCGGGATCGGGAGCCCCGGCGACGGGGCCGCGCCCCCCGGTACTGACATAGACCCGTGCGGGCTCGCCCCGCGCCGTGGCCCTCCGGACTCCCTCGGCCCGTCGGCTCCGGGCCTGGCTCGAGTACCCGGTCTCGTCCGCGCCGACCGTGTCGGCGGATGGGCGGTGGGTGTACTTCGTGTCGCGCCGGGGCGGCCTGCCACAGGCCTGGGGCATGGCCCTTACCGGTGGGCCGGCCCACCTCCTGCACGAGGCCCGGGAGAACGTCGGCGACCTGTCGGCGGCGCCGGACGGGACCGGCCTCATCCTGTCGCTCGATCAGGGAGGGAACGAGCACTGGCAGCTGTTCGTCCGGGAGGGAGACCCGCAGGACCGGTCGCGACCGGTCCGCGCGCTGACGCACGACCCGACGCGGATCCACACGGTCGGCGCCTGGCGCGACGCCGACCGGTTCGTCTTCACCTCGAACCGGCGGGACCCCCGGTTCTTCGACGTCTACGACATCGATGTCCGGGCCGGCGGGGAACCCCGGATGCTCCGGCAGGAGGACGCCAACGTCGAGGTCGTCGCGGCGGACCGACACCGGGTGCTCGTCGCCCGGGCGAACACGAACCTCGACCAGGACCTGCTCCTGCTCGAGGACGGCCGGGAGACGCTCCTCACACCCCACTCGACGGAACTCAGCATCCGGTCCTCGGACTTCCTCGGCCCGGACGTGATCGCGGCGGCGAACCCGGACCGGGAACTCGCAGGCCTCGTGCGCTACCGGACCAACGGGACGTCCGAGGTGCTCCGGGAGTTCGACGGGGACGTCGAGCTCGTCAAGACCGAGCCGGGGGGAACCCGGGTCGCGTACGAGGTGAATCGCGGGGGCCGCAGCGAGCTCCGCGTCTGGGAGAGCCGGTCCGGGGCCGACGAGGTCGTCCCGCTTCCCGGGACCGGCGTCGTCGACACGCTGACGTGGGTCCCCGGCGCCGACCGTGTCGTCTTCGACTTCTCGTCCCCGAGTCACGGTCTCGAGGTCTGGCACTACGACCTCCGCACCGGCGCGGTCCGGGCGATCACCCGGGGCCCGACACGGATGCCGGGCCCCGGCGTCGAGCCCACGCTGCACCGCTTCCGCGCCCAGGACGGCCTCGAGGTCCCGTTCTGGGAGTACGCCCCGGCGAGAGGCAGGGTACGGGGGACGATCGTCTCGGTGCACGGAGGTCCCGAGGCGCAGGCGAGGCCGATCTTCGCGAACGGAGTCTACTCCCATCTGGTGAGGGAGGGATGGCGAGTGGTCCAGCCCAACGTCCGGGGCAGCCTCGGATACGGACGGACCTACGTCCACCTGGACGACGTCCGTAAGCGGATGGACTCGGTCCGGGACCTTCGGGACCTGGCCCACGCGCTCTCCGCCCAGGGCAAGGGACGTCTGGGAGATTTCGGGATCATCGGCGGAAGCTACGGGGGCTTCATGGTCCTCTCGGCGCTGACCACCTACCCCGAGCTCTGGGGCGCGGGCGTCGAGTTCGTCGGGATCGCCAATTTCGTGACGTTCCTCGAGAAGACCGGCCCGTGGCGCCGGAAGCTCCGGGAGCCGGAGTACGGCAGCCTCGAGCACGACCGCGAGTTCCTCGAGTCGATCTCTCCGCTGCACCACGCCGACCGGATCGTCGCGCCGCTGCTGGTCGGACACGGCGCCAACGACCCCCGGGTCCCGGTCGGCGAGGCGGAGCAGATCGTCGCGGCGCTCCGGACGCGTCGGATACCGGTCGAATTCCTGCGGTTCGAGAACGAGGGCCACGGGTTTGTCCGGCTCGAGAACCAGGTCGAGGCCCTGCACCGGGCCTACGCCTTCTTCGACCGGTACCTGCGGGCTCCGGCGGCGCGGGAGGGCCGCCGGGCTAGAGTGACGGCGAGACCAGGAGTGGCTCGAACTGGTCGCGCGGCACCCCGTAGGCCCGGCCGAAGACGATCCGCTGGAGGTCGTTCCGCTCCAGCTCGGCGAGCAGCAGGAACGCGAAGATCACGGAGAGGGAGAGCGGGTAGGACCGGAGCTGCTTGAGCTGGTCGACCGCCCGCGACCGCGTGAGCGCCGCCTCGAACGCGACCAGGCTCCGGTCGGCCCGATACCGCTCCAGTCCGTCGGCCAGACGGGGCGACCGGGACTCGAGCGCCTGCACGAGGTCGGGGACGTCTCGGGCCGTCGAGTAGAGGTCCTGGGCGACGGCGCGGCCGAACTCGCCGCCGTCCAGGAACCTCCCGAAGACGACCTCGGGGGGAAATCCCGCATCCCGGCCCTTGAGCAGCAGGAGCGTGTTCCGGAGGTCGATCTCGGTCTGCACGAAGCGGCGCACGGTCCACTCGTCGCCCTGGAAGAACCGGGTCCCCTCGAGCAGCTGGCCGTAGTAGTAGCGGTCGAGGGCCGACAGGAGCGGGAAGATGTCCTTGGAGCGCTGGAACTCCTCGACCATCGGCAGGAGCACGGCGCCGTAGCCGAACTTCACCAGCCCCTGCACGACCGCCTCGACGTTCGGGGCCTGGGTGAGAAGCCGGAAGTCGTCGAGGACCATCGAGCCGGCGAGCAGGCCGGCGGGGAGCTCCCGAGGCGAGACCAGGAAGGTCTCAGCCTCGGTCAGCGCCCGGCCCTGGACCTTGGCGGCCAGGATCGCGCCCACGTTCTGGATGTCCCACCGTCGGAGGTAGGCCTGCACCACCGGACGACCGGCGAACGGCGCGACCTCGAGGCCCATGCGGTTCCGCTGGACGAAGTACCGGTTGACCGCCACGGCCACGAGGTCGACGCCCCGATAGGTCGTCGCCGCCTGGCCGAGATACGGACCGTACGGCGTGGGCTCGAGCAGCTTCGCGATCTCCCCGACGTCCGGCGCGCTGGCGAGGGGCGCGTAGGCGTCCTTCGCCAGGAACTGGGGCAGCTGTGCCTTGATCCGGCCCAGCGGACTCGCGTACGGGGAGCTCGACATCGGGCCCGGCCTCCGTCACGTCGGAAGGAGAGACCGAAGCTCGTCCTCGCGCAGCCGGATCAGCTCGTCGAACGTGAGGTTGAGGCGACGCGCGCCGTCCGCCGTCTCGGCCACGAAACCCCCGGTCGCCGGGACCGGCGTGTCGTCGAAGGCGCTGCCGGCGACGGACCGCAGGACCCGGGCGTCCTCGGCCCGGCCCCGGACCTTGATGTCCTTCCCGAGGCGCCCGGAGGCCGAGACGAACATCCGCTTGAGCAACTTCGGGTACTCGGCGCTGGTCGTGTAGGCGGCGAGTTGCGTCTTGACCGCCTCCAGGAGTACCTGGGTCCGGGCCTCCTGCGCCTCGTAGCCGAGCTTCTTCGCCTCGAGGCGGGCCGCCGCGATGCGACGGGTCCGTTCCCGGGCCGCGTCCTGGGCGGCCCGTCGGGCGGCCTCGGTCCGGATCGCCTCGATACGTCGGGTCCGGTCGCCGTCGATCTCGGCCCGGGCCTTCTCGAATCGGGCCTGTTCGTCGGCAATCTGCTGCTGGGCGCGGCTCTCAATCTCCGCGACGAGTCGTTCGAGGCTCATCGGCGCGGGGCGTCCCTAGAGCACGTTCAGGATGAGCAGGATCCCGAGGGCGAGACCGATGATCCAGAGCGTCTCTGGAATCACGAAGAAGAACAGCACTTGCCCGAACTTCTCCGGCTTCTCGGCGATGATCCCCATCCCGGCGGCTCCGATCCCGGACTGGGCCATGCCCGTTCCGATGAGTCCGCCCGCGATCGCGATGCCCGCTGCCAGCGCCAGTTCGGGGTTTGCCATGGCTCAATTCCCGGCCGCCGAGTTGGGTGCAGTATATAACGCGAGAGCCGAGGGAAATCCCCGGATTTCCTCGCCGGTGGAGGGGCCGTCGGACAGTCCCCGCCCGGGTCGGCCCCGGACGGGGTTACTATAACCCCGGCAGGGTTCCGGGAGCCGAGGACCATGACCGACCATCTCAAGGAAATCTCCGCGCAACTGACCCGGGACCTGAAGCTCGACCTCCCGCCGGTCCAGGTGTCGTATCTGGACGAGCCTCCGAAGGGAGTGCCGGAGCACCCCGGGGGGGTCCCGTCCGTCTGCACCTTCTTCGCGCAGGGGACGGAGAAGGCGTTCTACGCCGGCCTCCCCAAGCACGAAGACTGCGAGATCGGCGCCTTCGTCCTGGGCATTCCGCCCCAGGGCGATGCCGGTGCGCGACTGATGGGAACGATCGGGACGATGCAGAAGGAGGGGTACCTCAATCCCGGCGAGGAGGCCCACGTTCCGCACAACGCCACTCCGCCCAAGTTCGTGGCCTATGGGCCGCTCGGCTCGCTGCCGATGGCACCGACCAGCGTGCTGCTGTTCGCCCGCCCGGAGTCGGCGATGCTGGCCGTCGAGACGGCCGGCTCCGGGGCGGACGCCAAGCCGGTACCGATGAACGGCCGGCCGATGTGCGCCATCGTCCCGATCATGAACGCCGGCGCGCCGGTGGCGGTCTCGCTCGGATGCACCGGTTCCCGGATCTACACCGAAATGGGCGACAACCGGATGGTCGTCGGGATCCGCGGGGACCACCTCGACCAGTTCGCGAAGAAGCTCTCCCGGATCGTGTCGGCGAACCGGTGGGTCCACGACGAGGACAGCCGACGCAAGAGCGCGTCGGCGCATCCTTTCCACCGCGGCGCGGCGTAGCGCGACGGGCCTACCCGTCCTCGGCGGGAGCGGCCGGCCGGGCCGACCGCCCGGTCCCGCTCGCCGGTCGGCGGAGCAGGAGGGCCGTCGTCAGGGTCGCGGCGTTGAAGACGTAGGCGCCGAAGCAGACCAGGCAGAAGGCGTGGATGACGAACAGCTCGAGCGAGGCCAGGTAGAGCGAGAGCGCGAAGCCGGCACCCGAGACCAGGATGAGGGCATCGAGCCAGCGTCCTCGGCCTAACCGGTAGACCTGAACGTCCAGGAGGAAGAGCCCGACGAAGCCGGCGATCCCCCACAGGTAGTCGGGGATCCCGAGGAACGTCGTGTGGCTGCTCTCGTCGACCTTGGCGCACGACAGGAACGGCGAGACCGAGCAGTAGCCCCGGAGCGCCGGGTCGAGCGTCTCGGCGGCGGCGAACAGGGAGAAGCCCAGCCCCGCGACGATCAGGAGCGGGAGCAGGGCATGCAGCGTCTCCGACCGCATGCCCGTCGCCTAGCTGATCTGGTCGTAATCCGAGAGAACGTTCCCGGTCAGGAGGGACGCCGGTTGCCCGCCGTCGACCTTCAGGAGGAAGGCCGTGAGCCAGTCCGCGGCCGGCGAGATGTACTCCCAGACCCCGGTCTGGGAGTCGATGTCGCTCAGGACCTGCGACGTCGTGAGGCCCGAGAGGTCGGGCGGGCTGACGAGGGTCCCGACCGTGTAGTACTGCCCGCCGATGACCACGAACGGAATCGACCCGCCGGAATCGTAGGCGGCGTAGTACGCGGTCTGGTACTCGTTGGCGAAGCCGGGAAGGATGATCTGTCCCGTGTAGGTGTTCTCGGCGACCTGGAGCGAGATGTAGTTGCTCGAGAGCACGGCGTTCGCCAGCACCATCTCGGGCGTATTGGGATAGATATCGTTCGGATTCGAATAATCCGGATACTCGCCGGAGATCGTGCCGAACCGCTCGAGAGCGACCAGCATCGCCCAGCTCGAGGCGGAGCAGTAGGGACAGGCGGCGGAGCCGAAGAAGAAGTAGACGGGCTTTCCGGAGGACGACCCCGAGTCGGTCCAGAGAGCGTTCGAACACCCATGGAAGTTGTCCGGTTGGCTGGAGCAGATACCGGTGAGCGTGGGGTATCCTGCGAGGAGCCCTCCGATCCCGGCGCCGGCGGAGATGACCAGACCCAGAACGATCCCGGCGGCCAGGCCCCCCCGGAGCGTGGCCGTCCACTTCTTGTCGGAGCGGAGCAGGCCAAATGCCAGGACGGCCGCGGCGACGGCGAGCAGTAGGGCCAGCGTGGGGATGGCGCTGAGAATGACGCCGACCGGAGACGGGATGAAGTAGGCGATGAGGAACCAGATCGCGAACAACGGGGTCAGGATGATCCCGACCCGTGCCAACGTCCAGTTCGACTTCTTGACGGTCTTCGCCGCCGCCTTGCTGTCGTCCGTGACACTGTCCCGGCTCGACGTCCGGGCCCGCTTGGCATACAGGGAGCGCAGAGCCCGGCCGTTGTCGGTCACACCGGGGGGCGCCTGATAGGCGACCTTCGGGTCCTCGGCGATGCGGTCCCAGTCCCACCCCTTGTCGCGGAGCTCCTGAACGCGGTTCCAGTCGACCATCTACCAGGAATCAGACCGGCGGCTACTACAAGTCGATTTCAGGACCCCGGCAACGGCCCGTCGACCCCCCGGGGGGCTAATACCCGGCCTCCCCTCCCCCTCCCGTGCGCATCGTCTTCCTCGGAACGGCCGGTTCCTGGCCGACCAAGGAGCGGTCGGCGAGCGCCATCGCCCTCGACACGGAAAAGGAGCTCGTCCTGCTCGACTGCGGCGAGGGAACCCAGCGGCAGTTCTTTCAATCGACCGTCTCGTTCATGCGCGTTCGTCGGGTCTTCATCACGCACTTTCACGGCGACCACTTCCTCGGCCTCCCGGGGTTGATCCAGAGCATGTGCCTCAACAACCGGACCGAGCCGCTCGACCTCTACGGCCCGCCGGACTCGACCGAGATGTTCGAGCGGGCGCTTGCCATGGGCTACTTCACCCTGCGGTTCCCGGTCCACCTGCACTCCCTGCGGCCGGACGAGTCCGTCGAGCTGCCCGGGTACACGGTCCGGACCGCCCACGCCGACCACACCGTCCCGGCCCTTGCCTATCGGGTCGAGGAGGGTCCCAAGCGGGGACGCTTCGACGCCGCCCGGGCCCACGAGCTCGGCATCCAGGGACGGGACTTCGCCCGGCTGGAGGCCGGCGAGGTCGTCCACGTCGCCGGGCACACGGTCCACCCTGAGGACGTCATCGGCCCGGCCCGGACCGGATTGTCCGTCGTCTATTCGGGCGACAGCCGGCCCTCCGACACGATCCGGAAGCTCGCCTACCGGGCCTCCGCGCTGATCCACGAGTCCACGATGGGCGGAGACCACGAGGCGGAGGCCAACGCATGGGGACACTCGTCGGCTCCGCAGGCCGCCGATATCGCACGAGAGGCCGGCGTGGAGCACCTCTACCTTACGCACTTCTCCTCCCGATACAAGGACCCGGAACCGCTCGCCGTCGAGGCGCGGGCCCGCTTCGCCGGGGCGGTGGCGGCTCGCGACTTTCTGGAGGAACTCCTCCGCCAGCCGTGACGCGCGCCGACCTGATCGTCACCGGCATCGGCGACCTCGCCACGATGGCGAAGGGCCCCGTGCCGCGCGTGGGGGCGGCGATGCGCGAGCTCGGACGCATCTCCCGGGCGGCGGTCGCGGTGGACCAGGGCCGGTTCGTCTTCGTAGGATCCGAGGCTCGCTGCCGGAGAGAGGTCCGATTGCGTTCGGAGGGGACGCGCTGGAACGCGGGCGGCGGAAGCGTAGTCCCGGGGTTCGTAGACCCCCACACCCACGCCCTCTTCGCCGGGGACCGCGCGGCCGAGCTCGACCTCAAGATCGCCGGCGCATCCTACACCGAGATCGCCCGGCGGGGGGGCGGACTGTTCCAGACCGTCCGCGCGACTCGGGCGGCCGGCGGCCCCCAGTTGCTGAGGGCCGCCGAGGCCCGGTTGGTTCGAATGGGCGCGCAAGGGACCACCACGTGCGAGGTGAAGAGCGGGTACGCCCTCACACCGGCCGGCGAGATCCGGCTGCTCACGCTCGTGCCGGGACTGGCCCGGCGGACGGGCCTTCGGCTCGTCCCGACGTTCCTGGGCGCCCACGCGGTGCCCCCGGAGTTCGCCGACCGGCCGGACAAGTACGTGACCGCTCTGATCCAGCAGGCGCTACCGACCATCGCGCGCCGTCGGCTGGCCGTCTTCTGCGATGCCTTCTGCGAGCCCGGCTTCTTCAGTGTGGCCGAGACCGAGCGGCTGCTCCGTGCCGCCCGGACCGCCGGCCTCGAGCTCAAGGTCCACGCCGACGAGTTCGTCCGATCCGGAGGGGCGGCGCTCGCCGCACGCCTTCGCTGCCGTTCCGCCGACCATCTGCTGGAGAGTTCCCCCGACGACTACGCCGCCCTCGCCGACGCCGGCGTTACCGCCGTGCTGTTGCCGCTCACGCCGCTGGCGTCGTTCGCGCGCCGGGCCAGTCCGGGACGAGCGCTGGTGGACGCGGGAGTCCCGGTCGCCGTCGGCACCGACCTCTCTCCGAACTCCTGGGTCGAATCGATGCCGCTTGTCCTCGCCCACAGCGTCTACAGCGCTCGGCTCACGCCGGCCGAGGCGCTCACGGCCGCGACGGTGAACTCGGCCCACGCCATCGGGGTCTCCGCCGACGCCGGACAGATCGCGGTGGGACGGCCGGCGGATTTCGCCGTCTTCGACGTGCCGTCGGTCGAGCGGATTCCCTATCAATGGGACCTGGCCCCGGCCCGCGTCTACCGGCGAGGAATCCGCTTTCCACCGGCGGAACCGGGGATGGCGTAGGCCCCAGTTCGACCCGTTCCACCGTCAAGGAATTTCGATTCTTCGAGGTGAAATGCGCCCGTAGCTTCAAATAGGACCCCCCTCCTCTCGCCGGTAGAGGCGCCCAAATGGCGGAAAAGGTCGGCAAGGAGCAGATCAAGCGAGAGAAAGGCTACCTGTACTACCTCGGGAAGGACGGTTACCTCTGGAAGACCCCGACGAAGCTCAACAAGTCGGGTCGGAAGGCCCGGGTCGGTTCCGAGAAGATCACGCGCGAGGACGGCTACATGTATTTCCTCGACAAGAAGGGATACGTGGCGCGCGCCCGCATGAAGAACGCGTAAGCGGGAACCCTCACCCCTTCGGCGGGCCCTTCTCCATCGGGAAGGGCTCCCAACTCCTTCCGCTTCCTCTTCGAACCAACCCGGGACGGCGAGTCGCCGCGGCGACTATCGCCCCGGGGTTCGCTCCTGAGTCCTTCCAGACACAGTCTCGGAGGGACGGATCCCACTAGATGTTACGTATAAGTAAGAATCTAGGAGCGTCCCCAGGATGGTGACCCCATGATTCAGCTGGAGCTGCCGCATCTCCACTGCTACCGGTGCGGCAACACGTGGACCCCCCGTATCCGGGGCGTGCGGATATGCCCTCGATGCAAGTCCGCTCACTGGGACGAACCGAGACTCCGTATTCCCACCGGCGGTGGCGGCCTCGGGATCCGGGAAGTCCTCCTGCCTCACCGTCGAGCCATCGACCGGCTCGCTCGAAAGTACGGCGCCCGTGAGATTCGCGTCTTCGGTTCGGTCGCACGGCAGGCCGCGTCGACGACCAGCGACGTGGACCTCCTCGTGGACTTCGACCCGGGTGTCACCGGCCGATCGCCCCTCCGGTCCCTCGACTTTGCGGCCGACTTGGAGCGTCTGCTCCACCGCCATGTGGACGTCGTGACGGAGGAGAGCCTCCACTGGTTCGTCCAGCCTCAGGTGGTCGTCGAGGCCGTTCCCCTATGACCGCCAAGCCCGCTCGGGATCAGGGGCGCATCGCCGCCATGATCGAGGCAGCCGAAGAGGCACGGGCCGACGCAACGATGGGGGAGGCCGCTTTCCTGGACGGCGGGCTGGTACAGAAGGCTGTCCTCTTCGACCTCATCCACCTTACCGAGTCGGCCGGCCGGGTATCGGCGGGGTTCAAGAAAGCCAACCCACGCATTCCCTGGGATCGGTTGACCCGACTCCGGACCCAAGGGCTGGTGCACGACTACGCGCAGGTCGACCTCCACGAGGTTTGGCGGTTTGCGCGTGATGAGCTTCCGAGAATCCGGCGGCAGCTGGACCATGTCAAGTTCGTCGGCGACCCCCAGTCCTGAGGCGAACTCTGCGGTTGCGCGGGTCCACTCGCGGGATCGGGGCACTGAAAAATTCTAGACTCTCGCTCCGGCCCTCACTCCGGAACGCGTCTCCGGGACTTTCGCGACCGGCGGAACTAACTGAACTTATAGGGGGATGCTGTTGGCGGGAGCCGGAGATTCCGAACCACCCGTCGGAGTGACTACGCGTTCACGAGGAGGAGGCCCCTCGGAGCCGAAACGGTAGCGTGAGCAGACCGTTTCGTCGACTCCCGACCGTCCCGTCATGACCCCATGACGCCTCTCTTCCGTGTACGGCACGGTCGCTCCGCGCGAGGCGGAGCGGAGCTCCGTCCTCGGAGAGAGACTGCATGGCAATAACCAAGAAGCGCACCGCACCCGTTCCCGACACTTCAGAGACCAAGGGGGGCCGGAAAGGCTCTCGAGACGAATCGATCCCGATCCCCCGGCTCGTGCCCCGGGGCAAGGTCGCCTTCGATACCGTGGAATGGAAGCTCCACGACTCGCAGATCAAGAACGCCGAGGGCAAGGTCATCTTCGAGCAGAAGGGGATCCGGGTTCCGGCGAGCTGGTCCGAAACGGCGGTGAACATCGCCGCGTCGAAGTACTTCCGTGTCATCGGGGGACGCCGCGAGAACTCGGTCGAGGGAATGATCCGGCGGGTCTGCCACTGGATCGCCGACCGGGGCCTCGAGCTCGGCTACTTCGACACCTCGGAAGAGGCGGCGCAGCTCGAGGAATCGCTCTCCTACCTCATGGTCCAGCAGATGGCGGCCTTCAACAGCCCCGTCTGGTTCAACGTGGGCGTCCGGAACCCGCCGCAGTGTTCCGCCTGCTTCATCCAGTCCGTGACGGACGACATGGAATCGATCCTGGCGCTGGCGGCCAGCGAGGGCCGCCTGTTCAAGGGCGGCAGCGGCACCGGCAGCAACTTCTCGGCCCTCCGCGGCAGCCACGAACGACTCTCGGGCGGGGGCATCGCCTCCGGGCCGGTCTCCTTCATGCGGGCCTTCGACGCGATGGCCGGCGTGATCAAGTCCGGCGGAACGACCCGCCGCGCCGCGAAGATGGTCATCCTCAACATGGACCATCCGGACATCGTCGACTACATCGAGTGCAAGGTCCGGGAAGAGGACAAGGCCATGGCGCTCATCCGCGAGGGCTACTCCTCCAACTTCGATGGCACGGACCCGGATTCCGCCTACGCCTCCATCGCCTACCAGAACGCGAACCACTCGGTCCGGATCCCCGACTCCTTCATGGAGGCCGTCCTGAACGACAAGGAGTGGAAGACGACCAACCGGACGGATGGGTCGGTCGCCTCCACCTACCCGGCGCGCGAGCTCTGGCGGAAGCTCGCCTACGCGGCCTGGCGATGCGGAGACCCGGGCGTCCAGTTCGACGACATCACGAACGACTGGCACACCTCCCCGACCACGGGACGGATCAACGCGTCGAACCCGTGCAGCGAGTACCTGTTCCTGGACGACACGGCCTGCAACCTGGCGTCGATCAACCTGATGCGCTTCCTGGACGAGAAGGGGAACTTCGACGTCGAGCTGTTCCGGCTCGCCGTCCGGACGCTGATCATCGCGATGGAGATCATCGTGGACGCCTCGTCCTACCCGACCTCGACCATCGCGCAGAACTCCCACGACTACCGGCCCCTGGGCCTCGGCTACGCCAACCTGGGGTCGCTCCTCATGCACTACGGCTACCCCTACGACTCCGAGGAGGGACGGACGCTCGCCGCCGGCGTCTCGGCGCTGCTCTCGGCCGAGGGCTACCACATGTCCGCCGAGATCGCGAAGCGGGTCGGCACCTTCCCCGGCTACGACCGGAACCGGACGCCGATGCTCCGGGTGATGGGAAAGCACCGGACCGCGGCGGACAAGATCTCGAAGACGCCCCCGGAGCTCACCGCACTCGGGACGGCGGCCGCCGACCGGTGGCACGACACCGTCAAGGCCGGCGAGCTCTGGGGCTACCGGAACGCCCAGATCTCGGTCATCGCCCCGACCGGGACCATCGGCCTGCTCATGGGCTGCGACACGCTCGGCCTCGAGCCCGAGCTCTCCCTGATGAAGATCAAGAACCTGGTCGGCGGCGGCACGATGCGGATGATCAACCGCACGGCCAAGGAGGCCCTCGGCCGTCTCGGCTACACGGCGGCGGAGCAGGCGGCGATCACGAAGCACATCGAGGAGACCGGCACGATCGAAGGCGCCCCGGGCTTCAAACCGGAGCATCTGCCCGTCTTCGACTGCGCCCTCGCCCCCGCCGGCGGCAGCCGGACGATCGCGCCGATGGGCCACCTCAAGATGCTGGGCGCGGTCCAGCCGTTCCTCTCGGGCGGCGCCTCGAAGACGATCAACCTCCCGAACGACGCCACGGTCGAGGACATCGAGAAAATCTACCTCGAGGCCTGGCGCTTCGGCGTGAAGTCGGTCGCGCTCTACCGGGACGGCTGCAAGGCCTCGCAGCCGTACGAGACCGGCAAGCGGGCCGCCGGACCCGTGGGCACCCTCAAGCCCACACGGGAGCGGCTGCCGGACGAACGGGACGCGATCACGCACCACTTCTCGGTCGGTGGCCACGACGGCTACGTCACCGTCGGCCTCTACCCCGACGGCCGGCCCGGCGAGCTGTTCTTCCGGGTCACGAAGGAGGGCTCCACGGTCAACGGCCTCATGGACTCGCTCGGGATCTCGATGTCGATGGCGCTCCAGCACGGGGTGCCGCTCAAGGACCTCGTGCGGAAGCTGGCCCACCTCCGGTTCGAGCCGGCCGGCGCCACGAACAACCCCAAGATCCGGTTCGCGAAGTCGATCCCCGACTACGTGGCGCGCTGGCTCGCCCTCGAGTTCCTGACCGAGGCGGAACGGCGCTCCATCGGCCTCGAGGCTCCGGCCGAAGGGAACGGCAACGGCCACGGGAATGGCAACGGCACCGGCAACGGCGGGGGGACCGCGACGAAGGCTCCTCCGCCGGCGGCCTCGCCC
>JASHPT010000129.1 GCA_030037955.1 Thermoplasmata archaeon
TTCTCGAGGTCGGCGTCCGGCATCACGATCATGTGATTCTTCGCACCCGCCAGCGCTTGGACGCGCTTTCCGCTCGCGGCAGCGGTCGTGTAGATATGGCGCGCCGTGGGCGCGGAGCCGACGAAGGAGATGGCGGAGATGCCGGGATGGGTGAGCAGTGCATCGACGGCCTCCCGCCCGCCGTGCACCAGATTGAACACGCCCGGCGGGATACCCGCCTCGCCGATGAGTCGGGCGAGGCGTACCGCCGATAGCGGCACCCGCTCGGAAGGCTTGAGGATGAACGTGTTTCCGCAGACCATCGCGAGCGGAGCCATCCACAACGGGATCATCACCGGGAAATTGAACGGAGTGATTCCCGCGACCACACCGACGGGTTGACGGATCAGCTCGGTATCGATCCCGCGGGCCACGTCTTCGAGGACATACCCCTGCATCGTCGTCGGAGCGCTCGCCGCGAATTCCGTCGCTTCGATCCCTCGCCGGACGGACCCCTGGGCCTCGTCGAGCGTCTTGCCATTCTCCTGCACCACCGTGCGGGCCAACTCCTCGAGGTGGTCCTCCAACAGGCTCCGGAGCCGCAGGAGCCGACGGGCTCGCTCCGGTACGGGGGTCTCGCGCCAGGCGGGGAATGCGCTCTGCGCCGCGTGGACGGCCGCGTCGACGTCCGCTGAGTTCGACAGCGGCACGCGAGCCAGCAGGACCCCGGTCGAGGGATCGGGCACGTCGAGCCGGTCCTGAGCGGCGGCCCGAACCCAGTGCCCGCCGACGAAGTTCTCGAGGGTTGTTGCCTCGGCCATGACGCAACGCGACCGGTCCACTCGGCCGAGAATATAGAAGCTGGAGGGTCGCGGAGTCCCTCCGCGGTTCCTGGAGCGAGAGCCCCGGCCCGGGAGCCTATTTGTAACCGTCCGGACTGGCTAGTTTCGCCGGACCGGTGCGAACCGGCGGCCGTACCGAAGGGAGACGATACTCTGAACCCGCGGCTCGAACAGGCGCTCTTGGAGTTTCAGCGCCGCACCCCGCGTTCCGGCGAAATCTGGAAGACGGCCCGGGCCTGGACTCCGTTGGGCGTCCACAGCAACTACCGGTACCTCGAGCCCTACCCTTTCTTCGCCAGCCATGCGAAGGGCGTCCAGCTCTGGGATGCCGATGGCAACGAGTACCTCGATTTCAACATGGGCTTCGGAGCCCTGCAGAGTGGCCATGCCCATCCCCAGATCGTGCAGGCCCAGCGCGACCAACTCGAGCGGGGAACGATCTACGGGTACGAATGGGAACGCGCTCCGGAGGCCGCAGAACGGATCTGCCGACGGTACGACATGGCCCAGGTCCGGTTCAGCTCGACCGGTCTCGAGGCCACTCATCACGCCTCCCGGATCGCCCGCGCCGTCACGGGTCGGTCGCATATCCTCAAGTTCGAAGGCACCTACCATGGCTCCCACGACACTCTGCTGGTCGGCGTGAAGCCCCGGCCGGAAATGTGGGGGCCCCCGAAGACGCCCGTGTCGGTGCCTGCGTCGCGCGGAATCCTGCCGGACACGGCAAGCCACACGCTGATCGCGCCGTTCAACGACCTGGAAGCCACTCGGGCCATTGCCCGAGCGCATCGCAACGAACTCGCCGCGATCATCACCGAGCCGGTGCCGATGAACATGGGCTTCGTCCTGCCGGAACCGGGCTTCCTCGAGGGCCTGCGCGAGCTCTGCGACGAGGTCGGGGCCCTCCTGATCTTCGACGAGATCAAGACCGGCACGAAGTACTTCCGCGGGGCGACCGGCCGATTTGGAGTGCGGCCCGACCTGATGACGCTCGGCAAGTCGATCGCATGCGGGGTGCCGATCTCCGCGATCGTGGCCCGCCAGGGCGTGCTGGACGACGTCGGTCCTCGGAAGATTTCCCACGCCGGGACCTACAACTCGAACCCGCTCTCGATCGCCACCTGCATCGCGACCTTCGACCACATCCTCACCGAGGAGGCGCTGGATCGCTCGGCGCGCCTGTGCTCGAAACTCGCCACCGGCTACACCGAAATTCTCCGGGATGCCGGCGTGACCGGCCGCGTGGCGTCGGACGGAGTGTCGGGCTCCGTGTACTTCGCCGCCCATCCCGTACGGGACTGGCGAACCTTCCAGCGGGTGGACGGCGAGCGGTCGATGATCTACTTTTACTCGGCGCTCAACCGGGGCCTGATCCCAGGAGGTACCGGTCCGGACGAGCAGTGGACGCTCTCGGTCGTGCACACGGACAAGCAGGTGGACCGGCACCTCGAGATTCTCTCGAGCTTCGCGCCCGAGCTCCAGGGCACCCCCCAGTCGGGCGAGATGGACGAGGCCGTCTGAGGTCCGCGGGACCGATGGGTCTGGCCAGATTTGAACTGGCGTCTCGGAGTCCCGAACCCCGAAGGATGGACCAAGCTACCCCACAGACCCAATCGTGGCGAGCGTCGGACGACCCGAGCCGGATATTAGAGTCTGCGGCCGCGACGACAGGCGTTTCGGGACCCCTCGTGGGCCGATAAGTAGTGTCCGGCCGATGGACCGTACGTGTTGACGGTCACGCCGGTGCCGGCTCTTCCCGGGGTCCAGGCGCTCGAGGGACTGACCTGGAGCGTTCCGGGGCTTCGGGAGGACCCCACGATGTGCCTCCGGTGCCGGGCGGCACAGGGACTCTGCGGAAAACCGGTCTGCCCGATCCTCGTGAAGTACGACGCCTTCGCCCGAACCCTTCCGATGGTCGATGGCAGGGAGCTCGACGGATCCTGCCCGCCGGGGGTCTTCGTGGGCCGGTACGGGTATCCGAAGGTCTCGATCGGTCCCCTGGTCAGTCCCTTTCACGGGGACACCCTGCTGTACGACACTCCCGAACTCTGGGTCGGGCGGTCGGTCCAGGAGGTCGTCGGCTTCCGGACCGGTCTGGTCCGAGGGAAGCATCCGGTCCGCGTGACAGATGCCGAGAAGTCCAATCGAATGGTGGAGGAGATCCAGCTGCTGTCCCGCGCCCGGGAGAGCGTCGAGGTCGATGTCCGGTTCGAACGTCCGCCCCGGGGCCACCTCTCCCTGTCCGACTCGCTCCCGCCGTACGGTCCGTCCGCCCCGCTGCATCGAGTGAACCTCGACGTCCGGCGCGTGGACGAAAAGGTGGACCGCCTGGTCGGCGACACCGACGCCCTGGCGTCCGTCGCGGTGGAAGAGCTTTACACACGGCGCGTGCCGGTCAGCCGGATCCAGCGAGCGTTCAGCGCCGGGACGCTGGGACGCCGGGGCCAGCGCCGGTTCGTGCCGACGCGGTGGAGCATCACCGCGGTCGACGATCTTCTCGGGAAACAGAATCTGGACCGGGTTCGACTGCTGCCCGAGCTCTCCGAGATCTTTCTCTGGCGGCTGACGGCGCTCGACAACCGGTGGTTCATCGCGTTCCTGCCGGGCACGTTCCGGTACGAGTCCATCGAAGCCTGGTACCCGAACACGCTCTGGAATCCGAGCCCGGACCGGCTCGTGATCATGGGCGACCACGAAGGGTTCCGGGGCCGGAAGACCTACGCGTCCATCGGCGGCTGCTACTACGCCGCCCGGCTCGCAGTGTCGGAGGCGCAGCTCCGGCTGGGCCGGCAGGGCGGAGCGGTCATCCTCCGCGAGGTTCACCCCGGCGAAGTCCTGCCGTTGGGCGTCTGGAACGTCCGGGAACACGTTCGAGCGGCACTCGCAGGTCCCCCGGAGCGGGTGGTGGACCTCGCCGACCTGGCTCGCCGCATCGGCGAGACCTTCACGATCCCCTTGGACCGCTGGCACGGCGCCAGTGCGCTCCTCCACGAAGCGCGGACCCAGCGGCGTCTCGAGCAGTTTGGAGAGCCGGCGCCCGCCGGGCCCATCTAGGTCTGTACGGCGCCGCACTTGCCACAGAAGCGATCGCCCGCGAGCAGAGGCGCCCCGCAGGCGCTGCAGACGGCGGGCGTGATCGGCGCCCCACAGCCGCGACAGAACTGGTCGCTCGATGACGCGACCCGGCCGCACTTCGCACACTTCTGGCCGAACGTCGGCTGGCTGGCGGCCGTTCCCGGCTCGGGGGTGGTCTCCGCCGGGGTCGTCATGGTCGGAGATACGGGAAGGCCCTCGACTCTCGTTCCAAGCGTGCGCCGGCTCTTGAGCGCGAGACGCAGCGCCTCCGTGTAGTCCTGAGCGTCGTAGGCCGCCTGGGCCTTCGTGCGGAGCGCGTCGGCGTCCTTGAACGCCCGGGTTCGGCTCTTATCCCCCCGGGCCTGGTCGATCTCGTCCTGAACGAGCGAGAGCTGGAAGTGGGCCTCCATCTTGTTCCGGGGAGGCCGGTTCCCGGGGCTCTCGGTCGGGCTGTCGGCGATGGGACCGTTGGCGGCGCCGGGGCCGACGAACGGCATCGCTGAGACCGCCGGCACGGGACCGGCGGACGCAGAGAACGCGGGCGGGGTGACGACCCCAGTGCCGGCGGAAGCGGCGGGGAAGCCTGGGCTGATGGTTGCACTGGTCACGCCACTGCC
>JASHPT010000130.1 GCA_030037955.1 Thermoplasmata archaeon
CGCCTCCGTGCAGACTCCCTGGCCCTCGATGTAGCGCGTGCCGACGGGGCAGGTCGGCCAGTAGATCTGCACGCTCACGACGCAGGGAATGCCTTCCTGCCGGGCCGCCAGGACGAGGGAGCAATCGAAGTCGAAGCCCATGAGCACGATATCCGGCCGCAGCGCCCTGAGCCGGTCCCGGTAGTGGGTCATCCGCATCGGCTCCGCGTCGAACGGCATCACGGAGAGCGCGGCCAGCTCCGCGAAGGAGCGACGGGAGCCTTCGGGAAGGACGGTGACGCCCTGCTCCGTGAGCCCACGTCGGAGCAGGTCCAGGAAGACGGGCTCGCCGCCCTGCCAGTCCGGCTCCATGACCGCCCCGCCCAGCAGGACCCGCAGGGACCGGCCGCTATCCATTGGCCTCGTACCATGACGCGTACGGAGCGAGGACGGACTCGGCCGGGTCCGAGATCACGCCGGTCACGACCTCGGCCGCCCAGTGGATCAGCGCCGTCCGGTTGGAGGTGGTGCCGAGCACCTGCGGAAACTCGGCCTGAAGGTCCGGCCGGTGGTTGTAGACGTTGAGCAGGACGGCGATCGGGAGCAGCTGGGACGGGACGTACGAGAAGACGAGAGGGGCGATCGGGATCAGGAGGTCGCGGAAGGAGCTCTGCGTCACGCCCCCGGTCGTGGCCCAGGCGGCCAGCTGGGACACATTGGAGTCGAAGACGTGCAGCGCCGGCACCCGGGACTCCAGCATCTCGAGGACGCCGATCGGCGTCGACTGGTTCCAGTGGAAGAGCAGGATCGAGACGTCGGACCCGGCGTCGATCTTGGTCATGAAGTAGGTCAGGACGTCGTTCATCCCGTCCGCGAAGACGACCGTCGCGGTCGTCGGCGCGTCGCTGATCATCCAGCCCGAGCTGTTGTAGAGCAGCGACTCGAACTGCGAGGTATTGTCGACCAGCAGCGAGTTGGTGTACTGGAAGGCCGGACGGCCGTGGACGTAGATGATGGCGGTGACGAGGGGATTCGACCGGACCCAGTACTGGACGCTCCCGATGTAGACGGCAGGGGGTCCGCAATTGGTCGCGGCGACGACATCGCCGGGACTTCGATGCGCGACCACATAGTCGGAGGCCAGCTGGTAGTTCGCCTGCAGCACCCCGTAGAGCGCGGACGGGTATTGCGGGTCGACCGAGAAGGCGTACCACGGGACCAGGGAATCGGCCGGAGACTGGGTCGCCCGGCTGTAGAGCGTCAGGCTCGAGGGCACCACGGCGCCCGGCACCACCAGGAGCACCACGATCGCGACGCCAACGATCGCCGGCATGGCCGTGTGGAGACGAAAGCTCCGCCGGGCGGCCGGGACGACGGCGTGGTAGAGTCGACGGAGGATCTCGATGAGCGCGAGCGACGCGAGCAGGAACAGGAAGAACTCGAGCGGCAACAGGTGCCGGATGTAGGACGCTCCCCCGGCGGCGATCGGGTTCGTGATCGACGCTCCGATGCTGACGCTGATGAAGGCGCCGATACAGAACGCGACCAGGGCCAGGTCGAAGGGGTCGTGCCGGACGACCAGGAGGAGGGCGGCGAGCGCGGCAAAGAACAGGATCCCGGGGTAGAAGTCGACCAGATAGGTACCGAGGTTCCCGCTCCAGGTCAGCGGATAGGGGGGCATCCCGAGCAGCCGGGTCATCTCGACGGTGTAGAGGTGCTCCAAGGCGTGGAACTCCACGACCACGCCCACGACGAGGGCGACGAGGAGGAGCAGGAAGATCTCGAAGCGGAAGCGGTAGGGTACGAGACGAGCCGGCGGGAGCGACGCCCCGGCCGCGAGCCCGGCGCGCCGGCCGAAGAAGCGTAGGACGGCGTCCCAGTTCGCGGCGAAGAGATAGACGACTCCCCCGAGCAGGATGCCGGGCGTGTAGAGCAGAAAGAGTCCGATGCTGGTCACGGCGGAGAGGGCCGCGAAGCCGACCATGCCGGCCACGCAGAGGATGCGCGTGCGGCGCTCCCGGCTCCGGTACCAGAGGAGGGCGCAGAGGAAGCCGAGCGCCATCATCAGGACGAGCAGGGTGTACCAGCGGGCCGTACGCGACCAGGCGATGTACTCGGTCGAGAATGTCACCATCGCGGCAAAGGCGATGCCGACGTACTGGTCCCGGTACCGCTTGCCGATCGTAAACGCGACGGGGATGAGGACGATCCCGACAATGGCGGCTGGAAGCCGGTAGGCAAAGTTCGACCGCCCGAGGAGCTGGATCGAGCCGGCTTCGAGGTAGGAGTAGAGGGGCTCCCAGTTGTTCAGGAGGTAGCGGGTGGCGATGATCGGGTACCCGCGCTGTAGGATGCTGAAGGCGAAGATCGTCGACTGGGACTCATCCACCCAGAGAGACCCGGTACCGAGACCGTTCAGCCGAAGATAGGCGCCGATCGCGACGAAGATCGCGAGGATCAGGTAGCTGATCCGGGCGGGAGTCCACAGCCACTCCAGCCCGGGGAGCAGCGGCGGTTCGGGCTCGGAGACAGAAGACGGTGGGGTCGGGAAAGCCGGCGCGAGTTCGGCCGCCGGACCTGCCCCGGCAGCCGGGACGGAGGCAGGTGCTCCAGGTGTGGGAGTCGCGCTCAAGTTGCCCTGTCGCCGACCGCCGGCACCGGCAGCCGCGGGTCCGGGTCGGGACCCTGCCGTCCCTTAAACGCCGCCGGTGCGCGGTTCATGACGTAAATCCCGGGTCGGGGGCTGCTACGCATGCTCCTCGTACCAGGACTCGTACGGCGCGAGGACGGAGTGGGCGGGATCCGGG
>JASHPT010000131.1 GCA_030037955.1 Thermoplasmata archaeon
GGGGTGATTTTCTTCAACAATGCCGGCTACCTCGGCATGTGTGGTCACGGGACGATCGGCGTCGTGGTCTCGCTAGCCCACCTCGGACGCATCGCCGGCGGGACGCACCGGCTGGAGACGCCGGTCGGGCCAGTGACGGCGACGCTGCGGCCCGACGGGTCGGTGGCGTTTCAGAATGTGGAGAGTCGGTGCGCCCAGCAAGGCGTGACGCTCAGCGTCCCGGGCTACGGTGCTGTCACCGGCGACGTGGCGTGGGGAGGAAACTGGTTCTTCCTGACTGAGCAGTCGCCGGTCGCACTCGTCCGGAGCAATATTCCGGCGCTGACGTCCTACACGGACGCGATCCAGAGGACCGTCGATTCCATCGGCCTCCGGGGTGCCGGCGGCGGAACGATCGACCACATCGAGGTCTGCGGGCCCTCCGACTCCGGCGCAGACAGTCGAAACTTCGTGCGTTGCCCCGGCGGCATGTACGATCGGTCGCCGTGCGGTACCGGAACGAGTGCTCGGCTGGCGGTCTTGCAGGCCCGAGGAGCGATTTCGCCTGGCCAGCGGTGGCGTCAGGAGGGAATCCTCGGCGGCGTGTTCGAAGGATCGATCGAGCTCACCCCCGGTGGGGTCCGGCCCACGATCGCGGGCCGAGCCTACGTGACGGCTGAGGCCGATCTTGTCCTGGACGATCGGGATCCGTTCCGGAACGGGATTCCACCGTGAGCTCCCCCGAGTTCGACGTCGTGGTCATCGGAGCGGGGATCGTCGGGGCGAGCTGTGCATGGCACAGTGCCGACGCGGGGCTTCGGGTCGCCGTGGTGGAGGCCGGCGCGGTCGCCGAGGGAACCACGGCCACGAACATGGGTCAGGTCCTGGTCGAGGATGGCTCCGCCGCCGAGTTCGAGCTGACGCGGTACTCGGTTCACCTCTGGCATGAGTTGGCCCCGACGCTACCGCCGGAGGCCGAGCTCCGACCGATCGGCACCGTCTGGGTCGCCGAGAACGAGGCGGAGCTCCAGGTCGCAGAGCGGCGCCACCGTTTCTACCGGCACAACGGGGTGCGCTCCGAACTCTGGGATCCGGAGGTCCTCCGCCGAGAGGAGCCGCAGCTACGGCCGGGGCTCGCGGGCGGGCTCCTGGTGCCGGACGACCTGGTCGTCACGGCCTCGCCGGTGGCGCGAATGTTGATCGAGAGAACGCGGTCCGCCGGAGGGGTCGTATACGACCACGCCCCCGTTCGAGCGATATCCCGGGGACGAGCAGACCTGGCCGGTGGACGGGTGCTATCCGCCCGGCACATCGTCAACGCCGCCGGCGTTGCGGCTCCGACGCTCTCACCGGGGGTACCGGTCCGTCCCCGGAAGGGCCATCTCGTGTACTCCGACCCCCGGCCCGGCTTCGTCCGGCACCAGCTGATCGAAGTAGGCTACGTGGGGCGGGTCCTGGACGTGCGGACCGACTCCATCTCCTTCAACGTGCAGCCGCGGCCCGGCGGAGAGCTACGCATTGGGTCGTCTCGGCAGCTCGACCGCTGGGATGCGGATGTCGACCCGACGGTCATCGAGGCGATGGTGGTCCGGACCACGGAGTTCCTGCCGGCCCTCGTCGGTTGCCCGCGGCTGCGGACGGCCACCGGCTTACGGCCCGCCTCCCCGGACGGCCTGCCCCTGATCGGCCCTTGGCCACGGCAGGAAGGAGTCTGGTTGGCAACGGGCCATGAGGGGCTCGGGATCACGATGTCGCTGGCCACCGGCCGGCTGATCGCGGACCAGCTCGCGGGGCGTCGGACGGAGATCCCTCTCGAACCGTATCTACCGAGTCGCGTACTGTCACCGAGTCCCGGAGCCGCGGAGAGTTGATGGCCCCCCAGTCCCTGCCGCCCCATCCGATGGAGTGGACGGGCGTCCTACCGGCGGCCACGACGCCGTTCAACCCGGACCTTTCCGTCGACTACGAAGCCCTGGCCGCCCACTGCCGCTGGCTGGTGGACAAGGGCTGCAGCGGGGTCGTCGTTCTGGGGTCGCTGGGAGAGGGAGCGACGCTGGACCGCGCCGAACGAACCGGTGCGGTAACGGCAGCGGTCCGAGCCGTGGGCCCGCGGGCGCCGGTGGTCGCCGCCGTGTCGTCCCTGACCACCCGAGGCGCCGTCGAGCTTGCACGAGATGCGGCGGCCGCGGGGGCGGCGGGACTGATGCTCCTGCCTCCCTATGTGTATCGGGGAGACTCCCGGGAAACGAGCGCATACTTCGACGCGGCCCTTCGTGCGACCTCGCTCCCCTGCATGCTCTACAACAATCCGGTCGCCTACGGGACGGACGTTCGGCCCAGCGAGCTCCTGGAACTCGCCAGGGATCACCCGACGCTGGTGGCGGTGAAGGAATCGAGCACGGACGTGCGACGGATCACGGCCATCCGGGCGTTGCTCGGAGACCGGCTGGCGATCTCGGTCGGGGTCGACGATGCCGTGCTCGAGGGCGTCCAGGCCGGCGCAACGAGCTGGGTGGCCGGCCTCGCGAACGCCTTCCCGTCCGAGTCGGTAGAGCTGTTCCGACGCGCAGTGTCCGGCGGCCGTGAACGGGCCTTCGAGGTCTACCGGTGGTTCCTCCCGCTGCTGCGCATGGACACCTCCCCCAAGTTCGTCCAGCTGATCAAGCTCCTTCAGGCCGAGCGCGGCCACGGGTCGGCGCGCGTACGCCCTCCGAGACTGGAGCTCCCGGAGGACGAGCGCGCGGCAGCCGTGGAGACGCTCCAGGCCGCGCTCCGCCAGCGCCCGGGCGACCTGCCGTCCGAGTAGCGTCCGATCCCCTGTGTCGAGTCCAAATCGGCTAGCACCGGTTTGGACCACTCGGTAAGTGCTCCTTCGGGCATCCTCGGTGCGATGACGGCATTCCCCGAGGACCGGCTGCTCCGTCAGGTGGTCCTGGCGCTGGAGAACCTCGGCGGCACGGCGACCGTGGACGAGATCACGGGCCAGCTGTCCCGAAGCGGTGCGATCCAGCTACCTCGCGATGCCCTTCAGACGATCGTGCTGATGACGCTCCGCTCGAATCGGGATGGCCGCGGGATGGGCTGTTTCGCCCAGCGCCCGGGCCCCGCCTACGGTCTGGTCGTTCGAACCGACCGCCCCGAGCCCCAGGTACCTGCCCCCCGATCTCCGATCCCTCGGCCGGAGCCGGACTCTCGAGCCCCCTAGAGGAAGAACAGGACGACTCCCGCGGCGAAGAGGGCGGCGCCGCCGGCTCGTCGGCCGCGATACGCCAGGACCAGCCCCGAGACCGCCACTGCCGGTCCCAGCCAGAACTGCGCCTGGCCCGGCGTTGGCGTCGAGGGGAAGCAGAGTCCCTGGCAGGGGCCGGGTACCGGAGTCACGCCCAGAGGGCTCGGAGTGACGTTCGAAACGGGCGGAAGGGTGTGCCCGCCCACCTTACCCAGCGTCCGCACGCTCAGGCCCAGCGAGAGGGGAGATGTCCCGTACTGGTCGTTCGCGTCGACCTCGATACAGTACGTCGAGTGGGGCTTGAGACCCACGAGGGTCTCGGTGAGCCCCGTGGTGCTGAGGTGCTGGGACTGGAGGCCCTCACACGTCCGTCCCCAGACGACGGTGTAGGTCGATATCGGCTCCGGGGGTGGAGACCATGCCACCGTCACCGTTCGGGCGGTCCGGAAGGTCTCGCGCAGGTCGGTCGGGGAGGCCGGCGGACCGGGTTCCACCTGAGCGTCCCCCGTCGTGTAGGTTCCGTGCCAGTGCAGGTTCCAGCCAGCGACGGCAAAGTACACTTCTGTGTCGGGAGCGAGGCCCGATATCGTGTACTGCCGGACTGCCTCAGGCAGCGACGCGGACCCGGTGTACGTTCCCGGGGACGTCCCCCAGAGGATGGAGTAGTTCAGGAGCGGGGAGGTTTCCGAATCCGACGCGGTCCAGTCAACCGTCACCGCGCTGGACGTGGTCGCGTTGCCCACGATCGACACCGGACCGGGGCCGGCGGTCTGGGCCAGCGGGGCGCTCGCGGGAGACGGGAACTCCGGCTGACCGGTGTTCCACAGCCACCAGACCGTGCCGTTCGGGAGACCGTCTCCTCCGTTGATCGGGCAGGTCCCGCCGTCGCAGTCGGTCGACCCGGCGCTGATCAGGTACGAGCCGTTGAAGTAGAGGCCGTCGGCGGAGTCTGAGCTCCCGCCCGACTGATCCGGGGAGTACGTCACGTTCGCGAAGACGCCCGCGGTCTGGTTCGTCTCGTAGAATTCCTGTCCGAACGGGTTGTCGACGAACGAGTCGTTGTCGAAGAAAGGCCAGAACGCGGCCGCGAAGGACGGAGCGTCCTCGACCAAGGACGCGCGATGCTCGTCCGCCTCCAGGGTCAGCGTAAGCCGCTCGTCGGGATAGGTAGACGAACCCGGGGTCTGAGCCGCCAGGATCGTCCGCGTGTCCAGGATCCCGCCGGGAGTGACGGAGTACTCGAAGGTGTACCAGGCCCCTTTCGAGAAACAATCGAAGGCGAGCTCCCTAGAGGACACGTTGAAGGACGGGCCGGTCACCGCGTTGGTGAGGAAGCCGGAGCCGTAGTGTCCATCGAAGACCTCGTCGAAGCCCGTGCCATCGTCCGGTCCCGCCAGCTGCCACTGGACGATGCCGTCGGCCGTGCTACCCTCGGCCTGGACGTCAACGAAGGAGGTAAGCTGCGGGATCCAGTAGATGTTGTTCGCCTCGAAGAACGGAAGGATCGGTCCCTCCCAGGCGGTCGCGTTCCAGAGGTCGTAGAACCACGTTCGGCCGGTGTCGTCGATGAGGACCGCCGTGGAGAGGTTCCCGTCCTCCCCGACCAGATTGATCTGTGCGTTATCGAGCAGGTCCGAGTCGACCACGGTCCAGTTGTGCTCGAAGGTCCGGCCGGTCGTCACATTGACGGCGTAGAGCGTTGCCGCCTCGCTCGTGGTGCAACGGGCCAGGCATCCCAGCCCGTACACCCAGCTCCCGTCCGGGGTGAGGAACTCCTCGTTCTCCCAGCCCTTGTAGTTCATCAGGTTCGTATAGAGGGGCAGCCACGGGGCGATCTCCGTGACGGTCTGGTTGAGGAACGAGTAGAAGACCAGCTGGTCTGTTGAGTTCACATAGATCGCTCCGTCCTGAGTCCAGCTCAGCATCGGTTGCTGGCTGTCCATCACATTCCCATCGTCCATGTACGCGGCCATCCGATTCCAGCCCGGGAGCACGAAGCTCACATTCCCGTAGCCGAGGTACGGATACGCGGTAAGATTCAGCGTGGTGTTCCCGGCCGGAAGTGATACGAGATCCGGGGATCCCCCGCCTCCCCACGCCGACGTCGAGTTCGACCACACGTAGTATGAGCCAGGAGGGACCGTCAGGTTGTACGCTCCCGAAGCGTTCGTTGTCGTAGACCCGGCCACGGTACGGAAATCCGGGCCGGTGGCCGTTACGTTCACCCCCACGAGAGGCGTGGGAGCCGTTCCGGGGCCGCGCGATCCAAAGACGAACCCGAGGATGGTCGCATTGCTGGGTCCGGCTGCGACAATGGCGGGACCTGCGGAGCGGATCGGGGCCGCAGGGTGGACGGTACTTACCGTTGGGGTCGACAGCGCGAGGAGACCCAGAAGGACGAATGCCGCGATCGGAGCCGGGGGACTCCGGCACCGCCAGGAAGCACGTCGGCGGCCCGGACGTCTCCGCGAGTAGAGGTCGGAGAGCGACCGACCCGGCGTGCGTCGGCTTCGGTC
>JASHPT010000132.1 GCA_030037955.1 Thermoplasmata archaeon
TCGTCGAAGGCCCGGAGGGTCTCCCAGGTGTCCCCCGAGTAACTGACCGCGATCGCCAGGGTCGAGGGCCCGACCCACCGGGGGAGGCGCGGCTCTCGGACGGGCCGGACGAGGATCTCCGTCTCGGCATCGGTGAGAATCCGGAGGAGGTCGGCGCCGATGGCGGACCCCCCCATCCCGACCACCGCGACGCGGTCGACGCCCCGGGGCCAGCGGAACTCGAGCGCCCTTCCCCCCGAGAATCCGGCCCGAAGCTGGGCCGGAAATCCCCGGACCCACTCGGCCATCTCGGCCGCTCCGGTGGTCCGGCTCGCGGGCATGCCAAACGCTTGCGCGGACCCGGTATTTCCTATTGCCGCGAGGCGCCGAGGCGCCGGCGGTGTCGGTCGCGCGGACGGAAACGACTATCTGCGTTTCGTCCCCTTTTCTTCAGCACGTACAGGCGGCCGGCAGTCCCGGTGCGCTCCGGGGAAGGTGTCGGATGTGGTGGGCGATGATCATCACGCCGCGCCGGCACTAGAGCGGATTTCCACCGGAATCCCCGAGCTCGACGAGATGCTCATGGGGGGGCTGCTCCCCCACCGACCCTATTTGTTGGTCGGACCGCCGGGGTCGGGGAAGACGACGCTCGCGCTCCAGTTCCTCGTCGAGGGCGTCCGGCGCGGGGAGGAGGCGCTGTACGTGACGCTCGAAGAGCCTCCGAACGAGGTCCGGCAGAATCACCTCGGAATGGGCCCCGAGTTCGAGCAGATCTATGTGTTCGACGCGATCCCCGACGTGATGCGCTACGAGCGCATCCCGTTCAAGGACATCTCCACGGTTCGCGAGGCCGTGCGCTTCGGCCAGGTACCGCTGACGATCCGGCAGACGCCCGAGTTCGAGAGCGTCGAGGTCACCATGACGTCGCTGCAGCCGACGCTCCGGCAGGAGGTTCGGCGTCGGCACTACAAGCGGCTCGTGATCGACTCGCTCACGGCCCTGCAGTTCTTCTGCATGCCGGGGATCGACCTGACGCAGGGCGCTCAGACGTTCCTCCGGTTCTTGTCGGACCTCGGCACCACGACCATCCTGACTCTCGAGGTGCCGGCCTCGGAGGAACAATCCGAGGAGCACCTGCTCGCCCGCGGAGAGCTCCGGCTGTTCCGCTGGGAGGCCGAGGGACGGAGCCAGTACGCGATCGGGGTGGAGAAGTTCCGAGGCAGCTCGCACGACATTCACTTGCATCCGTACCGGATCTCGCCCCGGGGCCTCGACATCAATCTCAGCGTCACGATACCCTCCGGAGGCGTCGCGCTCCCTGCCCAGCCCGACGCACGCGAAGTTCTCGGGGTGGCCCCCGAGGAGGTCGCGTACGAGATCCGACGATCGGTGCTCAATCTCGACCAGGATATTCGCGACCTCCTCGAGGTCGGTGTGGATGTGCGGCCGATGCACGAGGGTGTCCGTGCCGTGCTCACCGCGCTCGCCGACCACCGGTACGACGATGCCCTCCGCCGTCTTCGAGAGACGCGGTCCCTGGCGGACCGCATGATCGATTCGTACCACGCACGCTCGGTGCCCGAGCTGCCCAAGCCGCCGGTCGTGGTCCCGGTCGTAGTGCCCGTGGTCCTGCCGCCAGTCGTCAGCACGCCGGAACCTCCCCCGACGCCGGAGCTCGAGCTCGCCGAGCCAAGCCCTCCGGTGCCGACTCCCGTTCCGCCCCCACCGCCGGCGACCCCAGCTCCCGCTCCCACTCCGGTTGAGATCCCGCCGTCGCCGGCTCCCCCGGCGATCCTCCCCCCGCCTCCACCCCCGCCACCTCCGGTCCCACTCGAAACTCCGCCGGAGCCCGTCCCTGCCCCGGTCCCAGCTACGGCACTCTCCGGCGCCGAGCCTGCAGCTACGTCGACCCCGGCTCCCGTCGCCTCCCCCTCGCCACCCGCGCCCGACGCAGCCGTCGTGCCGGCCGCACCCCCACCGCCGCCTCCACCGGTAGCCGCGGAGCCGGCGCCCCAATCCGATACAAGCCAGTCCTCCCTCGCCCAGCGCTTCTTCCGGCGGGCGCCGAAGCCCGGTCCGCCCATGATGGCCGCGGCGTCTCGTCCCAGGCGAGTCGTCGAACCGGGGCGCGCACCGACGGCACCGGCCCAGACCGGGCCCCCGAGTGCACCCGCCAAGCCCGTCCCGGCCCCGGTGCCTGCCCAAGCTCCCCCCGCGATGCCTGCCGCGCCTCCCCCCGCCCCACGCACGCTGCCGCCGGTGCACCCGGCATCCCCTGCCGCCGCTCCGCCGAGTGCGGCGCCGTCACCAGCCGCTCCGCCGCCGGCTCCTCGGCAGGCGGCCGTGGCTCCGCCGCGACCGCCGCCGAAGCCCGCACACTCCCTGCCCTCGAACGAGCCGGTCCCCCCGCTCCGGCCGCCGCCGGCGACGCCCCCCGCCGCGCCGGTAGCTCCGGGGCCCCCCGTTCCGCCGGGTGCGGCAGCCGAGACATCCCGGATCCCGCCGACGCAGATTCCCCCTCCAATTCCGCCGGGCGTTATCGCCGAACCGATCGTTCCCGAGCCTCCTCGCGACGCCCCCGTCTCGACGTCCAGGGAGCGGCGTCGCGCCGCGCCAGGTCGCCGGCGGAAGACGAAGGCTGCCGAGAGCGCGCCCACGACTTCGGGTGCGCCGACAGACGCGAACGCCATTGCCCCGCCGCCGCCGGAGTCCGCTGCCCCACCGGTATCGGGGTCTCCGCGACGGGCGCCGCGTCGCCGACGGAAGGCGCCGCCGGTCACGGGCGCTGAGCCGGGACCGATGCCCCAGTCCACTCCGGAGGCGCAGAGACCTCCCGCGGAGCCGCCCGCGCCACCCCCCGCGGCCGGCGAGACACCAGAACCGGAGCAGCCGAGCTGAGGTCGATGGTCGCAGACGGGCGGGTGTCCACCGGGGTCGAGGGACTCGACCGGATGCTGGGAGGCGGCCTCCTGCCCGGTCGGCCGTACCTGGTCACGGGCGAAACCGGGAGCGGGAAGAGTCTCCTCGGCCTCCGGTTCCTGATCGAGGGCCTCCAGAACGGCGAGGACGTCCTCCTCGTGGCGGTCGACGAGCCGCCGGTCGAGATCATGGAGAACGTTCGGAGCTTCGGCTGGGACCTCTCCGCCATCCGGACGCTGGATGCGAACCCGGGAACGCACGGTCTCCGCCGGCTCGCCGACGTCCAGGAGATCCGGTCGCTCCAGAATCTCAAGTCCATGGGAACGCTCGGCGCGGAAGGACGTCGGGCGCCGGACTCCGGCGACGAGATCTCGCTCCAGAGCGTGTATCTCAAGCTGCGGCAGCAGATGTCGGGCTTCAGCTACACCCGGCTGGTCGTCGACTCCCTGACGTCGCTCCGGAAGTTCGCGCTCAAGGCTTCGAGCGACCCGCAGGCCGAGCGGACCGAGATCCAGTCGCTCCTCCGGTTCCTGAGCGAGCGGGGGGTCACGGCCCTGCTGATGAGCTCACCGCAGAACCCGCGAGCGGTGACGCCAGAGTTGATGCTCTCCCGGGGGGAGATCCTCCTGACCCGCAAGTGGGTGGGCGACAAGTCCGTGCGGCAGGTGAAGATCGTCCGATTCCGGGGGTCGGCTCACGACCTGGAGCGACGGCCCTTCACGATCACGCTCGCCGGCATCCAGGTCGGCTAAGCGGGCCGGCTCGAAACCTGCCGGTAGACCTCGAGGTGCTCCGCCACCACCCGGCTCCAGGCATACCGGGTCCGGACCTCGTTCTGGGCAGCGTCGCCCATGGTCCGCCGGAGGGTGGAGTCCCTCGCCAGCTCCTCCGCGCGGGCCCGGATGAAAGAGCTGACCTGTTCCGGACCGGCGCCTGCCGGCGATGCCCAGCCGGCGCCGTTCCCTGCGACAAGCGAGCCGATCGCCGCAGAGCCGAGGACAGGAAGGCCGGACGCCATGGCCTCCAGCACCGCTCGGGGCAGGACCTCTCCTTGGCTCGGGTGGACGAGGAAGTCCGACGACGCGTAGAGGTCCCGCAGGCGCTCCTCCGGGACCTCTCCCAGCAGCTCCACGAGGTCACCGGCAGCCCGCACGCGCCGGGCGTACTCTGCGTCCGGTGATGGACCCGCGATCCGGAGGCGAATGCCGGTGCCTCGGAGGCCCGCCGCCGCCAGCTCCCAGCCCTTGAGCGGCAGGACGAGGCCGACGCCCAGGGCCGATCGACCGTCGCGGCGCGCCCAGTCGGCCGTCCAGCGTGTAGGGTCGATGCCGTACGGAATGGTCCGCACGATGGGCGGCAGCGGCTTCACTGACTGGCGCATCACGGCCTCGAGTTCCGGGGTGACGGCGATGGTTGCCGCGGATCGGCGGACCGCCCGGCGCTCGAGCCAAAGCCCCCAGCGGTGACGCCAGGAGACCCGCCAGAACCAGTGACGAGAGTGCGATGTGTACACGTAGTTCCACCCGAGTCGAGCCAGGCGATTCCCGACGACCGGCGTGCTCGCATGCACGACGTCGAAGCCGTCCGTCCGCATCAGCCTCCGAAGGTGGGACGCGAAGCGGTATTCGGCGGTCGACCCCGGACCGTATGCCTCGTTCAGGATCCGGACGCCGTGCCCCGCCACCTCCAATGCTTGAGCATACTCGGCCAGGATCCGCTCGATGGCACCGTAGCCGGCGGGAGGAATGGGGTAGGCCCCGGTGCCGACGAGCAGTACCCGCACACCGGGCCATTCGGCCCGCGGCATAAGCCCCCTCGGTCGCAGCGGAGCGGCACGCACACCGCGCGTTCAGGGGGCGACTGGAGATACTGGAGCGAAGAGCATGCCCTCCGCGACCTTCGGGAGGAACATCGTGGACTTGTGAGCCATGACGCGTCCGCTTCCGAAGGCGCGCGCCTCGATGGCCTCCTCGTCCAGTGCCGGCATCAGGAACGTGATCCCGCCGGAGCACGGATGGCCCCGGGTTTGGACTGCCTCCACGGCCTGGCGGACGGAACGGAACGGCACGAACTCCTGGGGAGAGATCCCGAAGCGCTCGGCGAGGAAGCCGTGCAGCAGGTCGA
>JASHPT010000133.1 GCA_030037955.1 Thermoplasmata archaeon
CCGGTGAGCTTCGGTGAGTAGAGGGTCGTCACCTCGGGGTTCCGCCTCATGATGCCGGTGTCGAACGTCGACGACCGCATACCGGCGGGACGGAGGATTGCTTCCTCGACGAAGCTCTCGTAGGTCCGTCCACTCGCCCGCTCGATGACAGCGCCCAACAGCCCGAAACCTTCGTTGGAGTAGCTGAAGTACCGGCCGGGGGGGCCTAGAAGGCGGTACCGGGCCGTTCGAAGGAACTCCATCATTTGCTCGTAGGTGTCGATCGGGGGATGCCGGGTGTCGACCCCCTCCCGGCGAGCCTCTCGCAGGTAAGCGGGGTCTAGCGCAAGGGTCCGGGCCGCAGTGTAGTGGAGTGACGGGAGAGGCGGCAGGCCCGAGGTGTGGGTCAGAAAGTGATGGAGTGTGATCCTTCGGGTTACGCGGGGATCCGGGGTCCCGAACTCTGGCAGGTGTCGGATAACGGGGTCCTGAGTCGAGAGTTTGCCATCCTCCTCGAGCCGGAGGACCGCGAGCGCGGTGAACGACTTCGTCACTGAGGCGAGTCCGAAGATCGTCCGTGGGGTCGCAGAAAGATGCGCTTCGCGGTCGCGCCATCCGTAGGATCGAAAGGCCGTGCGCTTTCCCCGCTCAACGATCCCGAGGGAGGCGCCGGGGACCTGCCACCTTCGCATCCACCGGCGGGTGAACTCCTCGGGCCCGCGCGGAGCCGTCAACATGCCGTCAAAACCGGGTCCATTAGATTAAGCCCCCGTCTCCGAGCAATCTCACCTACTGCGCTCCGACTCGGGCACCCTTAGCTCCTGAGCGTGTGACCACCGGCGAACGGACGTTCTCGAACAGAGGGTATTGTTCTCGCTAGGGTGGCTGGTCCCTGACCGGGACCCGAATGCGGTTTCAGATGCGGGAGCCGGAGGAAAGCCAGCCGCTAGTGGGACTGGGCCTAAGGGCTCATCTCCCCCGGAAGCGGGGACCACAAGCGTCCGGATGCCGCGCTGCTTCTGTTCGAGAGTACGCGGCAAACGGGTGCCTTAATCGCGACCCAGCTCTTGCCCGAAACCCGCACCTTTCGACGATACATATCCCGGGCTTCCCTGACTCAAACGATGGCCCCGAACCTTAGTCGCACGAGCTGGTCGTTCTGCAGATCTAACAGTGGGCCTCGGCCAGCCGACTACATCTAAACGGTGGCGCGGCGGCGGACAGCTCAAAGACCTTTTCCGGTCGTCAAACCGTCTTCGAAAAATATATCGGCCGGGTCCCACTCCTTCGCTGGTGGTCGGCGTCGGCCCTTCAGTCCGGGCGTCGGCGCTCAGTCGTACTCCGGGACGATCTCCGAGGGGGACGGCGTGAGCCCGATACGGTACCGTCTTAAAGCGCCTGAGGCCGCTATTTCTGCCGGGGGTCCGATAAGCCTGCCCGCTCCCCCCCCCAGGCCGGCGTTCCTGGAGACAGACCTACACCCGGTCGTGGCCCGGAAGGCCCCGAGCCCTGTGGCTGCTACGGCGACTCGCCCATTTGTGACGGCACTGGTTGCTACGACTGCGTCGGAGAGACCTAACGCCCGGACGGTTCTCTAACTGAGCACAACAGGAGAAAAAAAGGATGGAAAGACCAAGGCTGAGAGTGAAGAGACGAACGGTGTACTTCGTCACGATCGTGGCTCTGGTGTTGTCGGTGGCGGGGGTGGCGCTCGCGTCCGTGCTGATCGGCACGCAGACGGTGCCGACCCAGACGGCGCCGTCCTCGACGATGGAGCTAGGCTGCACGGGCACGCTGACCGTCATCGAGATCGACAGCTACACGCAGTTCGGGGACGGCGACACGAGCTTCGGGTGCTCTTCTGGCGCGGCGGCGTTCACCGTGATACCCTCGTCCGGCACCTACACGCCAACGTTCACCTTGGGATCGGGCTACACCGACCTGTGGGTGTTCTCGTCGACGTCCGGGTCGCTGGAGGGCGGGGGAACGGGTTGCGCCTCCAACCCCGCCGCGGCAGCCGAGCTAGTGGAGCTCACATCGGGCACGCCCGCCACCCTGTCAGGGCCCAGCGGCGAGCCTTACTACTACTGCGCCGACTTCGCCACTAGCGCTGGAGGGACCCTCGGGTCCTTCTCCATATCCTGGGCCCAGCCATAGGAGCGGCGCGTCGGCAACCACTTCCATCTTTTCAACGTAGACGACGGTGTACGAAAGCGCGAGCGAGCCGAGGCCGTCTCCGGCCATCCCAAACGGGCACCTTGACCTCATGAACGTGTGACCACTGACCAACGGACCTTTTCGAACGGAGGGTATTGTTCTCGCTAGGGTGGCTGGCCCCTGACCGGGGCCTGAATGCGGTTTCGAACGCGGGAGCCGGAGGAAAGCCAGCCGCTAGAGGGAGTCGAACCCCCGACCTGCTGATTACAAATCAGCTGCTCTACCTGCTGAGCTATAGCGGCACTCGTCAGAGATTTTGCCCGATTTCGGTCGTTTCCGGTCAGAGGCGCGGTGACTTAATTCCCTGCCTGCGCAACTTCGGCACGTAGTTCGCGCGCTCTCCAAGAACCCATCGAAGACGGGGTAGGGGCCTGCGGGCGGAGCGAGCAGGAGGGACCCACGCTAGGAGGAAACAGCCCCGTTCCGACGTGCGCCAATCTGAGCTAGGGTCTCATCGGGAATCGGCCAGTCGGGACAAGCCGGAAAGGACAGAACAGCTCGGGCCTGTTCGAGCGTAATCTGGTGGCT
>JASHPT010000134.1 GCA_030037955.1 Thermoplasmata archaeon
CGAATCGAGCGACAGCCCACGTTCGCGGAAGTGGTCGGTTGACCGCGATGTGCATCTCCTGTGGATGGACGGCGGAGGACGGCGGCGGCGAGCGCGACGTGGTCGAGTACACCGTTCCGGGCCGCGCCAGCACTCGGAATGTCTGCACCGAATGCCTGGAGGCGGCGAGCGGCGCCTGGGTACAAAAATCGCTGCCGCAGCTGCACGCTGCGGCGCACCCCACCGCTTAGGTCGGCGCCCGCAGCAGGCCCCGGGTCCTCGGGCCCGAGCTTCTGCCGCCGGAAGTCATTCCCGCCATCGGTTGCCACTGAGCGGGTCGGATCCCACCGTCCTGGATCGCGAGCGGCCTCCGCGGCCGCCGGCCGGAGGCCAACGGCCTCGGCGCCGGCTTGGGCTGGTCGGGTCGGAGCTCGTGCACGAGCGAGTTCATGTGACGCAGACCGGCGCAGTGCGTGCACCAGGCCCACTCGTACTCCAGGAGCGACTCCACGATGCAATGAGTACACAGGTGCGAGTGACAGTCGCCGCATCGGCTCCAGAACTTCGGGTCGTGGATCCACTTGTGACAGGAGGCACAACGCGCGGAGGGCGCAGCCCCGTGCCCCGGTGGAGACTCCGTGTGTCGGCCGGGCGCCTTCCGACGAAGGTGCGGAGGGGTAGGATCCAGGGCCTCCTCGAGCGTTGGCACGGCCGCCGGGGAGGAGAGCGCCGCCGAGACGGTGGGGGGTGCAGCACTGGTAACGGAGGAAACCGCCCCCGGAGCGAGACTCGGTCCCGAGGACCCGGCAAGGGCGTCCTCGGGCCCTGCGACACGCGGGCTCACCTGCGCCCGAGCCGCCCAGTAGGCGGGTTCCTTGGCAATCAGTGTCTCGAGCGCTACCGGCTCTCCCTCCTCGGGAAGGAGCGGAGCGCCCGGCTTCGTCTCGATGTAAGCGGTTTCCGGCACCGGAGGGACGAGGGCGACGGGGAGCTCGCCGGGCGTAGCGTTCCAGCTCTGCCAGAGTACGTCGGCCACCTCCGGGGACGCTGCGGCAGCCATCCACGAGGTCGACCAGTTCTCGGGCAGCTTCGTCGGGCGGGCGAGCTCCGCTCCCTCCGAATACTCGAACACGGGCTCGGGTGCGTACGCGAAGCGGAGGGCGATGCCGGGGTTACCGGCCGCTCGCCCGGGCCGATCCGGCTGAGGGCGCGATAGGAACGGTCCCGCCACGAGAGCGATGCCCGCGACGAGGAGGATCAGGGATGCGTCGGTGCTCCAGTTCCAGGAGCGGTTCCAGAGAAGGAACAGACTGGCTGCGAGTGCGATGCCTCCGGCGGCGACGAAGGCCACCGGCAGAGAGGCGCTCCGGGGACCATTCTCAAGGGGAGTTTCCGGGTCGCTGCCGGACCCGTGCCGGTCGGCCGCCATCGAACGCGTGGGAGTCGTCCGGAAGTCCGGAGGATGAAGCTATCCACGCACGGGAACGCCCGCGGGATGGGTCCGCGCCGCCGGTCGGGCGGCGCGACGCGCCGGCGCGCGACGAATATCACTTCCGGCCGGCGTTTCGGCCCTGGGTAGCCGACACGAACTCCTCGACCAACGGAGGAGTTCCCTCCCGGTAGGAGGGAAACTCCAACTGGACGTCCAGCTCGCTCTTGACCCGGGCGTTCCGGCCCCGAACGTTCGATGCGGCGGTCTCCACCGCCGCTCGGCCGACGATGAGTCCGGCGAGCCAGAGCGGGAACTGACGCTGGGGGGCCGGCACCCCGAGTCGTTCGGCGAGGAACCGGACGAACTCCCCCTGGCGAGCCGGCTCGTCATCGACGACGACGTACCGGCGACCGGCTGGTCTCTTTTCAACGGCGGCCACGATCGTCCGGGCCACATCCGCAGCCGACACGAGCGGAACGAAGGTCTGGGCGTCGCCCACGAGCGCAAAGCGCCGTCGTTGAAGCCGGCGCAGGTAGTCCGGGAACCAGCCCACCGAGCCGTAGATGAGCCCCATATGGAGGGCGACCAGTGGCAGGCCCCAGCTCTGATGGGCTGCCTCCAGCACCGGCCGGATCTGGGACCCGATCCGACCGAACCCCCGGGGTCGAACGTTGATCGGGCTGGTCTCGTCCACGAAGCGGTCCGGACCGGGAACCAGCTCGTCCAGTCCCGTCAGCCAGACGTACGAGCCCAGTGGCGAGTGGCCGTTTCGGATCGCCTCGAGAAGGTTCTGCGTAAAGCGCACCCGGTCGCGGCCGGCGCGGTTCGCCCGTCCCGCGGTCAACCGGCCGTGCGGACGCGCCTGGGAGGCATCGATGACGCTCGTACAGTCGCCGAGATGGTCCTGCCAGGGCCCCGGCGCCGCCAGGTCCCCCAGGACCGGTTCCGCCCCCATCGAGAGCATGAGCGTGGCACTCGGGTCGTTGCGCACCAGCGCCCGCACGTGGTGCCCCCGGTCGACGAGGCGGTGGATGAGGGGCTTCCCGACGAGGCCGGTAGCCCCCGCGACAAAGACCGTCTCAGCCGTCACGGACGCTCACGCCGAGACCATGCCGGGGCGGCCAGCCGGAACCGAGGCCATCGGGCCTCGAACGTGGACGGACCCTTACACCTTTCTAGGAGGCGGACGGGTGTGCCTGAGGAGCGCGCGTGCCTCCGGGCACGACATACAGGTACACGTCGGCCTCCCGGTCGTACTGCTCAGGCGTCCAGTCCGGGATCCGGTGGCAGCGGCTGACGATCCGTGCTCCGGGCCGGAGCTCTCGCTCGAACTTCGGTTTGAGCCGGGCCATGGCCCCGGGCCACAAGAACGCCGAAACGACGGTGGCGTCCCGAAGGTCGGTGGCGAACATGTTGTCGCGCCGGATTTCGATCCGGTCCGCGGCGGGTCCCAGGGCGCGGCGGAGACGCAGGACGAGGTAGCGAAGAGGCTCGATCTCCACTGCGCGTACCCGGGCTGCCTTTTCTCGGGCGGCGGGGAACGTGACCGCTCCGACCCCCGCCCCGAGCTCGAAAAGGTAGTCGTGTTCGCCGAGCTCCGAAAGGCGGAACATCGCCTCCACCGAGCGCCGCGGGGCGCCCTGATACCCCGCGCCGAAGAGGAACGACGACATCCAGAAGTAGGCGACCGCCCCGGCGACCGCAAACAGGACGGCTCCGGCGATGAAGTACGGAGAGTCCACCGGGATGTACACGGAACGCTATCGGGAAAGGCCCGCATCACGGCTCGGTCCGGAAACTACGGGGATTCCGGGGCCTCCTGGCCCGCCCGTGGCCGACTCCGGACGGGATTTTCCGCCTCGCCGGGGTTCGAGTCCGCAAATACGCTCATAAAACCCTGCCCCCGTTATTCGCCGAGATGTCCGCTCCGGACCGCGCGAGCCCCCTCCTCCGGCGCGTTCTCATGGCGGCCGGGTACCATCTCGAGGATCGACCGCTGGGTCTGCGGGCGATCCGCCGCGCGGATCGACGCGCGATCTTCGTGGTCTCCTCGGCGGGCTCCCTCGAGGAGCTGGCCTCGGAGTTCCCGGACGAGTGCGTCCGGCGAACGATCGTGTGCGCGGAGGACCCGGGGGAGGCGGCCCGGTCCTTCGCGGCCGAGCACGGGCTCGAGATCCTGGTACCCGAGACGCTCAGTTCTGCCCTCGGTGAGATGCTGCTCCTCGGACCCCCGGTCGAATCGGTCGAGCCCGCGGCCCCAGGTCCCGTAACGACTCCGCCGTTGGCCTTTCCCAATCAGGAACGGACGATCCGGCCCCGGCTGGTCCGGGAGGATGCGGAACGCATCGCCGGTGTCGACGGATTCCGGTACACCCTGCGGCTTGTACCGTACTACGTATTCTCGTACCGGGTACGGACCCCGGCGCCGCACGGAGGCGCCGGACCGGTGACGGACCACCTGGCGGCCGTCAACGCGATCTCGGGGAAGGTGGAGTTCTGGGAGAACCGGGAGCCCGAATGGGTCGCCGAGATCGAGGAGCCCCACCAGCGGCTCGAGCCGTCCATGTCCGAAGCCTCCGCGCTCCGGGCCGCCGAGGAAGAGACCCGGCACCGGCATACGGTGAGCGTGGATCACAGCGAGCAGCACGGCGGCGCCCTCATCATCGAACGTCGGAAGGTGCCTCCGGGGCCCGACGACCTGCACTTCGGCCCACCGGTCCTTGTTCACTGTCCGTACTGGTACGTCGAGAGCGCCGAAGGCCGGGTCGTCCTGGATGCCGTCACGGGGACGAGGTCGACTGACCGGGACGCTGACCTCGGCGCGTAGCTCCGACGCCCGCCCACCGTCAAATAAGCCCCTCGGCTCCCGACGCCGTGGAACTGCGTCAGTTCGAGATCGGGCCGTACGCGAACTTCACCTATCTCGTCGACGACGGGGAGGGCGGCCCCGCCGTCGTCGTCGACCCGTCGTTCGGCGTGGAACCGGTGCTCGACGCGATCGACGAGCGAGACCTCAAGGTCGAGTACATTCTCAACACGCACAGCCACAAGGACCACTGGGCCGGCAACGTCGACATCAAGGAGCGCACCGGCGCCAAGGTCGTCGCGCACAGGCTCGCCCCCCTCGGCCAGGATGTGTCGGTCGAGGACGGCGACAGCTTCCCGTCCGGCCGGATCCGGTTCGAGGTGCTCCACACGCCCGGCCACACGCCGGACAGCGTGCTCTATCTGTTCGAGGGCCAGGCCGCGACCGGGGATACGCTGTTCGTCGGAGAGTGTGGCCGAACCGACCTCCCGGGCGGGGATCCGGGCGTGCTCTACGACAGTCTGTTCACGAAGGTCATTCGGCTGGCCGACGCGACCGTGATCCTCCCCGGGCACGACTACGGGATGACGCCGACCTCGACCATCGGTCGTGAAAAGGCCGAGAACTACGTGCTCCAGCCCCGGACCCGGGCCGAGTTCGTCCGTTTCATGAAGGAGTAACGTACTCTCGATCCATGTCGCCGGTTCCTGCGGCCGAGAAACGAACGCTCCAGGCCGTGGGCGCCCGGCGGTCCCGGCCGGGTACCCCGACCCGAGGAGAACTGATCCAGCTCCTGCGGACGCTGTCGTCCGAGGGCGGGGGTCTGGTGGCGCTCTTTGACGCTCGATCGATCGCGGGGGAGCGGCACCTGTTGTCGGCCTGGGCGCATATGGGACGCACCCGGGCCCGGGGCGAGTCCCGCCTGCGCGACCGGGCCGCCGAGCTCGCGCTGTACCTGGCCGGTGACGACCAGCTGCCCCGAGCGCTGAGCAAGGTGGGCGTCGCCGAAGACTCGGAGGAGTTTGTCGTGCTGGCGGAGCGCCCGCGGGACCCGGACGCCGTGCTCGCCCGGTTCGGCCTCTCGCGCGACGACTCGGTCTATCCCCGGCCGCCTTCCGAGAGCACGCTCGGCCGTCTGGGGATCTCGGACGTGGAACTCCGGGCCGTACCTCCGTCGGCCTGGGAGGGGCTGGTCCTGGAGAGAGTCGCGCTGCTCGAGCTCTCTTCGGCGCACGCCATCGCGGAGCCGACCAACAAACCTTAGGTGCGGGAGCTTCTCGCTCCCGCCGGTCCGGCGGCCCGCGTGCAGGCGTAATCTAATGGTAGGATATCAGCCTTCCAAGCTGAATACCCGGGTTCGATTCGAACGGGCTCGCGGCTCGTCGCGAGATTCCCGGCGCCTGCATGCCTCTCGGGGCCTCCCCGCCGGGCCCCTTTCGCCTGCCATCCGAAGCTCATCATTATGAGAATCGGGCCCGCTATCGGCCCGCGGCACCGGGTGCTGAGGTAGCCTAGTCCGGTAAGGCGCCAGTCTTGAAAACTGGTGGCGGTTCCGCCTCGGGAGTTCAAATCTCCCCCTCAGCGTTCTTCTCCGGTACGGCGCGGGGCGCCGGCAGTACCCGTCGGACAACGGCTAAGAGCCTCTGCTCCGCTCCGCCGTCTTCCCATGGTCGAGGCCCCGGCGACGACGCCGATGATGGAACAGTACGAGGCGGTTCGGGGCCGGTATCCGGGCCACCTCGTGCTGTTCCGGGTGGGCGACTTTTTCGAGACGTATGGGGAGGATGCGAAGCTCCTCTCCCGTGAGCTGGAGCTCGTGCTGACGGCTCGCGCACCGGACAGCCGGGGGGACCGTATTCCGATGGCGGGCGTGCCCCAGCACGCGATCGAGAGCTATCTCGGGCGGCTCGTACGGAAGGGGTACAAGGTCGCGCTCTGCGACCAGGTCGAGGACCCGCGACAGGCGAAGGGACTCGTTCGTCGCGAGGTCACGCGGGTCGTCACGCCGGGGACGGTGCTGGACGAGCGGATCTTGCCGGGCCCGGATCACAACTTCCTGGCCGCGGTCTTCCGGCCGCAGCGGGGTCCGGGCGCCTTCGCGGCCGTGGACGTGACGACGGGGGAGATGTTCAGCGGCCCGACGGTAACGGCCGGTCTCGAGGGCTACGGCGAAGCGCTCGCTCCGTTCGACCCGCGCGAGATCCTGGTCGGCGCGGACGGACCGGCCGACGAGCTCGAGGACTGGTTGCGGAGGGAGTACCCGCGGGCACGTCTCGAGAGGGCCGGGGCGCATACCGCTGCGGAAGGTCTTCCCGTTCAGTTCCAGGCCGAGGGGGCGTCGGAATCGGAGACGGCGGCTCGTCGGGCGCTGGGCGAGTACCTGCGGACGACTCAGCCCCGCGTACTGCCGTTCGTAGAGCACGTGTCGCTCGGGGGTCCCGGGTCGCGCCTTCGGCTAGACTCGAAGACGCTTCGGCACCTCGAGATCTCCCAGTCGATGGACCCGGACTCGCCGGGGTCGCCGACCCTCCGGGATGTCCTGGACGAGACGGTGACGGCGTCCGGCCGCCGGACGCTCGCTTTCTGGCTTCGCAATCCCCTGGCGGACATCGAGGCGATCGGCCGGCGCCAGGAGGCGGTCGACACCCTCCGCTCCCGTGGCGCCTGGCTCCCGATCCTTCGAGAGGAGCTTCGACGGGTCCCGGATCTCGCCCGGATCGGCGCCCGGATCGCCGGCCGACGGGTGCGGCCCGCCGACCTGCTCGGGCTGGCTCAGGGGCTCCGCGCGGCGGGGCGCGTTCAGGAGGGCCTCCGTCAGGGCCCGCTCCCAGCCGGCCTGGATCCGGGCGACGCCGAACTGCGCGGCCTGGAGCCGATAGTGGAGCGCTTGGAGAGGGCGTTTCGAGACCCAGCCCCGTCAGCCCCCGACGCGGGTGGCCTCTTCCGGCCCGGCGCCGATGCCGAGGTCGACCGACTATCGGAGACCGAGGGCGCCGGGCTCGCCGACCTAGAATCGCTGGAGCGACGGGAACGGGAGACGTCCGGCCTGCGGTCGGTCCGGGTGGGCTACAACCAGGTCTTCGGCTACTATCTCGAGGTTCCCCGGTCCCAGGCTCGACTCGTACCTCCACACTTCGAGCGTCGGCAGACGCTCGCATCCGTCGAGCGGTACACGTCGCCTGAGCTTCGGTCGATCGAGGAGCGGATCCTCTCGGCCCGCGAGGCGCTGCGGGCGCGGGAGCTCGAGGCCTGGGAGCGATGGCTGACGGATCTGGAGTCGGTGGTCCCGCTCTTGTACCGTCTCGGCCGCCGGCTCGGGGAGCTCGACGTGCTCTCGACCTTCGCCGCCCAGGCGCAGGAACGCGGGTACGTGCGTCCGGTCGTGGACGACAGCCGGGTGCTCCAGATCCGGGAGGGCCGGCACCCGATCCTGGACCGGCAGCTCCGGAAGGAGTTCGTTCCGAACGACACGGACCTGGAGAGCGAGGCGGCCCGGCTGCTGTTGCTCACCGGCCCGAACATGTCCGGCAAGTCGACCTACATGCGACAGGTCGGCCTCCTCGTCGTGATGGCCCAGGTCGGTTCCTTCGTTCCGGCGCGGTTCGCGCGGATCGGCCGCGTGAGTTCTCTGTTCACCCGGATGGGATTCACCGATGCGATCGGACGCGGCAAGTCGAGCTTCCTGGTCGAGATGAGCGAGGTCGCCGAGATCCTGCGAGAGGCCGACGATCGGAGCCTGGTCTTGCTGGACGAGGTCGGCCGGGGGACGAGCACTTTCGACGGTCTCGCCCTGGCCTGGGCGACGCTCCAGTACCTGCACGACAAGATCCGCTGCCGCACGATCGTGGCCACGCACTTCCACCAGCTCACGGGTCTCGTGGAGGGTCTCTCGGCGGCGCGAAACGCCCATCTCGCGGTGGCCGACCGCGGCCGGGAGATCGTCTTCCTCCGGACCCTGGTTCCGGGCAGCACCGACCGCAGTCTGGGGCTGCACGTGGCCCGGGTCGCCGGGGTCCCGCCCGAGGTACTGTCCGAGTCGGAACGCCTCCTCAAGCATCTCGAGTCGGAGGGGGTCGCCCTCCCCGGTACCCGACATGCCGGAAAGGCTCGGCCGACGCGCTACACCCAGGCGATCCTGCTCCCGTCGCCCGAGACGCCCGATTCCGAGTTTGAGCGAGCGCTGTCGACCCTCGACCTCGACTCGATGAGTCCCCTGGAGGCGCATCGGTGGCTGGTGGAGTGGCGTCGACGCCTCGAGGGCCGGCCGCGATCCGGGGCCTCCCCGTGAGGCCGCCGGCAGCGGCGCGCGCTCCGATCCGGCGTCTCCCACCGGCGACCATCGAACGGATCGCGGCCGGCGAGGTCGTGGAGGGACCCGCGTCCATCGTGAAAGAGCTCGTAGAGAACTCCATCGACGCAGGCGCGACGGAGGTCGAGGTCCTCCTCGAGGGCGGCGGGCTCGAGCGCATCGCCGTCTCCGACGACGGGGCGGGCATTCCGTTGACCGAGCTGGACCTCGCGGTCCAACGTCATGCGACCAGCAAGCTGTCGGACCCCGCCGACCTGGCCCGGATCTCGAGCCTCGGGTTCCGCGGCGAGGCGCTCGCCGCGATCGCTCAGGTGTCGAGGCTTCGATTAGTCTCGAGACCCCCCGACGCGGCCAGCGCGCACGGGATTGCCTTGGATGGCGGCCGGGTCGTCGAGCGGTTCGAGGCCGGTCGGGCGGTCGGCACGACCGTGGAGGTCCGGGACGTGTTCTACAACACCCCGGCCCGACGGAAGTTCCTGCGGAGCCCGGCGGCCGAACAGGTCGATGTGCTGGCCACGGTGGAGCGGATCTACCTGGCGCACCCGGACCTCGCACTCAGCGTCCGGTCGGGATCCGACGAGGTCGCGAGGTATCCCCGAGCGGCCAAGCTCGAGGAGGCCGCGACCTGGGTCTACGGCCCCGACTTCGTCACGGCCCAGTTCAGCGTCCGCTCGGCGGCCGGCGAGCCCGTGGGATTCCATGGGGTGCTCGCCCGGCCCACGGTGTCGCGGGGGACCTCGGTCGGCATTCAGCTCTCGGTGAACGGACGCGCCATCGTGTCGAGAACCCTGTCGCAGGCGGTGCGGACCGCCTACCAGGACTACCTCCCCCGGACCCGGTTTCCGGTCGGGGCGATCCGATTGTCCCTCGACCCGGCCCGGGTGGACGTGAACGTCCATCCGACCAAGCGGGAAGTACGGATCCAGGGTGAACGAGAGCTCGCGGACACGCTGCGCCGTGCGATCCGGATCGCGCTTGTCGGCGGGTCTCAGGTCGCGGACCTCGTCCGTTCGCGCCGGCCCGTCACCGAGGGCCCGCAGGGCACCGGTCGTGAACGGGCGCCTCTCGTGGCTGCTGCCCGGCCGCTCCGCCCGGCACCGTCGGGCCAACAGACGCGCCTGGTCGAGCCGGGCCCCGCGCCACGGATCGCCGGCACGGGGCGGCACCCGGCCCTGTCGCTCCTGGGTTCCCTCTTCCGGTTGTACTGGGTCGCCGAGTCGGACGGAGACCTGGTCCTGGTCGACCAGCACGCCGCGAGCGAGCGGGTCCTGTACGACGAGCTGCGCGCGACGGGTCGGCTGGGTCGTCAGGAACTGATGGACCCGGTGCGGCTCCCGCTCACGCCCCGGCAGCGGTCGGCGTGGGCCACGAACCAGGAGCTTCTCCGATCGGCCGGCTTCACCATCCGGCCCTTCGGCGGAGACCAGGTCCGCGTCGAGAGCGTGCCCTCCTACCGGGGTCGACGCGCCGAGGCCCGCTCGCTTCCCGCCCTCCTCGACGAGCTCGCCGATGGCGGTCGGCCGACGGTGCCGGAGGGACTCGCCGAGCGCGTCGCCGCCTCGGTGGCGTGTCACGCGGCGGTGCGTGCCGGTGACGCGATCAGTGCCGAGGAGCTCGGGCGGATCCTGGAGGCTCTCTACCGTACCGAGTCGCCGGCGTATGCGTGTCCGCACGGTCGGCCGGTGCTCGTCCGGCTCTCGCGGAGCCGCCTCGACGGCTGGTTCCTCCGGCGGGGAACCTAGGCCGGGAGCCGCGAGCCGAGCGCCTGTTCCACCGCCTGGGCGGTGCGTGCCGGACTGAACTGATCGGCGTACTCCCGGCCCGCGTCGCCGATCCGTCGTCGTAGGGCCGGGTCCGCGAAGAGCTCGGCGAACTCGGCGGCGTAATCCGCCGGATCGTCGGAGGAGACGGCGCGGTACTGGCTCTTCTCCGCGGCACCCTCGAGGACGACCCGTGCCGACACGAGCGAGGCGAGGCCGTAGCGCATGGCCTCGGTCACGGCGTAGGCCGGGCCGGCCTCGCGACTGGGGAAGAGGAAGAGGTCGGCTGCACAGAGCGCCTGGGCCTTCGTGGCCTCGTCGCAGACCCCGAGGGGCAGGACGCCCGGGTCCGGTTTGGGCGAGCTCCCCACGACCAGGAAGCGGGCTCCGGGGAAGAAGACCCGGGAGCGGCGGAACGCGTCCAGGGCGACCGGCAGCCCCTGGGGCTCCGGTCGGTGACCCACGAAGATCGCGACCGGCACATCCTGGGGGATCCGGAGGGCCAGGCGAGCCGCCGCACGGGGCGTGGAGACGTCCGGGTCCGGCAGCGTGGGCGGCAGCAGCCGCACCCGTCCGGACGGGAGGTGGTGCAGTTGGGTCAGACGGTCGCGCGTGGCGGCGGTGCTGGCCCAGACGGCCGCCGCCCGGCCCAGCGACTCGGTTTCGAGACGCCGCAGCGTCCGGAGGTCCATCCAGCCGCCGATGCGGTCGAGGAACCCCGGCGACCCTCCGTTCGAGCCGGTGGCGAGCCGGTCCGTAGGCACCGAGCTCAGGTAGAGGGCGAGTGCCGGTCCCCGGCCACGGGAGGGGGGCCGTACCGCGGCCGCCCGCTCATCCACGCCCAGGAGAAGGTCCGTGTCCGGTTCGAGACAGTCGGCGGTCGCACGCGCGACCTCCAGGGCCTGCGGGACCGGCCGGCGTTTCGACGCGACGACGGGCACCGGAACGCCAGGGACTCCCCGGTACGGTGGAGGAGGCGTCGGGGTCGCCGTGGGATACAGTACGCGAACCCGGTGGCCCCGGCCCGCGAGTCCGCCGGCGAGCTCCCAGACCGCCCGCTCGATGCCCGGCGTGGTCGGGTCGGGTGGCGGCCCGGCGAGAATGTCAATCCGCCAGGGAGACACCCGGGGCTCCCCCTAGGTGGCGGAGGTCCCGAGCCAGCGTCCGAACGACCGTCCAGCCATCGCGGGCCCGAGCGGAGCGCCCATTCCCTCGAGCACCGTCGGGGCAACGTCGAGGAGAGAGAACGGTCCCGCCCTCGCTCCATGGCTGGAGCCGTTTCCGGCGCCGATCAGTATTCCGTCCATGCGGTGCACGCCCGAGCCGTAGAAGAACCCGGGACGGCGCGCGAGGAGAGGGTCCGGATAGCTAAAGTCCATTCGGAGGTCGGTTTCCATCCCGTTCACCCGAAGCAGCAGCCCGGGGCTACCGTCCGGCCGCACTTCCCGGTACAGTTCCCGCGGGTCGAGCACCTCGATGCGGGCCCGAGGGTCGCGCTCGAGTCGGCGCCGGATCTCCGCCAGCACCTCCTGCTGCTGCGCCGGGGTCCGGTCCTTCCGGTACGGATTGAGATAGATGCCTTCCGGCACGGGGAACGAGTACGCCTCGGTCCGGGCCCAGTCGATCTTGGCGGCCATCGCCTCGAAGGTGGCGTCTCCTCCGATCCACCGGTCCACATGCGCCTCGCCCTCGCCGGAACGCAGCCGGTCGGCGACGGCGCCGACGAGCCGTCGTGCCGGGGCGAAGCGCTCCGAGGCGAGCAGGAAGCGGGACAGGAGCCGTCGGCGTCGGGGCTCGGCCCGGGGGAGCAGATGCAGGAAGCCCTCGGCTTCCAGCCATCGATTCGTGAAGAACTCGGCCCCCGCGGCGCCGTGTCCGTGGTCGCTGATGACCAATGTGACGGCCGGCTCGCCCTGGGCCCGAAACGCGTGGTCGATGCGGCCGCAGGCCCGGTCGACCGACCGCCAGAACTCGAGGAGGTCGGCCGGCATCTGCGCGGGCCCGGCGGCGCATTCGGTCCAGTGCTGGTGCTCGATGCGGTCGGTCTCTCGGAAGAGCACGAAGAGGAAGTCCGGCCGGTACACGTCCTGGAGGAACTCGGCGGCGGCGGCGCGCTGGAGGACGCCCTGGGTTGCCAGAGCGATCCACTCGTGCCGGTGCGACTCATGGTAGGGCGGAAGCTCCGCCACGAGCGGCTCTCCCAGGCCGTGCTCGAGCCGCGTGCGGACGTCGGCCGGGTAGGTCGTGGGGTTGGCGCCGAACATGCCGGGGATGAGATACCCGTTGATCGGATACCCGGCCCGGACGGGGAAGTTCAGCACCCCGACGCGATGCCCCTGACGGGAGAGCCGGTCCCACAGCGCTTCCGCCGGGCGATACCCCTGGACCAACCGGCTCTTGCCCGGGCCGCCGTCCGGCTCGGTGAAGCCATAGATCCCGAGGGTGCCCGGGTCGAGGCCGGTCGCGAAGCTGTACCAGGCGGGGATCGTCTTCGACGGATAGACCGAGATGAGCGGTCCCGACACCCCTCGCTGGATCAGGGAACGCAGGAACGGAAGTTCGCCGGCCTGGAGCAGCGGGTCCAGCAGACGGAACGTGCCGCCGTCGAGGCCGATGACCAGGAACCGGTGCTTCGGGGGCGTGGTTCCACCTCTACGCAATCATGGTCTTACGGATAGAGGGTCGAATGGGCCCCGCTTTTTAAACCAGTGTCTAAAGGACGCCTCCGAACTTTGGACGAAGACGCCTCCTCCTACACGAGACGGATCGCGTCGAGGTTGAACGGCACCCGGCTCTCCAGGTTGAACCGCTTGTGCAAGCTCGACGCGAGGTCGAGCGTCTTCGACTCTTCGCCGTGGTTCAGGATGATGCGCTGCGGTCTTGGGTCAAGGCTCGCGACATAGTTCATGAGCTGGACCCGGTCCGAATGGCCCGAGAAGCCCTCGATCGTGGCGACCTCGAGACGAACGGGGGTGGTGTACTGCCGGCCGTTGTCGAAGAGCTGCGCCTCGTTCAGTCCCCGCTGGAGCCGACGTCCGAAGGTGCCGTCGGCCTGATAGCCCACGAACACGATGCCGTGCTTCTCCTCGGACGCCCAGGCCCGGAAGTACTCCATGACCGGGCCGCCGCTCATCATGCCCGAGGTCGCGAGGACGATGCAGGGCTCCTTCTCGTCCAGGATGCCCATCCGCATCTGCGAGGAGTCGACCCGGTGGAAGATGTCGGAGAGGAACGGGTTGTCGCCCTGCTGGAAGATCTGGGTCCTCAGCTGGCTGTTGAGATACTCCGGATAGGCCGTATGGATCGCGGTCGCCTCGAAGATCATCCCATCGAGGTAGACCGGGACGCGCGGGATCTTCCCCTCGCGCATCCGCTCCTCGAGGACGAGCATCACTTCCTGGGAGCGGCCCACGGCGAACACGGGGACGATCAGCTTGCCGTGGCGGTCCAACACCTTGCTCACGAAGCCGGCGAACTCATCCGAGGCCTGCTGTCGGCTCGGCTGGACGTCCCGGTAGCCGCCATAGGTCGACTCGAGCACCAGCGTCTCGAGTCGGGGGAACCGGTTCACCGCCGGGTTGAACAGCCAGCTCCGCTCGAACTTGAGGTCGCCCGAGTAGGCGAGGTTGTGGTCGCCGTCGCCGATGTGGAAGTGGCAGATAGACGAGCCGAGAATGTGCCCGGCATTGTGGAGCGTGAGACGGAGGTCGGGAGTGATGTCGGTCGTCTCTCCCCACCGGAGCGGGATGGTCCGGGTGACCATGTCCCGAACGTGCGAGGAGTCGTAGAGCTTCTGCCGGGCCTCCTGGCTCGTGACCTTGATCGCGTCGAGGAGCATCAGCGTCATCATGTCGCGCGTCGGCGCCGTCGTGTAGATCGGCCCCTGGTACCCGTACTTGAGCAGCACGGGAACGAGGCCGCAATGGTCCAGGTGGGAATGCGTGATCACGACGGCGTCGAGCGAATCCAGCGGGAGCAGCTCGGGAGCGCTGAGGAACGGCGCCCGGTCGGAGCCCGGGTCGATCCCGCAATCGATCAGCACCTTCGAGTTCTGCGTCGACAGCAGCGACGCGCTCCGGCCCACCTCCCGGTAGCCGCCGAGCGAGCTGCTCCGGGCCCAGATCTTCTCATCGAGCCGGTCGCGGGCGATGCGGGTGCCCACCTTCTTGAGGAACGTGCGGCGCTGGTCGAAGTGGTTCCGCAGGTGGACCCGGACCTCCTCCACCGTCTTCGAGGGGATGGGCGGCGTCCGGACGACGGTCGGGACCCAGCCGATCTTGCGCTTAAGCTCCGTCAGGACCGAGCCCTGACGGCCGATCGCGGCGCCGGGGTTCGCTGCCTCGACGGTGACCTCCCCGGTCTCGGGCTCGAAGTACAGCGCCGTGATCTCGGCCTCGGGCGGGATCAGCTCCCGGATCGCCGTCTCGGCCTCCTTCGGCTCCATCAGGGACTCGGGGTCCGAGCGTACCAGGACCCGTCGGCGCAGTCGCTGAGCCACCTGTCGGAGGAGCTCTCCTCCGGAGAGGAACGCGTCCAGCTGCTTCGTGTAGAGGACGATGTGCGGGCCCTCGAGCTCGATGTCGGTGACCTCGATGGTCTCGGGCAGGACCTCCCGGAGGACCTCTTTCGTTTGCTCTAGTAAGCTATCGATACTCATTCGCTGACAGAAGGGGTTGGGCGAAAGGGGTTGTCCGGCCCCCGGGTCCCCGGAGGACCCGCGCGGCGTTAGGGAAGAGCCGGAGGCAGTGGAATCTTGAGCGCCTTCAGGCGTTTATTGATTTCGTCCTCGGAAAACTCGCGATACTCCTTCGCGGTGATCGTGTGGATCAGGTAGCCGTCGCCGGACGCGGAGTCGCGCTTCATCGCGACGGTGAGTCCCCGGAGCGCCAGGTCGACCCCGTCCGAGACGGTCATGTCGCGGGAGTAGCCCTCCTCCAGGACCCCGTACGCGAACGGAGAACCGCTGCCGACCGAAACGTAGCGGTCCTCGATGGAGCCGCCCGCGGGGTCGACGGAGAACACGTGGCCGCCTTTCGCGTCCACGCCGCCCATGAGCAGCCAGGCGTAGTACGGAAACATCCGGTTCCCGCTCAGGATGTTGGCGAGGAGCGTCGAAGCCCCCTCGACGCTGAGGGCCGCACTGCGTCGCAGGCGGTAGAGGGAGACCTCGGCACGGAGATATCGCGCGAGGGTCTGGGCATCGCCCACGAGACCGGCGATGGTCATGCCGAGATTCTCGTCGATCTTGAACACTTTCTGAGTCTGCTTCGCGGCGATGAGCGTTCCGGCCGTGGCCCGTCGCTCCGTGCCGAGCACGACGCCGTCCTTGCAGACGGCGGCGATGGTCGTGGTACCCTTCAGGAGGCTGTCGGTGTCCGCGAGTGCTGTGTGCTGCATGGAGACTCCCACGAGTGGGAAAACCGGTCGAGGGGACTGGCGGTCGGTATATAAGCGCTCGCGGACGAAGGGTCAATCGTTCGCCGGTGAGACGGGTACCGCCGCGGAAAGCGGCGCAGTTCTGATAAACTCCGTGTCGGTCGCGCCGCGCGTAGATGCTCAAACACGACATCGTCGTGGTCGGCGCCGGCCTGGCCGGTCAGCGCGCCGCGCTCGCCGCCGCCCGTGCAGGTCATGACGTGGCGCTCGTGTCGAAGCTCCATCCGTTGCGCTCCCACTCGGGGGCGGCGCAGGGCGGTATCAATGCGGCTGTCGGCAAGGAGGACTCGGTCGAGACCCACATCTACGACACGGTGAAGGGGTCCGACTATCTGGGAGACCAGGACGCGATCGAGTTCTTCTGCCAGCAGGCCGGGCCGACCGTCATCGAGATGGAGCACTTCGGGACGATCTTCAGTCGTTCCGACGATGGCTCCCTCGCCCGCCGAGCCTTCGGGGGGGCCGGGTTCCCGCGTACCATCTACGCGGCGGACCGCACCGGACTGGCGTTGCTCCAGGGGATCTACGAGCACCTGGGTACAGAAACGATCCGGATCTACGAGGAGTGGTTCCTGCTCTCGGTGGTCGTCCGCGACGGCCGGGTCCAGGGAATCACCGCGTTCGACCGGAAGACGCTGAAGGTCGAGGGGATCGAGGCCAAGGCGGTCATCCTCGCCACGGGACCGTTCGGGCGAGTCTACGGGCGTACGACGAACGCCCACAGTTGCACCGGCGACGGGGTCGCGGCCGCCTACCGCGCCGGCGCGGCGCTCAAGGACATGGAGTTCGTGCAGTTCCACCCGACCGCCCTGATGGAGTCGAGCATCCTGATCACCGAGGGGGCGCGGGGAGAAGGCGGGGTCCTGAAGAACGTGAACGGGGAGCGCTTCATGGCGCGCTACGCTCCCCATGTGCTCGACCTCGCCTCCCGGGACGTCGTGTCGCGGGCGATCGTTACCGAGGTCAAGGAGGGCCGCGGGTTTCCCGGGGGCTTCGTCCATCTCGAGCTGATGCATCTCGGGAAGGAGAAGGTCGAAACCCGGCTGCAGGAGATCTGCGACTTCTCCCGGACCTACGCGGGGGTCGACCCCGTGACCGAGCCCATTCCCGTCTATCCGGCGCAGCACTACATGATGGGCGGGATCAGCACGAACATGAAGGGCGAGGCCAGCCTCATCGGCCTCTACGCCGCCGGGGAGGCCGCCTGTGTCTCGATCCACGGCGCGAACCGGCTCGGCGGGAATTCGCTGCTCGAGACCCTCGTCTTCGGAAAGCAGGCCGGCCTCGCCGCCGCAGAGTTCGTCGGGACCGCTCCGGACCCGGAGATCCGGGACGACGACCTGGACAAGGAGACGGCCCGGATCCAGGAGCTCTGGAACCGGTCGGAGGGGGAGTCGCCTCGAGCCCTGCGAGCCGAACTGCAGCAAACGATGGACCAGTTGGTCGGGATCTACCGGAGCCCGGAGGAACTGTACCGGGGGCTCCGTCAGGTGCGGGCGTTGCAGGAGAGGTACCGCAACGTACGCGTTATCGACCGGTCCACGACCTACAACATCGACCTCACGGACGCGCTCGAGGTGGGGAACCTGCTCGCCCTCGCCGAGGTCATCGTGGTCGGCGCCATCGCCCGTACGGAGAGCCGGGGCGCCCACACTCGGCTCGATTATCCGGCCCGGGATGACAAGAACTGGATGAAGCACACCCTCGCCCGTTGGACGCCGAACGGGCCGGAGCTCTCGTATGCTCCCGTCGCCTACACCCGATGGGAGCCCAAGGAGCGGGTCTACTGATGTTCGCCGACGAGAAGCTCATCAACGTCCCGTTCGACGTGTACCGGTACGACGCCAGCCGCGGGGGCGAGCCCCGGTACCAGCACTACGAGCTCCGGCTGGCGCCGCACACACCCATCCTGACGGGGCTGCTCCGCATCCGGGACGAGTTGGACCCTACCCTGTCCCTTCGCTACTCCTGCCGGAGCGCGATCTGCGGCTCCTGTGCCATGCTCGTGAACTCGAAGAGCCGCCTGGCTTGCCACACACCGGTGGGCCCCGAGGTCCGGGAGCACGGACGGATCGTCGTCGACCCGATGCGCAACCAGCCCATCCTGAGGGACCTCGTGGTCGACCAGCAGCCGTTCTGGAGCCGGTACGAGAAGATGGAGCCCCATCTGATTCTGGACCCCAAGCACCCGATGCCGGAGGGACGCACGACCCCGATGTCGCCGGCGCAGGTCGAACGGTTCAAGGAGACCCCTCGGTGCATCTCCTGCGCCGCCTGTTTCTCGGCGTGCCCCGCGGTCGAGGCCGACCCGGCCTTTCCGGGTCCGATGGCCCTCGCGAAGCTCTACCGCTTCGTCGTGGACCCGCGCGACACGGCCCAGACCCACCGGCTTCGAACGATCCAGACCGAGGGGCTCTGGCTCTGCCTGCGCTGCCATCTCTGTACCGAGGCCTGTCCCAAGGACGTCCGGCCCTCGGAGCGGATCCGGGACCTCAAGGAGCTCGCCGTTCAGGCGCAGGGCGGCACCGAGGCCGGCTCGCGTCACGCCATCGGGTTCTTGAAGAACATCGAGGAACGGGGCACGCTCAACGAGCTCAAGCTGGTCCGGCAAACGTCCGGTGTCACGGGCCTCGCCGCCTCCCTGCCGCAGGGCGTCCGCATCTGGCGGAAGAAGCCTGAGGTCACGAAGTCCCCTCCGCCGATCGAGGACCTGGACCAGGTCAAGAAGATCTACGCGGCGCTCAAAGACGAGAAGGCGGAGGAGTCGTGAGGCTCGCATACTACCCCGGGTGCGTGGCCCAGGAGTCGGGCAAGGAGCTCGACATGGCCACCCGATGGGTCTGCCGCGCTCTGGGCATCGAGCTGGTGGCCTTCCCGAGCTTTTCCTGCTGCGGCTCCGGGTTCGTGGACGAGGCCAACGAGGTGTTGAACGTCGCGCTCAACGCGCGGAACCTCGCCATCGCGGAGAAGGCCGGACTGGACCTGCTCACGATCTGCTCGACCTGCCAGGGCATGCTGACGCTCGCCAACGTCCGGCTCGCCGACCCGAAGGTCAAGGCGCGCGTCGACGCCGCACTCGGTCCCCTCGGCATCCACTACGGCGGTTCGACCAAGGTGAAGCACCTCCTCCGCGTCCTGACCGAGGATATCGGCGTGGAGGCGATCCGGGCGAAGGTCGTCCGTCCGCTCGCCGGCCTCAAGGTGGGCGCCTTCTACGGCTGCCATCTGTTGCGGCCCTCCGACGAGATGCAGTGGCAGACCGGAGAGGAGCCGCACGCGTTCGAGGACCTCCTCACCGCCGTGGGCGCCGACCCCGTCTACTACCGGGGACGCGTCATGTGCTGCGGCTTCCCGATCCAGTTCGTGAAGCCGGAGACGGCGAGCCGGATCGCGGGCCGGCAGATCGAGGACGCCAAGGCGCACGGCGCGGACGCCATGGCGACGCCATGTCCGCTCTGCCACATCTCGCTCGATGCCTACCAGAACCAAGCGGCGAAGGCGGTGGGTCACCGGCTCGACATGCCGGTCTTCCACCTTCCCCAGGTCGTGGGGCTGGCGCTGGGAGCCACGCCCGAGGAGCTGGGGCTTCCCCGCCACCTGGTGCCGACCGACCCCGCGGTCGCGAAGATCGGGAGACCGGTCCGGGCCTGAGCCGCCCGCGGCGAACGGTACAAGTAGCACGGCCGGTTCGGGCTCGGTGTGGCGCTCCCGTCCTCGACCGCCGAGCCTACCGAGGCGCCGGTACTCGCGCATCGGCGCCGTCTGTGGGGCGGCCCCGACCGCTTCAGCGAGGACATGTCCCGGATCATCTCGCTCAGCGATGGGGTCTTCGCCTTCGCACTGACGCTGCTCGCCCTCTCCCTCGTGGTCCCGTCCGTCACCGGCAACGGCCCGCTCGGCTACGCCCTCAACCACGAGTACGGCGCGTTCCTCGGCTACGTCTTCGCGTTCGTGATGATCTCGGTCTGGTGGATCAACCACCACCGGTTCTTCCGGTACGTTGTCCGCCACGACGACGTGCTGATCTGGATCAACCTCGCACTGCTGCTCGAGGTCGCGGTCATGCCGTTCGTCCTCAAGGTGTTCGCGAGCTACAGTACCACCCAGTACGGGATCGTCCTGTTCGCGGCGATGCAGGCGGTCGCCGGGTTCACCATGAACCTCCTCTGGCGATACGCGTCGGTGGCGAAGCTCCTCCGGCCGGACCTCGACCCGGCGATCGTGCGGTTCCACAAGATCCGGGGGCTGCTCACCCCGGCGGTCTTCCTCGTCTCGATCGCCGCCTCGTTTGTCAACCTGAGCCTCGCCGAGGTACTCTGGATCGGCGTGTTCTTCACCCAGCGCTACACCGGGCGAGCGGTGTTCACGGACCGGGAGACGGGTCAGCGCGAGGAGGAGGTGGGCTCGTGAGGAACCGGGCGCCCTCTCCCTTCGTCACGTACATGTGGAGCGCGTCGCAGGTCCCCTGAAAGAACCGTCGGGGGTCGCTCCCGACGGCCTGTAGCCGCTCTCCGACCTCGGCATCGGAGAGCTCCGGGTCGACTCGGGGCGTGAACATGCAGCCGAAGACCAGGTAGCGTCGGCCCTCGAGGTCGATGCGGTCGGTCTCGGGGGCGCCGCAGAAGGGACAGGACAGCACGGTCCATTCAGCCGGCGCCGACGTAAGAGCCTGACGGGGGCTCGCTTAGACCGGCCGGTACCGGCCCGCCCGGTCCTGGAACAGGAGGCCGCGGATCCGCAGCCGTTCGAGCTGCGACTCCACGTCCCGCTCCGAGACCTCGGCCCCGGCGGCCCGGAGGTCCGCGAGCGCCTCCGGCAGCGTCACGCCCGTGGGTCGTGCGTCGAGGACCGACGCAACGGCCCGGCGAACGCGCGCGGTGCGGAGTCCTTCCGTGCGGTCGAGGGCGCGGCGCAGCGGGCCCCGGCCCTGCGCGTCCCATGCGACCGCACGAGCCACGGCTTGCGTGACTCCCTCCGCAGCCCAGCGGAGGTCTTCCTCCTGGACCTCCGGGACTCCGCGCAGGCGAGCCCGGGCCCAGGCGACCTGGGTCAAGCGGTCCCGGAAGTCCCGGTGACCGAGGAAAGGTCGAGAGAGGGCGTCCGTCGAGGCCCGGTCGCTCGACCGGAGCACCCGCAGGGATTCCTCAAGTCCCGGCTCCACGTTCTTCAGCCACTCGTGCCACTCGGGCGCGTCCGGCGGCGCCGGGGTCCACCAGTGCAGACCCCAGACGGCGATGCGGATGTCGTCCGGTACTTCCACGGCCCGGTCCGGGACTCCGCGCCCTTCGGCGCGGTCCAGGAGAACGACGGTCGTAGCATCCGCCACCCGGGCCTCGAACTCGCCGCGGAGGGCCGGTCCGAACGTGATCGAGGAGTCGGATACCGTGTCCGGCACGCCGAGGGCCGGCGATGTCGAGATCGGTCGAAGGCGGAGGGAAAATGGCCGAGCGTGACGCGCGAGACCTGAGCGCAGCCGGGCTCCCGAGGAGAGCTCACGGTCCCCGCGGTCCCTACGATGACCCCGGCGCGACCCTGTGACCCACTCCGGCACCAGAGACGCGAGGCTCTGGACGAGGCCTTGGTACCTGCGCAGCGGCCACCCGTCGACCTCCAGATGGACGTCGAGTCCGGCGGGGCGGCCATGCCAAGGAAGGCTTCCGACGATCGGGAGGAGCAACCGCTCCACGGCGCCCTCCGGCAGTCGCAGCAGCCCCGCCAGCGACGGAACGATCCGTGCGATGGCCGTGGTCGACAGCCCCGGAAGAACGTCTTCCCAGGCAGCCGCCGTCAGACCGGCGGGGGCGTCAAGCACGAGCTCGCCGAGCGTTCCTTTCCCGACAGAGACCGCCCGTTTGACCGGTCGTGGCACTCGGACGAGTCGTCCCTCAACGGGACGCTCCGGACGGGCAGATCCCGACACGAGATAGGCCGGGCCACCCGTCGGAAGCGCCGACACGGCGAACACGCGACGCCGGCCCCCGCCCGGGAACCCGTCGGGCGGCGGTTCGACGGACTGAGAGAATCCAACGAGGTCCGGGAGCGTACGGTCGTACGCCGTATGTCGGAGCACCGACTCCCACGCGGCGAACTCCCGCCGACGGGCGCGCTCCCACGGATGTTCGTGGGGCGCCGCCGGCCATCGAGGTCGCCGCGCCGTCACGGTCGACCGAGAGCACCCCGTCAGTCGATGTACCCGAGCGAGCGCAGCCGGTCCCGGAGTTGCCGCTCTTCCTCTTCGGAGAAGGGCATCTCGGACGATGACTCGGCGAGCCGGGCGAGGACGAACGAGATGAACTCATCGAGGGACGAAAAGGAGGTCTGCGCGAGCTTCTTCTCGAGTTGGCGCGCCACCTCCTCCGGGATCTTCACCGCGCGAGAGCTCTCCGACAGCTCGGGGGGAGGTACCATGTGTATCCGCCACCGGAGCGCCGGTCAGGATATGCCCTTTACGCGAGCGACGGAGTGCGTCTCGCCTATTCCCACTCGATGGTGGCCGGCGGCTTGTCGGTCACGTCGTAGAGCACGCGGGTCACCTGTCCCGAGAGCTCGCGGGTGATCCGCTCCGCGATCGTGCGGAGCAGCGTCATCGGGACGCCCATCGCCGTGGCGGTCATGGCGTCGGAGGACTCCACGATCCGGACGGACACCGCCCGTCCATGGACCCGGTTGTCTCCCTGCACCCCGACCGTCCGCACCGGCAGGAGGACGGCAAAGTACTGCCAGGGTCGGGCGATCGACCCATCGGCGATCCGCTTTTCGACCTCTTCCTCGACCACGGCGTTGGCCGTCCGGGCGACGGCGAGATTCTCTGCCGTCACCGGTCCGTTGACCCGCACCGCGAGGCCCGGCCCCGGGAACGGCTGGCGGTCCGGCGAAGGGATCCCCAGGTGGGCCGACAGCGTCCGCACCTCGTCCTTGTAGAGGTCCCGGAGCGGTTCCACGATCCGCAGCTTGAGGTCCTTCGGGAGGCCGCCCACGTTGTGGTGGGTCTTGATCGTGTCCCGGAGCGCTCCGCCGCTCTCGATCCAGTCGGGCGCGATCGTTCCCTGGATGAGCGTATCCGCCCCGAACCGGGACGCTTCGGACTCGAAGACCCGGATGAACGCCTCGCCGACCCGCCGACGCTTCTCTTCCGGCTCGGTGACTCCGGCGAGGGCGTCCAAGAACCGTTCGGAGGCCGGAACGACCTCGACGTGGAGGTGGCTCGCCTCGAACAATGCTCTCACGCGGTCGACCTCGTGAAGACGGAGCAGACCCGTATCCACGAAGAGGGCTCGACACCGGTCGCCGAGCGCTTCCTGGCTCAGGACAGCGGCCGCGGTACTGTCGATGCCGCCGCTCGCGGCGACGATCGCGCGACCCGGTACGTTGACGCGGAGCTGGGCCACGGCCTCCCGATGGAAGGCGGCGGCGTCCCTCACTTCTTCTCCGGGGCGCCCGAGGCGGGCGCTTCCTCACGCCATTTGGCCCGGTACCCGTGGAGCCGGTCGACCAGCTCGGGATACTTCAGCGCCAGCATCTCGACGGCGAGCAGGGCCGCATTGTCGGCTGCGTCCAGCCCGACCGCGGCCACCGGTACGCCCGGCGGCATTTGGACGACCGAGAGCAGGCTGTCGAGCCCGAGCCCCTTGTGAATCGGAACGCCGATGACCGGTCGCAACGTGCGTGCCGCGACCGCGCCGGGCAGGGCCGCCGAGAGCCCGGCCATGGCGATGAACACGTCCGTTTCCGGGTCGTGGGCGAGTCGGTCCACCTTCTCGGGCGTCCGGTGCGCGGAGGCGACATGGATCTCGACGGGGACCTGAAATTCGGAGAGCCGGTTCCGGGCCGCTTCCGCCGTGGGCATGTCGGACTTGCTCCCGATCAGGATGGCGACCTTCATGGCGGCGGCGAGCCGTCGTTCCGCATAAGGGTTTGAGTCGGCGCCGCCGAAACCTCCATAGCTCACGAGGCCCCCGCGAGCCCCGTGCCCCTCGAGTTCCACACCGGTGGACGCCTGCGACGGTGGCTGGGCGCCCGGCTGGGCGGTGACTTTGCGCTCGGGGACCGGGCCTGGCGCCGCATCATGCATTGCCTCGGGTCGGCGATCCTGCTCTACTACGTCCTTCCCCACGACCTGTACCGAGGCTTCACGCTCGAGGACGTGCTCTTTCTCGGACTGACGCTGGTACTGATCCTCGAGGCCCTCCGATGGATCGGTTCGGCCGAGCTGCCGACGATTCGAGAGTACGAGCAGCGACGCGTCGCGAGCTACGTGTTCTTCGCAGTAGCCCTGGTGGCGGCGGTCGTCCTCTTTCCGGAGCCGATCGCCGTGGTGGTCATTCTCGGGACGGCCTTCGTGGACCCCCTGATCGGCGAGCTTCGGCTTTCCCCCCGGTGGTCCGCCACCTATCCCTGGTTCCCACTCGCCGTGTACGTGATGCTCGGGGCCGGCGCGCTGGTCCTGGTCGTCCATCTGCCGGCCTTTCCCGCGGTCGTCGCCGCCGGGATCGCCGGCGTCGTGGCGCTCGCGGTCGAACGACCGCGGATCCGGAACTTCGACGACGACATCGCCATGACGCTGGTCCCGGGCGTCGTCCTCCTTCTCCTGGCGTACGCCCTACCGATGCTCTTTCCGTTGGGGAAATTCGCTCCGATGCTCTAGGCCGCCGCCGTCGTCCGGGGCGCCGGACCGTCGCCGGGGTTACAGAATCGGTGTGAGCTTGGCGTGCGGTGGGCCCTTGGTCGGGTCGTAGGAGATCGAGTAGATCGTCGTCCGGGGCCGGATCCCGTAGATGCACGGGGCATTGTCGATGTTGATGATCCGGAAGTACGAGTCCATCATGTTCAGGATCTCGCTCGACACGAGCAGACCGGGCTTGAGCAGCCCGATGCCGAGGTTCCCGAGGAGCTTCGTCCGCTGGACGCCCTGGAAGTAGAGCCGGATGGCGACCTGATCGCCCATGAGGCTCTCCATCGTGTCGAACGCGGTGTACTCGATGAACGGCTTGCCTTCGGGGCCGCGGACGGCCTTCTCCGCGCTCGTCATCGCCCGGGTCGCCTCGTCCCGGCCGTACCGGGCCATCGGTACGATGTAGCTCTCCTCGCTCTCCGAGGCCGTGTAATCGGCGATCCGGACCCGGCTGTCGAAGATGTGCGGCGGGCAGTACCGCGTGATCGTGTCCCGCAGCTTCTCGGGCGACTCGCCCGCGGCGAGCACGGCGGTGATGCCCCGGCTCTGCGTGAGGAAGTTGAGGAAGGTCGGAACCAGCACGAGGTAGTAGTCGTCGATGCCGACATTGACGTCGACCTCGAAGGCGTTGTAGCTACCGCGCCGGAATCCGCCACCGAGGAGCGCATCGAAGTCGCCGATCCCCGTGGAGTAGAATCGCTCGGGGTCGGCCTCGGGTCCCCACTGCGGCGACTGCGCCGGCGGGTGGCTGGCGGGAGTTCCCGGTCCGAGCGCCGTGAATCGGCCGCCGGCGAGGGTCACCGCGTAGCGCGGTTGGCCGATCGCCGTGGCCCGGAGCTTCTCGAGACGCATGTGACGGACCCGTCGTTCATCGAGCTCCTCGCGAACGACGGAGACGAGTCCATCGACCAGGTACTCGATCCCGCCGGCCTCGGGCTTCTCCAGGATCATGACGACGTTGGTGTTGGAGTTCTCCACGAGATCCTTCTGGAGGGCCATGACGAACTCTTCCATTTCGAGTCCGTACTTGTGGGTCACACCCTCGAGAGAGTCGATGACAAGGAGCGCCTTCTCCGGAAGCACGGCCTCGATCCGGTTGTAGCAGTTCTCGACCTCGGGCATCGGGTTCCGGCGCAGGAGGGCGTTCAGCTGGGCCCGGTCGACGCGGGTCGGGGGACCGCGCTCGTCCGTGATGGCCTGCATCACGTGACGCGCCGCGGTGATCTTCGCCCGCTGGTCTTCGGGCAGGTCCTGGACGACCGCCTTATCCCGGGCGTGGAGCGTGTCGAGGAACAGCTTCCCCGCATCCAGGATGCGCGTACGAAGCTCGCTCGCCCGCAGCCACGGGAACTGCCGGTACAGCGCGTCGTCGCTGACCCGGGTGGAGAGGTAGAAGGACTGGTTCGGACGTCCCATCCGCTCGAGGAGTTCGAGCCCGAAGGTCGTCTTCCCGGTACCGGCGCCGCCCTTCACGATCAGCGACCGGCCGCCCTTGCCTCCGAGGAAGGTGGAGACCTCGAGCGGGATGGCCCCGGCGGCAGCCCCGTTGTTTCCCTGCATCCGTGCTACCGACCTACGGCAACTTCCCGGACGCTTGGGCGCCCGGGCAACCGAATAATGGAGCCGAATAGAAGGTAAAGCTTTCGCCGCCGGAGCGGGCGTTCCGCTAGCCGGTGGTGTCCGGGGCGTGGGCGAGACGTCCTACCGCTTCCCGTCCGGCCGCGACGGCCCGCAGCAGCGGCTCTCCGGGCTCTCCCTGGGCCGTGGCCGCCGTGGCATTGCCGCCGCCTTTGCCGCCGAAAACGGCTCGCATCGCCTCGACCACGAGGTCGGCCGGCACGTGCGGACTGGATGAGCCGACGAACAGCAGGCCTCGCCCCTCCGATTCGGCCGGCAGGATCGCGACCCGGTCCGGCGGGTGGGTCAGGCGCCGCGACAGCTCCTGGAGCTGGTCCCGGCTCAGCGGGAGCACGCGGGCGACCGTGAGGGTGACGCGTCCGGTCGCCGAGGTTGCCTGGGGGTCGGCCGTGAGTTCTTCCGCCAGCTTCCCGAGGTCCCGTCGCTGCTCCTGCCGGCCGGCCCGCCGGATCTCCTCGAGCTCGGCGAGCAGCCGGGCCACTGCCGTGGGCACCTTCTCGGGCGGCACCCCGAGTTGGCGAGCCGCGTCGTGGAGGGCGGCGTCCCGTTCCTCCCGGACGAGGACGCCCCGGTCCCCGGCGACGTACGAGAGTCGGACGATCCCGTCCTGGATCCGGTCGGTCCCCAGGATCTGGATGGCGCCGACCTCGCTCGTGTGGGTACAGTGGGTGCCCCCACAGGCCTCGACGTCGAAGTTCTCGATCTCCACGATCCGCAGGTCCCGGCCGGGCACGGCGCCGCCCTGATAGAGCGTGAAGCCGAATCGGCGTTCCGCCTCGGTCCGGAGCTCGAAGTAACTCTTCACCGGCCGGTTCTCGGCGACGACGCGGTTGGCGAGTCGCTCCACCTCCCGGAGTTCCGCCGGCAAGAGCGGCCGATAGTGCGTGATGTCGATCCGCGCCACATCGGTTCCCTTGTAGGCGCCGGCCTGCCACACGTGCGGGCCGAGAACGCTCCGCAGGGCGCCGTTCAGGATGTGCGTCGCGGTGTGATGCGCCATCAGCTGCCGTCGCCGCTCTGCGTCGATTCGGCCGTGGACCTCCTCGTCGGGCCGGAAGTCATGCACGCGTTCCAGGTGATGCAGCACCCACGGTCCCTTCCGGGCGACCTCGGTGACCGCGAGGTCCCCCAGGTGACCGGTGTCGGTGATCTGGCCGCCCCCGGTCGGGTAAAAGTACGTCCGATCCAGGACGGCCCAGCCCCCCTGACTCCAGAGGACATGGCCGCGGAACGAGAGCGTGTACGGGTCTAGGTAGTAGAGCACCTCCGTGGCCGGGGTCGACGCCGGAGGCTCGGGGAGACCCGCCCCCGTGTCGGAGTACTCCCGCTCCGGTTGGTCGGCTTCGTGCCGGGCGGCGACCCGCGCGTAGAAGTCGTCGGGGATCGGCGGAGGGGTCCGCAGCTCCTCGACCGCGATATCGGGCGGAAGTCCGAGCGAGTCATACCACTCGACCAGGTCGTCCCCGCCGACGGTCCGCCCCTCCTTGGCAAAGCGTTCCTCCATCCGTCGTACCTGCTGGCGTCCGCGCTGGATCGACTCTTCGTACCGCTCGACCTCGGCCTGCAGCACCCGGCGGAGGTCGTCCCGATGGGCTCCGATCTCCGGAAAGTCTCTGGAAAGCTCGCGGCCGCTGCGGTCGATGATCTGGAGGAAGTCCGGCGACCCCTCGACCCGCGCGAGGAGGCG
>JASHPT010000135.1 GCA_030037955.1 Thermoplasmata archaeon
TCTTGCGGACCCTCGTCCGCGCCTGTCAGCGGTCGGAGCGCCTCACCCGGGACTACAACGTGGCGGTGAACCAGGGCCGGCTGGCCGGCCAGATCGTCTTCCACCTGCACTTCCACATCATCCCGCGCTACGACACCCCGGGCCCGTTCGCCACGACGCCGCGGACGCGGATCGGCGACGAGGAGGCCCGCGGAGTCCTCGCGCTCCTCGGCGACGTCCCCGGGTGAGATGCCGACCCCGGTCCGTCCGCCCTCCGTGGCCGGAGCCTTCTATCCGGCCGACGGCGCGGCCCTCAGCCAGGAGATCGAGCGGTGCTTCCTGGACCCGCGGGGCCCCGGACATCTCCCGCCCCGCCACCGGTCCGTCGAGCGTCGCATTCGCGCGATGGTCGTCCCGCACGCCGGCTACCGGTACTCCGGCGCCATCGCGGCCCAGGCATTCGCGGCCGTGGCCGTGGAGCGCCCACCCGCCTCGGTACTCGTTCTCGGCTTCAACCACTCGGGCCGTGGCGCGCCGGCCGCCCTGTCCGCGCGAGACTGGTCAACCCCGTTGGGCCGCGTCCCGGCCGACCCGGAGCTCATCCACGCGCTCGACCACCGGCCCATCGAGGTCGACGAGAGCTCGCACGCCCGCGAGCACTCGATCGAGGCCGAGCTGCCGTTCCTCCAGTATGTCCTGCCGTTCCCGCGGGTCGCTTGCCTCAACGTGACGATGGGGCCGGTCGGCTTTCTCGCGGACGTGGCCGCCGTCGTACGGAAGGCACTCCAAGGGCGGGACGTGCTCCTGGTCGCCTCCACGGACTTTTCCCACTACATCCCGGCGGAGGAGGCCCAGCGCCTCGACCGCCTCGCGATTGGCCGGATCCTGGAGCGCGACCCCCACGGACTCTACGAAACCGTCGTCGACCGCGGGATCTCCATGTGCGGCGTCGCGCCGACGACCACCCTCCTGTTCGTGACGCAGGACGAGCCGCTATCGGCCCGCCTGTTGCGCTGGGGCCACTCCGGCGAGGTCGAGCCGATGGAGGACGTGGTCGGCTACGCCAGCCTGCTGCTGGGTTCGGAGCTCCCCTTGCCACCCAGTACGGCGGCGGGCTGACGATTCGATTCGGTACCGGTACGGTTTAGCTCCGCGACTTCCTCGGAGGCCCGCCGTCCAAGGAATCTGATGGCGACCGATCCCGTCTGCGGCATGTACGTCGACGAGCGGACGGCCCATCTGACCGCCGTTCAGGACAACCGGACCTACTTCTTCTGCTCCCACTCGTGCCTCGCGACCTTCGTCGCGCCGGCGGCGGGGCTGGCCCGGCTTCGGAGGCGACTCGTTGTCGCATGGCCACTTGCTGCTGTGGTGGTCGTGCTGACGTACGTCTGGCATCCGGCCGGTGGGCCCTGGGCAGCGCTCGCTGTGGCCGCTATAGTACAGGTGTACTGTGCCGGCCCGTTTTACCGGGGGGCCCTTGACGGCCTTCGGGCCCGGACCGGGAACATGGACCTGTTGATCGCCGCCGGTACCTCGGCGGCATTCCTCTACAGTGCCGTGGTCGTTCTGGCTCCCGGTCGCCTTCCTCCGCAGTACTACTTCGACGCTTCCACGCTCATCGTCGCTCTGATCCTGACCGGAAACTATCTCGAGCACCTGACGCGACACCGGGCCGGCGGAGCGCTCCGATTGCTCCGGGAAACGCTCCCCTCGACCGTCACCCGGCTCGCGGGGGGTACCGAGACCCGGATATCCCTCGCGGAGATCGTACCGGACGACGTGGTCCGGGTCCGGCCGGGCGAGCGGATCCCGGCCGATGGGGTGGTGACGGAGGGCCACTCAACCATCGACGAGTCGCTGCTCACCGGCGAGAGCCTCCCGGTCGAGAAGGCGCCGGGCAGCGCTGTGTTACAGGGCACGGTCAACGGTGCCGGACGGCTCGATGTCCGCGTCAGCCGGCGAGGTGTGGACTCGACCCTGGAGCAGATCGCCTCCTTGCTGGAGGAATCGGAGCTGAGCCGAATCCCTCTCCAGCGCACGGCCGACCGGATCGGGGCCGTCTTCGTTCCCCTGGTCCTCGGGATCGCCGTTGCCGCTTCGATGGCATGGGGACTGGCGACCCGCTTTACCGACCCTTCCCTCGTCGTTCTGGTCTTTGTCGCCGTCGTGATCACGGCCTGTCCCTGTGCGTTCGGACTCGCCGCACCGGCAGCGCTGTTGGTCGGAACCGGCCGTGCCGCCGAAGAGGGCATCTGGTTCAAGGACCGGGACGCCATCGAGCGGGGCGCCCGAGTCAACTTGGTGCTGACGGACAAGACCGGAACCCTGACGACGGCGGAGGCGGAGGTGACGGACGTGTGGGTGCCGGCCTCGGGCGATGCCGCCACCGCGGTGCAGCTCGCCGCGGCGGTAGAGTCGGGTTCGGAGCATCCGTTCGCCCGGGCGGTGCTCCGGTACGCGGCAGCCCGCGCCCTGGTCGTTCCCGCCGTACGCGACGCTCAGGTCCAGCCGGGTCAGGGAGCGACGGGCGTTGTCGACGGCCACCGGGTCCAGGTGGTCACGGCGGATCCCGAACGGATCCCGGGAGCCGAGTGGGCGAGCGGTCTCGGAGCGCTCCGAGACGCGGGACGCTCCGTGTCCGTCGTACTCCGGGATGACCTCCCGGTCGGCCTGCTCGGTTTCTCGGCGCCGGTGTCGGCCCGGGCCGCTGCCGGTGTCGCGGCGCTGCGTGCCGACGGGATACCGGTGATCATGGCCACCGGGGACCAGCCGGAGGTTGCCGGAGCCGTCGCACGAGCCGTGGGAATTTCCGAGGTCCATGCCCGGCTCAGTCCCGCTCAGAAGCGGGAGCTTCTCGCGCGGTTCCAGCACGACGGCCGAGTCGTCGCCTTCGTGGGCGATGGGCTCAACGACGCACCGGTTCTCGCCGCGGCCGACCTCGGTGTTGCGGTCGGCACCGCGACCGATGTCGCGAGGGAGGCGGGGGGCATCGTCCTGAGCGGCTCCAGCTTTGAGGCGGTGGCTGTCGCCCTCCGCCTCTGCCGTCGCACGGTCCGACGCGTCCGGCAGAACTTCGCCTGGGCGATCGGGTACAATCTCGTGCTCCTCCCGATCGCCGCAGGGGCCCTCGTACCCTTCCTCGGACGGGGGATCTATGGAGTCTTGCCGATCCTCGGGGCGGCGGCGATGGGTCTCTCGTCCACGGCCGTCCTCGCGAACTCCCTGTCGCTGCGGTGGACACCGCTCGGTGGCGCCCACAGCGCCCCGGCATCGCCCGGGCCGTTGCCGTCTTAAATACCCCGGCCGGCTCGGCCTCGCCCGGCCCGCCGATGATCCTCAGTGATACCGAGATTCTGGCGGCGCTGCGTCGACACGACCTCGTCATCCGGCCGTTCCGCCGGGAGTGCCTGGGCTCGAACTCCTACGATGTCCACCTGGGACCGTGGCTCGCCACCTACACGAACGGGGCCCTGGACGCGCGCCTCGACAATCCGGTGACCGAGTTCCGGATCCCCCGGGAGGGCTACGTCCTCGTTCCCGGCCAGCTCTATCTCGGTGTCACGGAGGAGTACACCGAAACCCATAGCTACGTGCCGTTCCTCGAAGGGAAGTCCAGCGTCGGTCGCCTCGGCATCGACATCCATTCGACCGCAGGCAAGGGGGACGTCGGGTTCTCGAACTACTGGACTCTCGAGATGTCGTCCAAGCTCCCCGTCCGCATCTACGCCGGAATGCCGGTCGGGCAGCTGATCTACTTCGAGATCTCGGGCGCCGTCCACCAGGCCTACGGGCGAAAACGCTCCGCGAAGTACCGGGCCGTGAGCGACCGACCGACCCCGTCGCGGATGTACCTCAACTTCCGTTCGTCGCGCTCGAAGCGGGGCAGCCGTCAGGCCGGTCGGTCCACGAGGTAGAACGCCGGCCGTCCGGGCCGGGCCCGCTGCCGCCGGTTCCGGGGGTCGTGCGGCTCGCCTTCCGCCTCGGGAAACGCCTGGACCTGCCGGAAGCCGAAGCGGTGCACCAGGAAAGCGGCGGCGGCCCGGAGCGCTCCCAGCTCGTCGAACTCCGCCGGGGGCGGGGCCGGGTCCGACCGAAGCTGAGGCTGGATCCGCTTGACGTACTCCGCCACCTCTCCCACGTGGGCCGAGAGCTCCGGCTGGGACCGGGCCTGCTCCACCATCCGGCGCGGAAGGTCCGGGCTGGGCTCCGGCCCCGCTTCGCGGAGCCAGTGCTCGAGCGTCTTCTTCCAGGGAGCGGCGACGAAGAAGACCACCTCGCCGGCGGACGAGCCACGGGCCTGGGACGCCTTGAGGACGCTTCGGAGGTCGTCCTCGACCCGCTCCAGGTAGTCCTCGGCGAACCGGGCGAGCGGGTCGTTCGGCAGCTGCGACGGCTCCGGGAACGGTTGCTCAGCCACGAGCCCCGGAAAGTGCCCCTCGCCCAGCTCTTCGGCCAGGTGCGGCGTCGTCGGACTCATCAGCCGCACCCAGGTCCGGCCGACCTCGGTCAGCACCGGCCCGGGGCGACCCCCGCGTACCAGGTACCGCCGGATCCGGGCCGGCAGGTCCACGTAGACCGCCTGGGCCACCTGCCGGAAGTCCATCCGCTCGATCGCCTCGAGGGTTCGTCCGACCACCGACCGCGTGGCGTCCTGGAGCCAGGCATCCAGCTCGGGCGGCCCACCGCCGCCACGGGCGAGGGCCTCCCGGCCGAGTCGCTCGACCTCCGACAGCCGCTCGGCCGCGTTCGACACGAGCGTCGGCACCCACTCGATATCCTGGAACGGAGACGCCGCGAACGAGTACATCAGGCGGACCGCGTCCGCCCCGTACTCCTCGAGAGCGTCGCGGATCGGAGGAATGGCGCCGCCCTTCGATGCCACGTCCTTCTTCGATACCTTGGCGCCGCCCTGCAGGGTGAGCCACCAGTAGACGAAGAGGCCTCGCGGCTGCAGCTCCGGCGCGAGCAGCTGCGCGTGCGTGTAGACGAAGACCGGGAAGTGTACCCGTTTGTGCTCCTTGCCTCCGATGTTGAGGTCGAGGGGGTACCAATAGGCGAACTCCGCCCGCACCTCCTCCTGGAGGGCTCGGTCCAGCTCCGGCTGCCCGGCGCCCTCGCCCAGGAATACGTAGTCGAAGAAGGCGGGCGTCAGGGAGCGGACCGGGATCCGGCCGGTCGAGACGAAGCGTCGGACAACGAAGTAGGCGGTGTAGAACGTCGAGTCGGCGATCGGTTCGATGATCCAGTCGGGATCCCTCGGGAAGGGCGTGCCCAACCAGCGGCCCTTGCGCGTACAGGGCCGGTCCTGGAACCAGTTGAGGATCTCCGGGAGCTCGGTCGCGTACTCCGGGGGCTGGATCGACATGCGACGCAGCAGTGCTTCGGTCTTGCGTTTCCACTCCGGGTCGGAGTAGTGCAGGAACCACTGGTCGGGGACCCGGCGGATCACGACGGTGTGACCGTTGCGGCAGACCACGGGCTCGGAGAACTGCTGGACGAGGAAGCCGCCCCCGGCCTCCTGGAGTCGACGGACCGTTTCCTGACGGGCCTCCAGTACGGTCGCTCCAGAGAGGGTGCCCGAGGTCATTCGACCCTTGGACTGCTCGACGCGGTAGAGTCGCTCAGTCGCGGATTCGAGCGCCGAGGTATCCGCGAGGCTCTCCGCGTGCGTAGCCCGCGCGGCCCGTTCGGCCGGGGCCCCCTCGCCCTGGAGGAGTTCCCGTTCGGAGACGCTCAGGTCGTCCGGTTCGACGGCGATGATCGTTGCGACCTCGCCGACGAGCGCCCGGACCTCAGGAGCCAACTGCCGAAGGGCGACCCAGTCGGCCGGCGCATGCGCGGGCACGGACATCACCACGCCCGTTCCCTGGCCCGGATCGACCAGCGGGCTGGCGAGGACCGGGACGCGACGGTCGGTGAGCGGGACCTCGACCGTCTGGCCGAGAACACGGTCGACCGGAACCTCGTGACCCAGCTTGCCCCCGTGCTGCTCAAGGAGCAGCTCGGCTCCGGCTCGACCTACCAGATACTCGTGGTCACCCTGGTGCCAGACGACCAGCGGGTCCTGGGGGTGGACCCAGAGATTGGTCACCCCGTAGACGGTCTCGGGCCGGAGCGTCGCCGTGAGCAGGATCCGTCCGTCGCCGAGCCGGAACGGGACACTCGTGTACTCGATCCACTCGGCCTCGCCACCCCGCAACAGGTCGGTCTC
>JASHPT010000136.1 GCA_030037955.1 Thermoplasmata archaeon
GCGGAAAGGATCTCGTCATCGAGGACCGGATGGAGGAGTACATCTGGCGAATCCTAGGGATCACCGGGCCTCGGTTCCTGCACTGGGGAATCCTGAGGGTTCGTGAGGCGAAGGTCGCGAAGAGCAAGGCCTACGCGGAGGTCCGTTCGGGGGAGTACGACGGTTGGGCCGACCCCCGAACCTGGAGTCTCCAGTCCCTGGATCGTCGAGGCATTACCGTCGAGGCGATCCGCCGATTCACGCTCTCGTTCGGTCTCTCCCTCGCCGACATCGAGGTGCCGGCCGAGACCCTCTACGCGGAGAATCGCGCGCTCATCGACGCCGTGACCCCCCGTCGGCTGTTCGTCCCGGATCCTCGACTCGTGCACGTGGAGGGCTACCCCTCCGGCCTCGCCACCGTCGAGCTGGCCAATCACCCGGACCGGCCCGAGATGGGGGTTCGGACCGTCGCCGCCGGGCCGGACTTCTGGCTGCCGGCCAGCGAACTCGTGCGGCACGCGGGAACGGAGTTGCGGCTCAAGGACCTCGTCAACGTCCATCTGCCGAGCGACCTTGCGCCCGGCTCCGACGGCGCCATCCGCGCCACGTTTACCTCCAAAGAGAACAAGCGACTGCCGCGGATCCAGTGGGTCGCCGCCACCGAGCCGACCGCTGTCGATATCCTGGAGCTCGACGGAACCCATCGGTCAGGGTTGGGGGAGGGCGCGCTCCGAGAGGCGGGCGCCGGCGATCGGCTTCAGTTCGAGCGCGTCGGGTTCGTCCGGGTCGAGTCCAACTGGAGCCCTGGCTCGGTCCCGCTGCGCGTCTGCTACGGTCACCCGTAGAGGGAACCATCTTCATAGCCCCCGGCCGCGCTCCGGTTCTGGGGAGAGCATGCGGTTCTTGCATACGTCGATCACCGTGCGGAACATGGACGAGAGTCTGCGCTTCTATACCGAAGTCCTCGGGCTCAAGTTCGAGCGTCGACATCCGATTCCCGAGAACCACGCCGAGATCGCGTTCGTCCAGGACCCGGAGTCCGGCGGTCGGATCGAACTCACCTACTGGGAAGGGAAGGAGACGTTCGAGCCCGGCGAGCAGCTCGACCATCTCGCCTTCGAGGTGGACGATATGGACGCCTTCCTCGGCAAGGTCCGGGCCCGGGGCGTGAAGGTCGCCAAGGAGCCGTATTCGCTGCAGGGCGGCACCGGCCGGCTCGCCTTCGTCCTCGACCCCAACGACGTGTGGATCGAGCTCATCGAGCGTTCTCCCCGCGGGCGGTGAACCGAACTCGTGTCCTCCGCGACACCGGCACACGCCGCTCCGGAGTCGTCGCGGCTGCTGGGCGCGGTCTTCGGTGCCACGTTCTTCATCCGCTTCGGCTTCGGACTGACCGTCTCGATCTTCGCGTCGTACTTCGCACGGCAGTCGGTCGGTCTCGACTCGGGATCGGTCGGACTCGTGGGCCTGCTGAGCTCGCTCGCTCCGATCGGGGAGGGCCTGACGGTACTCTTCTCGGGGATGGCGACGGACCGGTACGGCCGCTTCCCGATCCTCCTCGCCGGAACGATCAGTGCCGCGGCCCTGCTCGCCGTGATGAGCCTGGGTCGCACCGCCCTCCTCCTCGGGGGCACGAACTTTCTGTTCGGCGTCGCGAGTGGCGCGATCCTGGCGGCGAGCCTGGCCGTGGTCGCCGACCAGTCCGGGCGGGGCGAACGCGGTCTGGAGATGGGACGATTCGACGCGGTGAACCTGCTCGGCTACATCCTCGGCTTCGCCTGCGGGTTCGGAGCCCTGGGAGCCCTCCCCAACTCCGAGCTGCCCTGGCTGTTCCGGCTCGGCGCTCTCGTCCTGCTCGGTGGCTTCGCCTTCGCGCTCTTCTCGATCCGGAAGTACCGGGAGCCCGCCGATCATAAGACGTTCGAGCTCTGGCGGATCCGGGACGCGGTCCTTCGTCGCGACGTCCTGCTCGTCGTGGCGCCCTGGTTCGTGATCTACATGCTCCTCGGGACGGCGTTCATCTTCCTCGGGTCGGCCGCGACGGGGGCTGGACTTCCCACTTCCTGGTTGGCCCTTTTGATTGGAGGGGGAGGACTCCTCCTGTTGCTGACGCAGCCATGGTTCGGACGGCAGGCCGACCGCCGCGGGCGGCCCCTGTTCCTTCTCCTGGGAACGATCGGCTTCGTGAGCCTCCTCGTGCTGGCCGGCCTCGTGGCGCAGTACGGCCCCCAGCGAGCGCTCCTCGCCGGGATCGGGGTGAGCGCGCTGTTCGCCCTCGGATACGGCCCGGCCGCGCTCGCGTCCCTTGCGGACGTCAGCCACGCGATCACCCGCGGGACGACGATGGCCGTCTACTCGCTCGTGATCAGCGCCGGCATGGTCGCCGGCCTCTGGGTTTCCTCGGGCCTCTACTCGGCGTACCGGGTCACCGGTCTCGACATCTTCTTCGGGGTGATCGCCGCCGGCCTGGTGGTTCTCACGGCGGTCCGGCTCCACGACCTGCGGAAGCAGCCCCGTACCTCGCCGGCCCCCACCGCGCCGGGGTCATGACTCGGGCTCGATGAGCAGGTGCCGAACCTGCGGGAAGGCTTCCCGCAGGGTCAGCGAGAGGTGGTCGATGGAGGTCTCGATCTCGTCCGTGTCCATATCATCCAGGAAATTGACCCGCAGGGCGAGGAGCACGTCGTCCGGCCCGAGCATCATGGACTGCAGACCCCGCACCTTGCGGACGCGGGGATCCCGTTCCACCAGCGACAGCACGGCCCGGGCCTGCTGCGGCGAGATCGCCTTGCCGACGAGCAGGTCCCGGCTCTCGGCGGCGAGGACGATGCCGGTAACGACCATCAGCAGCCCTACGATGATCGCCGTGATGCCGTCGACAACGGAACTGGGGGAGTGGAACTCGTACGCCAGCCCGCCGAACGCGACCCCACTGCCGAGGACCGAGATCACGTCCTGGTAGAAGATCGTCTTCAGCCCCTGGTGCGCCGACCCCAGGAAATCCGTGATCGTCGCCTGGTCCCGCCGGAGCTCCCGGAGCACGACGAGGATTCCGGCCAGGCTCAGGAGCAGGGTCGCTCCGACCACCAGCAGGCCCTCGGGCAGGTCCGTCACCCGGTGCGGAGAGGTCATCTGCTGGAATCCCGACAGCAGCACGAAGCCTCCCGCGAACGTGAAGGCGAGGAGGCCGGCGGAGAAGGACCAGAAGAATCGCTCCTTCCCGTACCCGAACGGATGTTCGTGATCGGGAGGCCGCTGCGAGGCCAGGAAACCCCACATCACCATCGCCCCGGCGAACACGTCGCTGAGCGCATAGACGGCCTGTGAGAGCACGGCCCGGCTTCCTCCGGCCAGCGCCACCGTCAGATTGACCGCGAAGAGCGCGACGTCTAGCCCGAGGGTGGCGGAGATGACCCACTGTGGACGCATCCGACTTCTCCGACGGGCTTGCCTGAGCCAGGGGCATGCGCCCTATGCCCGACCTTCCTTATCAGACCGAGTGCGCGAGAGGGGGCATCTCTGACGG
>JASHPT010000137.1 GCA_030037955.1 Thermoplasmata archaeon
GCCCGCGTCGAGGGCGCTCGCGACCGCGGTCGCTGTCGGAAGGGCTTCGACCGCCTTCTGGAGGGAGGGATCGTCCTTCACGGACATCGGAACGACCTCGACCTTGTTCGACCGCTTGTCCGCGGTCGGCGCGGGGCCGCTCCGCTGGAGCCAGGGCGGCAGCTGACCGGCCACTTCGGCGGCCGGTGCCGGTGCAGGCCCCGGCGCCGGCAGATCGGTCGGCCGGATCTCCTCGACCGCGTCCTCCCCCGCGTGAGCCTGGAGGTACTCCTGCGCCCGGCGCGACAGTTCGGGGCTCAGCTCGAGGCGACGTCCCCGGGGCCGCTGGAGGAGCAGCGCAGTGCTCTCCATCGCCGTCGCGAGGCGCCACATCTCCTTGCGTCGGTCCTTGCCGCCCTGCCGGTCCGGGTCCGCGAGCCGGGCGCGCAGGGTACGCAGCTCGACGCGGTCGACCCGTTCGGTCACGGGCTGCAGTTTGGCCGTCGCTCCGTCGCGGACGTACTGGACGATGAGGGGAACAGCGTCCTTGCCCTTGCCGGACGGCGCAGGAATGCCGCCGGTAATGTCGTAGAGGGTCACCGGCGCCTCCTCCCAGCTCGTGACCCGCTTCCGATGCCGCTCGCCGGCGGCCTCGCCCCGCGGCACGCGGAGCACGGCGAGGGCCAGTGGAGTCGCTTCGGCGAAGTCCGCGAGGTTCGTCTTCGGTTCCGGTAGGAAGTAGGGGAAGGCGAGGATGGCGCCGAGGGTGAGGAGCGACGCGGGAAGAGTCCGGAGGTACTCGAAGATCGCCTCCATCGTGGCCTCCCATTCCTCGGAGGCGATCACGACGACCGGCTCGGTCGACCCCCGGGAGAAGAGGAATCCCTCCCCCACCAGGGGGAACAGCTTGGCGTCCGGCGGGGGCGGAGGACGCTGGTCGCGTCGGCCGCCGCCCATCGAGTCGTACCAGCGGAGCAGCGTGTCGCCGAAGCTGCCCGAGGCGAGCAGCCGGCCCGTGTCGAGGACGAGGGTCTTCATGCCGAGGCGCGGACGGTCCTCGGTGGAGAGGAACATGCGGCCCAGGCAGGTGTACGTCCCGCCGAAGGCCGGGTAGAGGAACAGGTTCCGGTAGTAGGAGAGCGGGACGGCCGGGTCGGGGTCCCAGTAATCCTGCGTGTCGGCGACGTTGACGGCGAGGTTTCCCACCAGGCGGATGGCGTCGAGCGTCTCCTGATATCCGGGGAAGTCGTTCGGCAGCGCGGTGTAGCCGGGACTCTCGGCCTCGTTGTCGACCTGCCGGCACCAGACGACGGCGACCGGCTCGGTCGTTCCACCGCTCGGGAGTTCCGCGGCCTTGGGGCCCGGTGCCGCCATTACTTCTCCCCGGCCGACTCCTTCGCGAGCACGCGCTCGCAGATCCGGGCGAGAGGAAGCGGGGTGTTGACCATCACGGGGATTCCGGCGCCGGAGCTCCCGCCGGGCATGCCCTCGGTCGGGGCGCTCTCGACGGTTCCGGAGTCCGTCCAGAGGAGCGGGCGGCCCTCCCCGGTCGACACGGCGGACGAGACCAGGAACACATCGTCCTTTGTCGAGATTCCCTGCCCCTCATGCGCCACCAGGATGGTGCCCATGCCGGCGCCGTCCCGTCGCACGAGGAACTCCTGCGGATCGAAGGCGCTCTGGTAGCTGCGGTCCTTGAGCACGTGGTCGATCTCGCCGTAGAAGTCCTTGAGCAGGTCCGCCTTCGAGATGGCGATCACGAGCGGGATGTTGCGCGCCTTCACGTAGCGGAAGACGCCGCGGGCCAGGTTGACCTGCTGCGCCTGGTCCCGCAGCGACGGCAGCGCCGGCGAGAGCAGGAGGATGATCCCATCCGCCTCGACGACGAACCGGCCCAGGAGGGTCAGGCCCCGGCGCCACAGCTCCTGGCGGTCGGGCCGCCAGGTCTCGAAGTGCGGGATGACCCGGCAGCTCTTGTCGTCGATCTGAGCGTCCGGGGAGGTCAGCCAGAGCCGGTCGTAGGTGAAGTAGTCCGAGATGATGCCGCCGGCCTCGTCGATCGTGTGCATGATCATCGGCCGCGAGGCCGCTTCCGACGGGTCCTTGCTGCCGAACCGGAAGCGCATCTTCATCTCGACGAACTGGTTGAATTTCGTGGGAAGCGGGTACTTCGTGAGCACGCCCTGCTCGTCCCGGGAGGCGGCGAGCTCGACCCAGAGCTTCTTCGGGTCCTCCATCGCCCGGTTCACGTAGTATCGGGTCGTGGCCTCGAGGCTCCCCTCGGGATCGGTCGGGTCGGTCGTCTCGTAGGTCGTCTCTTCCAGGATGACGTCCGAGTCCAGGTCTCCGTAGATCGGGATCGAACTGGAGTCGGGGCGCGAGGGAACGTAGGTGATCGGGAGGTTCAGGCCAAAGTGCCCGGACAGGAATCGGAAGTACGTGGTCTTGCCGGAGGCCGGGATCCCGACGACGGCGATGCGCGCGGCCGCCGCCGCGGGGCCGCTCTCGTCGGCCTTGCGCGGCGCCCGCTTGACCTTCGTCTTAGGAGTGGTCTTGACGGTCACCGGATCACGCCTCCCCCCGGCGCGTTACCGCATCTCCGCGAGGCATATCTCCATAAAATCCAGTGCCCCGTCGGCGGCCGAGTCGCGCTGGGTGTTCTTGAGACGTATATCCTGCAGGAGCCCGAAAATCTCCTCGACGGAGTTCTCGTGCTGGATCGCTCCTTCCATGAGTGACTGGTCACTGCCGCCCACCCGGGCGAGCTGGTAGGTCGTCCGAAGCTCGAGGAGCTTGTCGAAGATCCCGTCCAGCTCCCGGGACAGCGCCGGCTCTTTCCGCTCGAGCCGGTGCTGGGTATCGTCCATGAAGCGAACCAGTGTCTCCGTCTCCCCGTCGTTCTGGATCCGGCTCTGGAGGAGGGCCAGTCGCCGGCCGATCCGACCGCGGGCCTCGGGGGGCAGACGGTCGGCCTCAACCCACGCGTGCAGGAGAGACCGGGCGGCCTCGACGACCTCCCCCCGGGCGTAGTGGATGCGCGCCTCCCAGTAGAACCGGGTGAGCGCCGGCAACAGCGCTTGGGCCCGGAAGAGGCGGTTCATGGCCGAGGCGTAGTCCCGGGCGACGAAGGCCTCGACCACCTCGCCGAGCGGGCCGTATCGTTCCTTGAGATGCGGCGGCAGAGTGCCTCCCTGGAGCTCGAGGACATCGACCTCCGAGGGCAGCGGGCCCGTGCCGGCGTCCGCCGGAGGCGGTGGAAGGTCCTTCCGATTCCGGAGCTGAGTGATGGTGGCGTGCTCGTTCGGCGCCTTGAGCGCCTTCGCGGCCCGAGCCGCATGCTCGGCGAGCTCCTCGGGATGGAGCTCTTCGAGCGGTCGGGCGCCCTCATACCCCACGTCGATGAACGAGTTCACCATCTGAGCGAAGAGGTCCGTGCTCGTGGCCACTTCCTGATAGGTGACCTCGGCTGCGATCCCGGCGCCGGTGGCCCGGCCCCGGAGCTGGCCCACGAGACCGTTCATCTGCCCCGAGTCCACGCCCTTGTCCCGCTCGGACCCGCTGCCGATGCCGATGATCCGCAGCGTGAGCTGGGAAGCGTTCGGCAGCACGTGCGGCACCAGGTCGATGCGACGGCTCGTCTCGGGGGTGAGAGGTTCGGACGACGGAGCGCGGAACCGGCTCGAGGCGTTGTCCCAGCCGTCGGTGACCAGAACCAGGGTCCCGACGACCTCGCCGCTCGGCTTCCGCAGCAGGTCGGCGCCGAGAGCGATGCCGTCCCAGATGGCCGAGCGGCCCGAGGGGGCGAGCATCGAGATCAGGCTCTCGATGTACGGCAGGTTCTCGTGCCGGATCTCGGTCAGCGGTACGGCGACGCGGGCCGTGTCGGTGAACGTTACGAGTCCGAAGAACGCGCCTGTCGCTTCGGCATTCTCGAGGATCCGGTAGACCGCCGTGCGTGCGACCTCGATCTTCCGGCGTTCGCCCTGGACCCCGGTCGGGTCCGGGAGCGGCGCGAGCATGCTCTTCGAGAGGTCGAGCACCAGCACGTGCCGGGGCCGGACCACCGGTGCCGGAGGAATCTCGAGTTCGTCTGCAAGCATGGCTGGATGACCTACGAGA
>JASHPT010000138.1 GCA_030037955.1 Thermoplasmata archaeon
CGGCTCCGAGGTCGGGGTCAGACCGGGCGCTAGGTCCTGGGTTTCTCGAGAGGCGATGACCTCGGCACGGTCCCCGACGAACGCGACGAGCTGCCGCGCTAGGTCCAGCGCCTTCGGCTTGTTCGGGTTGGCGTGGACCCCGATCTTCACAGGTACCCCTCGGCACCGGCCTGCTGGGCGAAGGACGGGTCGCCCCACGCGAAGACACTCGTACGCTCGTCCAGGGAGAGCGGGAACCGTTCGATCGGTTGTTGCGTGGCATCGCTGATGCCGCCGCCGGCCTCGCGCACGATCAGGTAGGCGGCGGCGATGTCCGTCACGCGAAGATTGCGTCCTTCGTTATCGTTCTCAAAGAAGTAGGCATCGGCACTGCCCTGGGCGACCATCGCGAGTTCGAGGGAGGCGCACCCGAGCGACCGGACCCGGCGGCCCCGCTCCGCCAACCGGGCCGCTTTCGCCGTGGAGTGCCGTCCGAGATTGACGCAGAACAGCTCCTTGCGGGCCTCCCAGGCCCGGGTGCGGATCCGGTGCCCGTCCCGGAAGGCCCCCCGCCCTTTCTGAGCCCAGTGCGTCACGCCGTTGTCGAGATTGTGGACCACTCCGAGCATGACATCGGAGAGGGTGGCCGAGCCAAGCGCCAGGGAGACCGTCGACATCGGGAAACCCCGCAAGGCATTGTGACTCCCATCGACCGGGTCCACCACCAGGAGCTTGGAGCCGCCGCGGTCGACGAAGCCGGCCTCCTCGCTCAGGACATTCCAGTCCCGACCCTCTTCTTCGAGGCTCGCAAAGATCTGGGCTTCGGCGATCCGATCGATCTCCTCGGTGGGGCTGCCGGCGGCCCCCATGGCGACGATCTCGCCCCGTTTCGGGGAAGCGCCGGACTGCCGGACCGCATGACGAACGGCATACCCGATCCGGAACAGGGTCTCCAGCTCGCCGGCATCGGAGCCGCTCACACCTCCGGAGGACCCGCCCCGGACTATTAGCCCTCCCAGAACGGGAAGCACGCCGGCGCGTCATTCACCCCTTCGGCAGGGGTTAAATCCACCCCCCAAGTCGCGGACCGAATGGAACTCCAGTTCCTCGGCGGCGCCTCGCAGGTCGGGTCACTCGGCCTGGTTGTCCGCGACCAGGGCCGGACCCTGCTCTTCGATTACGGCCTCACCCCGAGCGACCCGCCCGAGTATCCGCGCCCGGTCCCTACGCATCTCGACGCCGCGTTCCTCTCCCACGCCCATCTCGATCACTCAGGCATGACGCCGGTCTTGTCCCGGCTTCCCCACACGAGGGTGGTCGCGACGCCTGTGACGGTCGCTGTGACCGACCTCATGGCGCGCGACACGCTCAAGGTGGCGCGACTCGAGGGGTACCTCGAGCCCTATACGCCCGACGATATTCGGAGCCTCGCCGGCCGTTTCCTGCCCACCGACCGACGCGGCACGTATCGGCACCAGGGTCTCGAAGTGGAGCTCTTCCCAGCCGGGCACATTCCCGGCGCGACCATGTTCCTCTACCGCGGGGAACGAGACTTGCTGTTTACGGGCGACCTCCAGACGATCCCCACTCACCTCGTGGACGGCGGCCGGCCTCCGGAGTGCGAGACGCTCGTCATCGAGTCCACCTATGCTGGACGAGAACACCCGGACCGACGGGCGACGGAGGACCGCTTTCGTGCCAAGATCGAGGAGACCGTAGAGCGAGGCGGGAAGGCGATCGTGCCCGCGTTTGCCGTGGGCCGCGCCCAGGAGGTCATCATGGCCCTCGCGCACACCGGCTTCGAGATCTGGATGGATGGCCTGGCCCGGACCGTCAACGGAATCTACCGCTCCCATCCCGAGTACCTGCGGGACGCGAGGAAGTTCCGAAACGCGCTCGACTCGGTCCATCTGGTCGAACACGCCTCGCAGCGCCGGCACGCGCTCCGCGAGGCCGATGTCATCGTCACGACCGGCGGGATGCTGGACGGCGGCCCGGTCCTCTACTACCTGGGCGAGCTCTACCAGGACGCCCGCTCGTCGATCCTGCTCACGGGCTACCAGGTGGAGGGGTCCAACGGACGTCAGCTGGTCGAGCAAGGAACGCTCACCATCGACGAGGTGTCGATCCGCCCGGTCTGCGAGGTCGACTCCTACGACTTCTCCGCGCACGCCGGCCACAGCGACCTCGTGAATTTCATCCGGCGGTCGAAGGCCAAGAAAGTGGTCCTGATGCATGGCGACCACCGGGAGCTTCTGTCCCAGGCGATACAGAACGAGGTGGAAGTTCTGCTGCCGGAGACGGGCCACCGGTACACCGTCTAGCTATCCTTCGAACACCGGCGGCAGCCCCGGCGCCTGTGCCGGAAGTCGGCTCCGGATTTCCCGGCGCAGCTCGTCCAGGCCGGCTCCCGTGACCGCGGAGATGGCGAGGCGACCGGAGCCGCTGGTCGCCAGGTCGGACTTCGTCTCGACGGCGAGGATCGGCGTTCCCGGAAACTCTCGCTCCCAGCGATGCAGCAGGGCCTCCTGGTCGCTGACCGGGTACCCACTGGTGCCGGACGGGTCGATCACGAAAAGGATGATGGCGGGCCGGGTCTCTACGACCGCCAGGGCCTCGCGCTCCGACTCGTTCGAACGGGAGGTCCGGCCGAGCACGCCCGGCGTATCCACGACCTGGAGCCGGTCGAAGCCCAGGTCCGTGTGTCCGACAACGATTGCGCGCGTCGTGAAGGCGTAGGGCGCCAC
>JASHPT010000139.1 GCA_030037955.1 Thermoplasmata archaeon
GGATACTTGAGCTGGACCACGATCATCGCGAGGATGAACTGGAGCGAGCCGACGACCAGGACGGCTCCGGCCTGCCGCGCACGGACCGGGATCAGGGGACCTAGACCGGGCATGGCGTCTGACCTCCTCCGCCGACTGCCAACGGGGTATATCTGGCCGTACGGTCGACGGGCATTCGACGGATCGGGGCCGTTCCGGCCCGGGACCGAGGTCTACTCGCGCGGGGCGAGCCAGAACTCGTTGCCGTCCGGGTCGAGAAAGCGGCAGTGCCAGCCCCACTCGACCTTCTCGGGTGGGACGCTGAACTTCACCCCGGCCTTCTTCAGCTTCCGGTACGTCTTCTCCATCGAGTCGTTCGTGAGAAACATGATCCCGGTGTTGCCCTTCTCGGCCTTCGGGGTCGGCTTGCCGTACTCGCAAAGGTGGAGCGCGAGGCCCCCCTTCTTCCGGCCGACCACGGTCCAGTGATCCATCTCCGCGATCACATCGAGACCCAGCTTCTGGGTGTACCAGGCGAGCGCTTTCTTCCGGTTGGAGACCACGACGGCGACCGAGGACGGAGAGAGCTTCATGGGATTCGCGGGAATTCCAAAGCCGTCTAAAGAACTTCCGTAGCCGTACCTTGACACGACGGAAACTCAGGTACCCTTGTAACAAAGCCAACGCGTTTAAACCGGGTCGGTTTGCCGACCGATACTCAGCGGGGCCGGGACTGAACCTTGCTGATGGGGGAACCGGGAGCCCTTGGCGCGGCAGCGCTACCGCAGCAAGCTCGAGGTCCTTAGGGACCTGCTCGTTGCGACTCGTCACGCCTCCAAGAAGACCCGAATCATGGGCCTCGGGAACTTCAATCCGGCGACCTTCCGGAAGCACATGGGGTTCGCTGTCGACCAGGGGCTCGTCGTAGCCAACAACGGGGATTACCGTCTGACCAATCGAGCCGACCAGGTGCTGGCCGCCCTTCAAGAGCTCATGGCGAAGAGCACGGAGCTCGACATTACGATTCAGTTTCTGGAACGGAGCGGCCTGCCCCCGGGAGCGAAGCAGTGGAGCGAAGGGGCAGTGCTCCGCCAGGTTTCCCGCCTCGCTTGGAGCGAGGGGACACGAGTGGGCAGCGGTACTCCGTCGTCCTTCGCTCGATCCGGAGCGATCAGCTCCGCTCCGACAGGGCTCCCCAAAACGAACGGGGCGGATAGCGACCCTCCTTCGATCCTGAATCTTTCGGACCCGCCATCCATGGCCGTCGCCCGGCGGGGCCGCCGCGCCGACCCGCCCTCGGTGCTTCCAGAGAGGGAGTCTCCTTCTCGGGATAGACTTCGGTCCCACTCGTGAACGCCGCCTCCCCCATCAGCCCCCCGCAGAGCTCCGCGTTGGCGCTCGGCCGACCGGCTCCTCCTACCGGGAGCCTCTGGAAGGGCGTCGCAATAGCGATCCTTGCGGTGGGCATCGAGCAGGTCTATCTGTCGGTGTCCAGCAGTCTGGCGGTCGTCCCTTCCACAATCGGCGCCCTCCTGGTGCCGTTGGGAATCTTTGGGATGGTGCCGCTCCTGGCCAGGTGGGAGGGTCGGCCCCTGCGCGAATACGGGTTCACGGTCCGGGGCGGGGTTGCGCCCGCCCTGCTCTACGTGAGCCTCTTCGCGCTTTTGTTCCTCACTATCTGGCTAGAGCCAGGGTTCGTGTTCGGATTCGGGGCGGCGGCCCCGCTCTCGTCCCTAGGATTCGGTTTCTCGTTGTTGTACGGGCCCGTCATCGCTCTGGAGCAGTGCGCAATCTTTCTCGGCGTCCTGTTCCGACGCTTGGTCCGGCACCTGCGGTTTGTCCGAGCGATGGTCGTTACATCGGTGTTTTTCGGGCTGGCCTCCACGAACCTTCCGGTCCTCGCTCGCGTGAGCCTCGACCTGGCTACCCAGACAGTCTTCACCACTACGTTCACGAGTCTCGTTCTGGGGGTGGTGCTTGCTCTCTACTTCTACAAGTCTCAGTGGAGTCTGGTCGGTCCCGTTGCCCTGGAGGCCGCGATCCTCTGCATCCCGCTCCTGATGCCGGTCGGAGCCCGCCAGCCGGGATGGGAGGACGCCTTTGCCACGTATCTGATCGCATACGTGGCGGTTCTAATCGCCGTGGACTTGCTCATGCAGGAACCTCGACTGCAGGCCCAGAAGTACCTGGGCCGAGCCATCGGTCCTCGCCGGTTCCGGTTCCGCGAACGTGCGGAGAACCGACGTGTCGCCCGGGACATTGCGGTGGTGGCCGTGGCGCTTGTGGCTATCGTCGGGACCGCCGAGGTGGCACTGCCGGCGGTCGCCGGGACGCCGTCCACGCCCATCCTAGCGATCGCGACGTACAGCATGGTGCCGACGTTCGAGCGAGGAACGCTGGTGCTGATTGAGAAGGCCTCGCCCGAACAGATCCACGTGGGCACGATCATTGCCTTTCAGGTCTCCTGTCTACCGTCGCCGACGGTCCATCGCGTGTACAAGATCCTGGTGTCCGGACCGTCCCCCGTCTATCTCACCAAGGGCGACGCCAACCCCTCACCGGACCCGTGCGACGTGCCTTACTCGCACGTCCTCGGGCGGGCGGTCCTCTGGGTGCCCTACGTGGGTTACCTGATCCTGGACCCCCTCCTGGCCGGTGGGCTTATCCTCCTCGCCGTGCTTTCGGCGGCTCTCATTCGCCCTGCAAAGCAATGACCGCCAGCAGCTCGCTCCGCACCGTCGCCGCTGTACTGGTCGTCGTCCTGATGCTGCTGACGATCTGGTCGGCGTACAACCTGTACTCCGACGTCCGGGCGAGCCACACCTCAACGCCCGTGCGGGTGGCCGTCTATGCGGCTCGAGTCAACGGAAGTTTTGTCGCCCAGCTCGGGCCGAACACGCTCTGCAATTGTACCGAAGTGGCTGGGATCAACATGACGCTGTTCCCGTCGATCACGCGGGTGATCAACGCTACCGTCGGGACGGACATCACGGTCGATGTCCCGGCCACGATCACCATGACCGACGTCTTCAGCGTCACGCTGTCTAGCGGCGTCTGGTCGAAGTCGATTTACACCTCCCCCCCCAACCAGACCTCGGTTTCTGACACCACCTTCGCCTCCACCCAGGATCGATTCGCCAGCAACGTCTCGTCCGTGGAAAGGGAGATCGCGTCTATCGAGAATTCGACGCAGTATCCGGCCACCTCGGTCTCGGTAACCCTGGCATCGGAGGTCCTCGTGTCCATCGCCGTGTCGGGCACTACCGGGACCCTGTCGCTGGAGTCGACCGGGAACCTGACCTTCTTCCCGGATCACATCCAGACCGGTTTCGCGACTCGCAGCTTCAACGGAGATGTCTACGCTCCGGGACCGCCGGACGGAGCAATCCCGGCGTCGGCGTATCTTCTCGTAGCGATCATGGCCGTGGGGCTCATCGCCTCGGTGATCTGGTTCGCTGCCCTCTCTTCGCCGCGGGGGACCAAGGAGGAGGAAGCGATTCCGGCGCTCGAGGACCTCATCGCGCCCTACGAAGAGGTGATCGCCGACACCGCTTCGGTGCCAGACCCTGCGGCGACGGTCCGGATCGATCGCTGGGAGGGATTGGTCAAGATCTCCGACACACTGGGCAAGCCGATCCTGCGCCCCTCCGGCGGCAAGCCGCTTGCCTACCGAACGTCCTTCTATGTGCTCGATGGCGACATCGGATATCTCTACCGATACGGCGTCTCGGGGCCGGAGCCCGGGCCCTCCGTCTCGACGGCGGCCGACCTCCCAGGCGGACCTCACGAGACGCTGCGACGCGTACGGGTGGTTGCGTCGAGGATCGAGTCGCTGCCGCCCTCCGACGCACGGTTCCCGCGGGCTCTAGCCCGCTTCCGTCGGCTCCGGGCTCTCATCCAGGCCCACCGATGGATCGAGGCCGAGCGGGTCTTGGCCGAGCTCGAAGCGTCGCTCAGCGCGGTGGCAGAAAAGGCGACCGGAAGTTCCAAGGACGGGGCCGCGCCCTCGAAGGACAATTGAGGCTCTTGGAGCGGGAGTTCCACCCGGGGGCGACCGACCGTCGTACGCGCACTCCCTGCGCCAGGGTCCGGACGGATACTCGAGTCCGAAGGTAGTACGCACAATTTGGATGAGTCGTATGGATAACTCGCGGGAAAGATTCTGATGCGGTATAACCCTCCGGACCCATCCCCCCCTCGGGTCGGAAGACCCGACGGGAGAACAAAATGGGACAGCGATTGATATTGGGACTTGTGGCGATGGTTGCCGTCATCGCCATTGGCGGCATCGGCTTCGCCGCATGGACGAGCACGATCAGCGCTCAGGGGAACGCGTATGCCGGGAGCCTGGGAGTGCTCTCGTGGGTGGGAACACCCTCGAACACGCCGGGAGTTTCGGACGCTTCGGTCTGCAACGCTGGTTCCGTGACGGGCAGCACCTGGGACAACTCGCTGAACGGCCAGTACTTTGCCCCCGGGGACATCTGTTACTTCAGTGACACTTACCAGCTCGTCGGAGGCAGCGTAGACGCTCAGGTGACCGAGCTTGCTACGTTCTCGGACAACTACGCGGCCTGCGGCCTGCAGTACTGGACCTACGGGGACAACATCATCGGCGGCCAGACCTTCACTGCAATGCAGCTGACGGGCCCGGTAAGCGCTACGGGGACCGGACCGACGATCACGCCGGGAGGAACCCCCACGGCATTCAACGGGTACTTTGAGCTCTCCCCGAGCGCGCCACTGGCTTGCGAGGGCGACACGTTCTCGTTCTCGGTGACCCTCACCGCGACGGCGGTCTAAGGGAGCGGTCGTAAGGAACCGTCGACAACAACCGAGAGGAGTGGGGACAGGGGCCACGACGCGCGGACAGCGGTAGCTCGGCCACGCGTCGCCACCCCGTCGTGGTCCCCCGGGGATCTCCCCCGGGGGGCCACGTTAGAATCTCCAACCACCGATCGATGTTGACGAACAGCAACAGCGCACTGGAGTTCGAGAATCCGTAGGTCTCGCGACGAATGGTGGGCCCGAACGAGGAAGACTGTGGGTAGCTGCCTACCACCGAGGACGTCGGACCTAGCTGGGCGATTCCCGTTCCTCGCCAGGGTCGAGGGGCGTACAGTGCGAGGCGTCGACTGACGCTACTCTACATTCTGGAGGAGCATCACGCACTCCGCGCGGGCTTGAGTTCTGTGGCCGGTTGTCGACCACAGGGCACTCGCGAGTAACAGGATCGTTCGAACCGGGGGATAGGTCCAGATGCAGCGGATGCGCACGGGCTGCCGAGGTTGTCGACGGTCCGCGAGTCTTCCTCCTCGAGCGCCACTGGAATGGCACGGAGCCGACCGATGAACCGACTCACCGCGAGCCTGCGTTCCGGGCGGGTCTCGTGGGCCGTGGCGGCCGTAGTGATCCTGATCGGGTCTGGAAGCGTCGCCT
>JASHPT010000016.1 GCA_030037955.1 Thermoplasmata archaeon
GTCGATCCGGGCGCGCTTCGAGTACATGGCGACGATGTTTGCCCGCCACTCGGTCCCGGTCGCCTCGCTCCGCTTCGATGGGCCGGACCGGCTGGAGCGTGTGCTGCGAGCGGTCCAGTGGGGAGACTACCTGAGCCTCGCCTTGGCCCGGCGCGGGAAGGTCGACCCGCTGGGAGTTCAGGCGATCACGAGGATGAAGCGACGTCTCGAGGCCCGTGCCTCCCGGTAAGGCATCGCACCGCCGCCACGCCGGCCGCCGACAACGGCTATAGAGGTGCCAGGTTCCCCCGAGGCGGGTGCTGAGGTAGCCTAGCCCGGCCAAGGCGCCAGATTCGAGATCTGGTGGTGCGTATGCATCGCGGGAGTTCAAAGGGCCGGCGGACGAAGTCCCGCCGACCGGAAACTCTCCCCCTCAGCGCCTCCCCCGCGCTGACGATCCGTCTCGAGGTGCTACGGGCCGGGCACGGCGAGGTGTTCACCCGCCGCGTGCCGTCCGGGACGCTGCTTCGGTCGGTGCTCCGATCGGTGGGCCAGGCGACCGAAGGGGCGGCGGTCCTCCGCGGCGAGCGACCGGTCCCGCTCGACCTCCCGCTCGAACGAGACGAGGAGTTCACGGTGATACCGACGTTCTCGGGCGGATAGACGACACTTCGGCCGGCTCCGGGGCCGATGCGAGTCCCTTTAGCCATCGACCGTCATTCTCTCCGGCAGATGAGGGGCCATCTCGCCCTATGACGGGCCAGTGTGCCGTCTGCGAGGCGTCCGTCGCGGAGACAGCGGTCCATTGCACGAGCTGTGGTTTTCCCATGGCGATGTCGGACCTCGCGGCGCGGCTGATGGTCGAGATACCGGAGCCCGACAACGTCGTGATCGCTCGTCGCCCTGAGACCGAGGTCGCACCGACGCGTCCACGGACCCGGGACCGTACACCGGCGCCGCTGGCCCGGGACCCGCAGGTCGAGGTGGTCAACCGGATCGCCCGGGACGTCAGCCACGCCGTTTCCCTGCTCCAGGACCTGGGGGGTGACGGCGCGGATATCGCGAGCGAGCTGGCCCAGGCCGCGTTTACGGAGGCGGAAGGGCGAGTCGGCGAGGTACTCGTACTCCTTCGGGACGCCCAGGGCCGGGTGAGCATTCGGCTCAAGGAACAGTTCGACGCTCGCCTCAAGCAGCTCGAGGAGCGCCAGGCCGCCATGATCACGTCCGGAGTGTCCGTCAATCTCGGACCGGAGATCGACCGGATTCGGATCGACATCCGTGCCGGCCGCCGCGAGGCCGCGCTCCAGCGGATCGACCTCGCGGACCGCAGTCTGGCCCGGATGGAGAGTGACTGGCGAGGGCTCCAGGGGCTCCTCCGCCAGATCGAAGGATTGCGGGAGTCGGCCCGGCTGCTCGAGCTGGACGTCTCGGAACCGGACGATTCGCTCCGGCAGGTCCGGGTGATCCTGGCCCAGCCCTCGCTCGATGTCGGCGCCCTGGACCACGCCGCCGAGCTGGCGGCGGAGGCGCTCATGCGGCTCCACGACTCCATTCCGCTCGCGCTCGAGGAGTTCCTCGACCGGCTGGCGGCCCAGGTCGCGACCTGGCCGTCCAACTTTGAGGGCCGGCGCCGCGCCACCGAGATCGATCGCGACGCCCACAAGCTCCTCAAGTCGAATCGGCTCGTCGAGGCGACCCAGCGAGCGACGGAGCTCCGTCAGCTCATCCTCGCCACCGGAACACCCCCCGCGGAAACGGCGGCGGAAGAAACGTCCGGAGCGACGCCCGTGTTCTCGCCTCCACCTCGGTCGATGGACCGGATCCCGGCACGTCGACCCGAGCGGATCGATCGGCCGGCTCCGACGCCGGTGGTGCCGACGCCATCGCCGCCGCGACCGGAAGCTCCCGAGACGCCACCGGCGCGGCCGACGCCTTCCAAACCGGCGGCTCCCGTGGCCCCGAGCCGAGCAGACACCGTCCGGAACCTTGTCGCCCAAGCTCGTGAGCTCGCGGCTCGGATCCAGAAGCTGCCGAGCGATAGCGCACTCGCGCGGGCGGCGGCGGTCGAGATCCGGAACGCAACCGAACTCTTGCGGGAACGGAAGATGGATGAGGCCGAACGAACACTCGCCGACCTTAAGGACCGGCTCGACCAGGCCCTTACGGAGACCGACACGTGACACCCCCTCGGGTTCCTGCCACCACGACCGCCCTCGCGGCGCGGGTCAACGGCATCGTTCGCCGGGGCCAGTCCCTGGCGTCCGAGGGGATCCCGTACGACTCTGCCGCGTTCGTGGCCGAAGTTCGGGGGCAGATCGCCAAGCACGACTTGGCCGGCGCGATCACGACCGTCCGACGCGCCGAGGCACTGCTCGACAAGACCTCCCGAGACTGGAGCTGGCTCAAGGCCCTCCTGGGCCGCGTCGACGAGCTTCGGGACCTCGCCGCCCGGAGCGGGGTCGACCTCGAGGTCGTCGACCAGCGGATCGGAAACGCTCGGCAGCAGCTGCGGACGCTGCCGCTCGCCGAGGGCTCGCTCGAGAAGGCGGCAGCGAGCGCCTCCCTGGCCCTCGTCGTCCTCAACGACACACTCCCCAAATTCTACACGCAGGAGTCCCAGCAGCTCGCGAAGTCCATCTTCGACGCGCGGGAGCGCGGCGAGGACGTGCGAGAGGCCGGCGCCCGACTGGCTCAGCTCCTTCAGGCCCTCCGCGAGGGCCGGCTGCCCGACATCGGACAGCGATTCATCGACCTGAGACGCGCCGTCACCCGGATCCCCCGGGCTCCGGCGGTTCTGCCGCAGATGCTGCAGCGCGAGGAGGAGGAGATCCTCCTCGAGGCCCGGAACCTGGCCCGCCGACTCAACCGGATGAAGTACCGGGCCCGGGACGCCCAGGGAGCGGCCCGGCTCATGAACCAGGTACGGGCGGCCCTCTCCGAGGACCGCCGCTACGGCAGTCCGGAAGAGGAGCTCGAAGAGCTCTGGGGCGAAGTCGACCGACTGGCCCGGGAGCGCAGCGACGCCCTCGCGGCGCCGGGCGACGATGGCGGCGCGACCGACCCGCCGGACACCAATCTCCAGCCGCCGGTGAGCTCGTCCTCCCGCCGGAACCGCCGCGCTCCGCCGTAACGCTTTAATACCCATCGCAAGTCGTTTATACCACTTGTCTCGCCGCGCGAGTCGTACGGGGGGCCGGGGGCGCGAGGTCGGTGTTGTCACCGCGATCACGCCTTCGGGCCACGTGACGGCACGCACCGGCGGGACGTGGGTGCCCACCGAGGGAACGAGCGTGGTCGACGCGGCGGGACGGTTTTCGGGACGCGTGGTCCGGGTGTTCGGACCGGTCGCCCGACCGTACGTCTCGGTACGGCCGCGGCGCCCGCCTCGGGAGGCAGAGGCGGCGCTCCTCCTGGGAGCGACGCTGCACGAGGACGGAGAAACGCATGGCCCAGCCTGAGGAAACCGCGGGGAGCGCGAGCAAGCCGGCTGACCGACCGAGCGACGCGGTCGTACCGACCCGTTGTTCCAACTGCGGGTCGACGCACCTGACCCGGGACTATGAACGGGGAGAGCTCGTCTGCGACGAGTGCGGCCTCGTTCTCGAAGAGGGAATGATCGACCAGGGTCCCGAGTGGCGCGCCTTCGACGCGGAACAGGGCGAGAAGCGCACACGTACCGGCGCCCCCACGACGCTCACGATCCACGATAAGGGTCTCTCCACGGAGATCGGCTGGAAGAACCGGGACCCGTACGGCAAGTCCATCCCGACCCGGAACCGAGCCCAACTCTACCGGCTCCGGAAGTGGCAGCGACGCATCCGGGTCTCGAACGCCACCGAGCGGAACCTTGCCTTCGCGCTGGCCGAGCTCGACCGGCTCGCGTCCAGCATGGCCCTCCCCCGGAACGTCCGAGAGACGGCGGCGATGATCTACCGGAAGGCCGTCTCGCGGAACCTGATCCGGGGCCGTTCCATCGAGGGCGTGGTCGCGGCCTCGCTCTACGGGAGCTGCCGGCAGTGCAACGTGCCGCGTACGCTCGACGAGATCGCGAGCAAGTCGCGCATCGGCCGGAAGGAGATCGGCCGCAC
>JASHPT010000140.1 GCA_030037955.1 Thermoplasmata archaeon
TTCCCGAAGCTCGAGGGACCGCTCCGGCAAAAGGCCCTCGAGGACCCCGGCCCCACGTGGGGAGAGTGGCTGATCGGCCCGTTCGCGAAGGTGTGGGTCGCCCTCGGCTTCTTCATCTTCGACAGCTGGATCTTCGTGCTCTGGGTCGTCCCGTTCAACGCGGCGGCTCTCGCCGCGAGCCTCGCCGCCGCGACGTATCTCGAATTCCTCCTCTGGCGCTACCTCTGGTACGCTCCCGATCGGGAGGAGGACCTCAAACACCTCCCCTTCCGGCCCCACTGGGACCACCTCACCCGCTTTGGCCGGTGGACCCCACAGGCTCGCCGGCTACGGGCCGGAGAGGACCCGTACGAGTCGGCCCCGGTCGATGACATCTCCGACTTCGTGGGCTCTCCCTGAGCCCGGGGCTCGGGTCTGCGGGAGCCCGGACGACGCCCGACGCGCAGGTGGAAAAAGAGGGAAGGAAGGGGTTGGGGCCGGCCGGACGGCCGGCTCGCGCTAGCTACTCGGTACCATCCCGTTCCCGTAGAGCCAGAACCACATCGTATCCGTTCCGCCGCCGAGCGTCACCTGCTCATCGATGGACGCGCCATTGACCCACGGAGCCGTGTAGTAGACCTCGTTCTCCTGGTAGAAGTAGACGTAGAGCGCGAGCTTGTTCGCGACCTGCTCGCCCATGTTGTAGATCAGGGCCCGCTCGTTCAGGTTCAGCGTGATGGCCGCCTGGTAGAAGGCCTGGGTCATGACCGAGTAGGCCGCCCCCTGGCAGGTCTCGTTCACGGGGGAGTTGGCCCAGTAGAGCAGGTCCGACCAGTTGTAGGTGGCCGAGTTCACACAGTAGGGCGCGATGGTGCCGTTCTGCGCGCTGAACTGCGAGTAGGCATCGCTGTAGGTGTACGTCCCGTTGGGGTAGTACATCGCGCCGATGTAGTCCGTGGGGTCGGGGTAGTCGGGCGCCCACGCGAGGGTGAACACCGGCATCGGGTTGCCGCCGGGTCCCGTGAACAGCGAGTTGATGACCAGCTGGATGAAGTTGATGTCCAGCGTGTGCACCACAATGCGTCCACCCGACCACTGCGAGACCTCCTGGACCTCGAGCGCCAGGGCCTGGTCGTAGTTCGGTGCCCCGGTCTGCCCGAAGAAGGGCAGCTGGCAGGGGTTCGCCACCGTACAGGACGCGACCTCGGGGTCGTAGTACTGGCTCGTGGGGTCCTGCATCTGGGCCCACCAGTACGCCGGCGACGCCGGGTTGCTCGCATTATTCGCCGGATCCGTATCGGGCCAACTGATGTTGGTCGGGTAGTAGTTACCCATGCCCTGCGGAATCACGCCTCCGTAGTTGAACCCGTACTCGATCCCGCCGACGGTGTTAACCGTCGATTCCGAGGTCTGGTAGGGGAACGCCGTCACGAAGAACTGCCGCATCCCGATGTAGGTGAACCAGTTCGTGGGTACGGTGATCGGCCCCGTCGGGTACGCGAGCGCTGCCGACGTGCTGAAGTTCAGATCGAACGGGAAGAAGAAGATCGAGATGCTGGGGAATATCGTCGCACTCGCCTTCCCTTCCTGGATCAGCTGTAACGCCAGCGCCGTCTGCGTGGTCGGGATCTGCGAGATGTCCGACACCCCCGACGCGAGTGCCGCCTCACCGGGGGTCGGGTCGACTTCCCAGGTCACATCGACCGTGCCGGGGTACTTCCCTGCCTCGGGGTAACAGTAGTTCTGGTCGCCGATGTAGGTGGTCGTGCACGCCGGGTTCTCGTTGTAGTACGGGTTCGCCTTGAGCGTGTAGGACGTCCCGATCGTGTACCCGGCGAGGTAGTAGGGCCCGCTCCCGACCATGTGGTACTGGACGTTGCCCCAGTCGTTCTCCGACAGGTCCGCGATCATCGTGTCCCACGCGGTGTCGTTGATCTGAGCGACCGCGTTCTGGAACGCGGTGGAGGTGGAGCTGGTCGCGCCGCCCGGCAGTGCGATCGGGTGGTCGCCCTGGTAGGCCGAGCTGTTGGTCCAGCCCGGAAGCACCGAGCCCTGAGCGCTGAACCATCCGGCAGGCACGATGCTGGACCCGATGGCGGACGTCAGCATCAGGAAGTACGGCCAGGCCTTCGCGCCGGCCGTCGTTCCCGAGCCGTTGGCCACGAAGGTCACGCATCCGTTGTAGCCGCTGCCGGGGGTCATCGCCGCCGACGGGCAGAACGCCGAGTCGTTGACCAGCACGTGGGCGAAGATGTTCGCCGGCGTGGAGTTGTACGGCGAGTGGAGGCCGCCGTCGTAGGACGAGTTGCCGTAGGGCAGGAGGGCTTGGCCCTCGACCCAACCGGGCGTAGCTTCGCCGTCCGACGCCATGGCGATGGACCGAGCATAGCTGAACAGGACGTCCGAGGCGTAGACCGGCCAATGGTCACCGGTCGCCGGGTCGTAGAACTGCATCGTGTTGCCGATGACGAACGTGTAGTTGTATCCGCAGACCAGGTCGGCTTCCGCCACGCCGCCGCAGGTGCCCGGCTCGGAAGCGAACTGCTGTCCGCACTGGGAGCCTCCGGGCACACAGGTGGCGATCACGGGGATGTATCCGTTCGGAGAATCGACGGACTTGCTCCCGTTGTAGTCGATGAGCTTCTGGTAGACGTTCACGATGACCTCGTATCCGAGCGTCTCGTAGTCGACCGCAGGGTCCTCACCCTCGGCCCCGCCCGGTGCATACTCGTAGGCAATGACCGTACCGGGGTGCGGGTCCGTCACCGGGGCCGGAACCACTGCCGCTCCACTGGGGGAGGAAACGTAGGCCGTCCAGGTGTAGTTCTGGTAGTAGACCGGGTTCGGGTTCGGCGTCGAGCTGGAGGGCAACTGGGCCCCCGCCACGAAGGTGACGACATAGATGCCCGCCTTCGCGAACGTCACGGTGTTCTGGACCGAGGCGAAGCCGGCGGGGCTGATCGAGTTCGTGGGGGTGCCGAGGGCTCCTCCCGAGGAGACGATGATGCTGGGCGCGATCAGCGTGTAGGACGGGTTCGACGAGTTCGAGCTGTAGGCACCGCTCACGGTGATCGAGTTACCCGGGGCCAGCACTCCCGTCGGGTTCGACGTGGAGGAGGTATTGGCGGTGAGAGTGCCCGAGATGCCGGGCTGGGTTCCGAGCGTGTCACGGACGTGCGAGGCGGTAATGGTGATTCCCTGGAGATGGGCCAGGTTGTCGTGCCAGACGCCCTTGATGAGCGCCTGCGCGTAGACAAGGTAAGTTCCGGGGTTCGCGTAGGAGTGGGTCGCCGTAGGAGTGGTGCTCGTGGCGGTCGCGCCATCCCCGAAGTTGAAGCTGAATTCAGTCGCAGTTTCTCCTGAGGGCAAAAGTGCGGTAAACGGAATCAGTTGGTCCTGTTGTGCGCTCACGAAAGGCGCCAGGATGGTTACGTCATGCGTGTTCGTCGAGACCGTACAGACCGGCGAGTCGGCCGGCGCGCACGTGTGGGTCGTCGTGACACTGTTGAACACGACGAACGAGATGGCGCCCAGAACCACGATCGTGATGACCAAGACCACCACGGCCGTCGCGCTGGACATGCCCCGTCGCGACCGGTTGCCACCGGCTAGACCTTTGCTCAGGGATTCTCCCATGGATTTCACCGCCCCCGGAGAGCCGGGGGATGCGCCTAAACTCCAGAGGTGGTATATATAGCCTTAGAAGCTCCCTCGGCGGCGATGGCGAAGAGGGCTCTCCGTCTCGCCCCGTCACTGCTGAGCGCGGATTTTGCCGCGATCGGCGCCGCCGTACGCGAGGCCGAGGCCGCGGGGGCGGATGCATTTCACCTGGACGTGATGGACGGCCACTTCGTACCGAACCTCACGTTCGGTCCGGCCCTGGTCGCGGCCGTTCGACGGCACACGAAACTTCCCTTGGACGTGCACCTCATGATCGAGGAGCCGACCCGCTACTTCGACGTGTTCGCCCGGGCCGGAGGCACGACACTGGTCTTTCATCTCGAGGCCCGGGCCGACCCGGAGGCGCTGCTCCAGCTCGGCCACTCGCTCGGGGTCGAGGTCGGGGCCGCGATCCGGCCGGACACCCCGGTCGACCGCGTCTGGCCCTGGCTGGACCGACTGGACCAGGTAATGGTCATGGGAGTGAATCCGGGATTCTCGGGCCAGAAGTTCATCCCGGAGGCACTTCCGAAGCTCCGCGCCGTGCGCCAGCGACTGGACGCGACGGGCTCGTCGGCGGACCTCTCCGTGGATGGGGGCATCACGACCGAGACCGCCGTGGAGGCCGCCCGCGCCGGCGCGACCTTCTTCGTCTGCGGAAATTCCGTCTACGGACGAGGGACGGTGGCGGAGAATCTCGCCGACCTCCGCTCGGCCGTGCGCCGGGGGTCTCAAGGTGCAGTTCGCTGAGCTCGTCGCGGAGTACGAGCGTCTCGAGGCCACGAGCAAGCGGCTCGAGATGCGGCAAATCCTCGTCGACCTCCTCCGCAAGGTCTCCGCGAAGGAGCTTCCGGCGCTGGTCTACATGATGCAAGGCGAGCTCCGGCCGGAGTTCGAGGGCGTGGAGCTCGGGGTCGCGGACTCCCTGGCCGCCCGGGCCGTGGCCCAGGCGACCGGAGCGCCCGAGAAGTCGGTCGCAGAGAGTCTGCGGACGACGGGGGATCTCGGAACGACCGCCGGGCAGCTGCTCCCCAAGCGCGCCGCCCGGCTCGACGCCGACCCACTCCGCGTTCACGAGGTGTACGAGGCGTTCGGGCGGATCGCCACGGCCTCGGGCGCCGGGTCCCAGGAACTGAAGGTACGAACGCTCGTCGAACTCCTGGCGCGCTCCACTCCGTCGGAGGCGAAGTACCTCGTCCGTTTCGCCCTCGGAAAACTCCGCCTCGGCGTACGGGAGATGAGCATCGTCGATGCCCTGAGCTTCGCCTTCGCGGACGGAAGCAAGGAAGCGCGGGCCGCCGTGGAAGCGGCGTACAACCGCTCGAGCGACCTCGGCCTCGTTGCCGAGCACGTCGCGAAGGACGGCGTGCCCGGCGTCAACAAGATACCCATCCGCGTCGGCCGACCGATCCGGCCGATGCTGGCCGAACGGTCTCCCGACCTCGCCGACGCCCTCCGGCGCATGGAGGGAAAGGCCGCGCTGGAGTACAAGTACGATGGGCTCCGCGTCCAGGCCCACGTCCCCGAGCAGGGGCCCGTCCAGCTGTTCTCGCGTCGCCTGGAGTCCATCTCGACCCAGTTCCCTGAGCTGGTGAAGGAACTCCCCGCCGCCGTCCACCGGCGGCCGGCGATCGTCGAGGGGGAATGCGTCCCCGTCGACCCGGAGACGGGCGAGCTCCGGCCGTTCCAGGAAGTGTCGCGCCGTCGCGGACGCAAGTACGACCTCGAACGGATGCAGGAGGAGGTCCCGGTGCGTCTGTTCCTGTTCGACGTGCTCCTGGACCACGGCACCCCGACCGTGGACGAGCCGTTCCCGACCCGCCGCCGGCTCCTGGAGTCGGCGGTCCACGGGACGGAGCGCGTTCATCTCGCGACGCAGAAGGTCGTGGACTCGGAGGCGGACGCCGAGGCGTTCTTCGAGGAGGCGATCGCCGCAGGATGCGAGGGAGTCATGGTGAAGTCCCTTGCGGCCGGCAGCACCTACCGCGCCGGCGCCCGGGGATACTGGTGGATCAAGTACAAGCGGGAGTACACGCATGCGCTGGCGGACTCCGTCGATGGGGTCGTCGTCGGGGCCTTTTACGGCCACGGCCGACGGGGCGGCCGGTACGGCGCCCTGCTCCTCGCCGTGTACAATCCGGACGAGGATCGCTTCGAGAGCTTCTGCAAGGTCGGCAGCGGATTCGACGACGCGACGCTCGAGACCCTGCCCGCGAAGTTCAAGCCCTTCGAGGTGCCGGAGAAGCCGGAGTCGGTCCTGACCGAGCTCGTGCCCGACGTCTGGCTGCGGCCCGCCGTGGTGATGGAGGTGCGGGGCGCAGAGCTCACGCTGAGCCCGATCCATCGGGCGGGGGTCGGCAAGATCCGTCCGGACGCCGGGTTGGCCCTGCGCTTCCCTCGGTTCACGGGCCGCTGGCGGGACGACAAGGACGCCGAGACCGCGACCACGACGGCCGAGCTGATCTCGCTCTACCGGTCGCAGGTCCGGCAGATTTCGTCGGCCAACGCCGGCGAGGAGTCGGCGTGACGCCGAGGGGATTCCTCTCTACGCGAGCACTTTTATAGGACGAGCCCGCGTGCTGGCAGTCGGAGCCGGCGATGCTAGTCGAGATGACGGAACTCATTGGACGGCAGGTCTACACCCAGGAGGGTCGCCTGCTGGGCGAGGTCGGGAACGTGGTCGTGGACATCGAAGGGTCGAAGATCGACGGGCTGTTCGTCGCCGACCCGAACCCGGTGTTAGTAGAGGACTCTCGACCCGTCAACGTGCCGTACCGGTGGGTTTCCGCGGTGAACGACGTCGTGGTCCTCAAGTACTTCCCCAAGAGGGTCTCGGTGAAGCGCGGCCCCCACGCCGCGGCTGCGTCCCGCGAAGAGGAAGCCCCCGCGGCCCGCTGAACGCGGTGCGGGGATAGCCAAGCCTGGCAACGGCGCAGGACTTAAACCGGGCCGCGCTGGCGGCGCCGGAAGAGATCCTGTCGCGTAGGCGTGCGCCGGTTCGAATCCGGCTCCCCGCATCTCCCGCGCGGGAGGTGGGGCGGTGAGAGATCCGATCCGTCGGCGGGCCGACCTGGTACGAGTGCTGGAGTCGCTCCAGGGCTTTTCGGCGCCCGACGCGAAGCTCGAGCAGGTGGAGACGCCCACCGACCCGGCAGTGGACCTGCTCACCGAGGCGCTCTCCCGGGAGGACCTCCAGGACCGGACCGTCCTCGACCTCGGGACCGGGACGGGGCGACTCGCGATCGGCGCCGCACTGCTCGGCGCACGCTCCGTGGTCGGGGTCGAGTCCGACACCGCGGCGCTCGAGGTGGCCCGCTCCAACGCGCGAGCGACCGGCGCCGAGGTCCTCTGGGTTCACACGGACGTTTCCGGGTACGACACCGCCGCCGAGACCGTGCTTCTGAACCCGCCCTTCGGCGCCCAACGCGCGCACGCCGACCGCCCGTTCTGGACGGCCGCGTTCGACCTGGCCCGGCGCGGAATCTACGCCTTCTCTCTCGCCGACTCCCGAACCTTTATAGCTCGACTTGCGGTCGCGCGCGCTGCGCGGATCGAAACGACTCGACCGATTCCCTGGGAGCTCCCCGCCACGTTTCCGCACCATCGGAAACCCCGGGTCCCCTTGCCGGTCGACCTGTGGGTCCTGCGCCCGGAGCACATCTCACCATGAGCGAAGCACCCCCAACCCGACTGGTCGTTCCCGGCGACCTGCTCGGCACGGCCGAAGAGTACGTCCCGGGCCGCGGAACCTACGAGCATGAGGGCCGGATCTATGCGGCGCTGCTGGGCCACTCCCGCGTCGACCCCTCGAGCCGGTCCGTGTCGGTGCTGGCTCTCCACGGCATCCCGGAGCTGGACTCGGGCGACCTCGTCCTGGGCCGCATCGAGGAGCTCAAGAGCGCCATGGCGATCGTGGAGATCCTCGCGGCGCATCCGTCGTCGCGGACGGTGCCGGGCGAGCCCGAAGGCACGATCCACGTATCCAAGGTGAAGGAAGGCTACACCGAGAGCCTCAACGACGAACTCGCTCCCGGCGACCTCGTGCTCGCCAAGATCCTCGAGAACCACCCTTCGATCAAGCTCACCACCGCTCCGGCGGCGCTCGGCGTGGTCGCCGCGAAGTGCCAGCGATGCCACGCCACGCTGGAGCTCACCGGGCGCTCCGAGCTCGTCTGCCCGCGCTGCGGGAACCGGGAGCACCGGAAGGTCTCCTCGGACTACGGGCTCCGGAAGTCACCCGAGTCCGGATGATCGGCGGGCCCGGCGACGAGGAACGGCGCCTCGGCCGACTGGTCCGCGCCCACAACCGCTGGCGCGGACGCGAGGTCTTCAACCTCCTCGCAAGCGAGAACGCCCTCTCCCCGACGGCGCTGCGCTACCTGGGCTCGGACCTGGCCGGCCGGTACACGCTCCCGATCCCGACCACGGCGAACGGGGAGCGGCGGACCAACGACTACGGAGGCACCCGCTACACGGACCAGATCGAGAGCCTGGCCAACGCCGCCGCCGCTCGTATCTTCCACGGACGGTTCGCCACGACGCGGCCGCTCTCGGGACACATCGCGGCGATCTCGGCGCTCGCTCCGCTCTTGCCCCGGCACTCCAAGATCCTCGCGGTCCCGCCGGCCGACGGCGGCTATGACGGCTACGCTCCCGGATTCCTGCCGGCGATGCTCGACTACGTCGTCCGGCCGCTGCCCGCCGTCCCGCAGACCCACGAGCTCCTCGCGGAGCCGGCGGTCGAGGAGATCCGACGGGAGCGGCCGAATGCCGTGGTCCTCGGCCAGAGCTTCTTCCTGTTCCCGTATCCGCTACGACCGATCGCCGAGGCGGCGCACGAGCAGGGCGCGCTCGTCTTCTACGACGCCTCCCACGTCCTGGGCCTGGTGGCCGGGGGCGTGTTCCAGGACCCGATCCGGGAAGGGGCCGACGTCCTCTACGGCAGCACGCACAAATCGTTCCCCGGCCCTCAGGGAGGGCTGCTGGTCACGGACCGCGAGGACCTCTTCTCCCAGCTCGACCCCGCCCTCGTCTGGCGGGTGTTCGACAACGCCCACTGGCACCGGATCGCCTCCCTGGCCCAGACGCTCCTCGAGCTCGAGCGGGTCGGCCCGGAATATGCCCGAACCGTCGTGGAGAACTCGCAGGCCCTGGGCACGGCGCTCTCTGCCCGGGGTCTCCCCCTCGTGGGCGCGGAGCGGGGCTTCACCCGCTCCCACCAGCTCCACCTGCTCGTACCGGAGCTCCTCGCCCAGTGGGGCGTCGGCCCGGCGACGCTGGGCCGCCGGTGGGAACGGCAGGGCATGATCACCGACCTCGTCGGACGGATCGGTACGGCGGAGGTCACCCGGCTCGGGCTACGTCCGACCGACATGGACCGCCTGGCCGACCTGATGGTCCGGGCCGGAAAGGACCGGGCCTCCGTCCGCTCCGAGGTCCGATCGTGGCGACGGGAGTTCCCGACCCAGCGGTTTATCTAACGTGGCGCGGCGGGCCCCGGAGCCCGAGCGTCACCGAAGCCCGAGAAAATAGGAGAAGGAAGGGGTTCGCGTCGGTGGCCGCCTGTGGCGGCCCCCGTCACGTCGGCGGAGTGGACCCACCGGAACCGGACGAGTCGCCGGCCGTTCCTCCGGACGAGCTGCTCGAGGTGTCGCTCGTTCCCGTGGAGGTGGTCTTGGACGAGTCCGCCGGGCTCCACGGTTGAGCCGGTGCCGGTTTCGTGCCGCCCCATAAGCCGCGGCCCACGAGCGCCATGACGATCATGCCGATGATGGCGCCGAGGGTGACGAGCAAAGCGGCGCTACCGCCGTTCGATAAGCCGGGGATCAGGGCGCCCGATGTCTGGTTGAAGTACGTGATCGGGATCGGCGGCGTGACCGTGATCGACACGTTGAACTGGTAGTTCAACAGCCAGGTCGTGCTCAGCGTGAGGACGATCCGGTACGTGCCCGGCGTGCTCGCGACCCAGACGGCCGAGAACGGGTGCGTGCCGCTGCCCGGGGAGTAGACGCCCGCGGTGTAGACCGTCTTGTCCGTGCTGTTGTAGATCGTGAGGTTCGCGCCCGTCACGAAGTAGCCGCTGAAGTTCCCCGCGATCGTGGTCGACCCGGCGGTGAAGTTCGTGGCCGGCTGGTTGATCTGCCCGTAGGGTGCGGTGAACGCGATGTAGTTGATCTGGTCCGTCTCGAGGGTCGTGGCGTTCCCCTGGGTGTCGTTGTAGTAGTCCCAGAGAGAGATCTCCCACTGGCCCTGCGGCAGGGTGATCCCGGTGTACGGGTTCTTGCAGCCCGTGATCAGCGGAATCGGGATTCCGCAGGGGCCGCCGGGCGGCGCACCCGATGCGACATTGAACGAGTAGCCGGTCGTCGTCTCGACCGTGGTCGCCGGTCCCTCATTCACGATCGTGGACGGAGGCGAGTTCGTGAGGTTCGTGGGGCTCAACGGGAAGTAGAAGCTGCCGACCTCCCCGGTGGCCGTCGGCGTCAGGCTCGTGTGGAAGGAGAACGGCACCGCCGTCGTCCAGTAGGTGATGCACGGCTGCTGGGTCCCGAGTCCGAGCGGACCGCAGCCCGAAAAGATGTAGGTGAAGTTGAGCTGCTGCTGGAAGATCGGGTCCGAGGCGTTGTTGTAGTTGAGCGTGGCGTTCGTGATGCTGACGTTCCAGGTGAGGTTGAATGGGAACGTGATGTACGGGAACTTATTGATCGAGAACGTGCTCGTGAACTTCGTGCCCGAGGAGTTGAAGGAGATGTTCTGGGACCCCGGGGCCTGTGCATAGCTCTCGGTGTGCGTCTGGGGGTGGCTGGACGCAACGTCTGTCACGGCCGGAGCGACCTTGGCGTCGATATGGGTCGACGTGAAGGAGGCCGACGTTGCGGTGGAGAGCCCCATCACAACGAACGCCACTAGTACAAATGCTCCGACAGCAGTCAGACTAGCCCAAAACTTGTCGAGAGGGCGCATAGGCGACCTGATGACTTCTGATACTTAAGCCTGTCCGGAACGCATCATAAAAACGAGACGGGGTTCGTCCTCGCAGAGCCGGAGGCCCGGGATCCATGCGTACGAAGCGAACCAACCGATCTCCGGGTCGTTCGTCCGGGCGCCCACGCACCCGGTCGACGGCGTCCGCTGGATGGACGGCTCTGACCGGAACCCCCGGAACCGGCAAGTCCGGGACGGGTCGCCGTCTCGTCGGTTTCGAGATCGTAGAGGTGGCGCGGCTTGCCGGTCGGCTCGGCGCCGCTCGACGGATCAACCGGGGCCGCGTCGAGGTGGATCTCGATCGGCTGGGCCCCGCCTTCCGACGGTACCAGCGGACCCATCCTGCCGGCATCGTGGTCGGGCACCTGGCCCACCTGCTTCCCGTGTCCTATGCGATCGTACTCCGCTGCCATCCCCACGAACTCGCGCGCCGGCTCCGTGGCGCCCGGCGTCCTGCCCGGGCCATCGCCGAGAACGTCCTGGCCGAGGCGTTGGACGTCGTGTTGATCGAGGCCCTCCGACGCGGGCTTCCGGTCTACGAGGTCGATACCACTCGGCGGTCACCCGCCGAGGTGGCCCGCACGGTCCAGCGCCTGGTGGAGCGCAGGCCCAGCCCCCACTACGGCGAGGTCCGGTGGCTGGCCGACCCGCGCGTCACCGCGCAGCTTTTGCGGGGACGGGCCTGAGAAGTCGCGATGGTGCTCGAGCGGTACCGGGCCCGGATGGCCCCGTACATCGACCGCTGGGTGCAGCCGTGGCTCGGCTGGTCCCCGGCCGCGCTTAGCGCCGTCGGGATCGCGCTGCTGGCGGTCGCGGGGCTCCTCGAATTCCTGACCGGTCGGGTCTCTCCGTACCTGTTCTTTCCCGTGGCGGTGCTGATCTTCGCCGGTGGGGCCTTCGACGTGCTGGACGGCGAGGTCGCCCGTCGCACGCGACGGACCTCCCTGCGTGGGGACTTCCTCGACCACGTGCTCGACCGCTACGGCGACGTCGTCCTGGTCCTCGGCCTGGCGGTCTCCGGTTTCTCGGTCACCTGGCTCGCCCTGCTCGCGCTCGTGAGCCTGCTCCTGGCGAGCTACATGGGCACCCAGGGCCAGGCGCTCGGCGTCGGCCGGGTCTACCGGGGCCTCCTGTCGCGGGCGGACCGGCTGCTCCTGCTCTCGGGGGCGGCGTTCGGCGAGTTCCTGTTCGTGCTTCCGTGGCCCTGGGAATCCCGGCTCTCCCTGGCCCACTTCACGATCGCCGGAGTCTCGCTCACGGTGTTCGACCTGCTGTTCGTCTACTTCGTGGTCGCCGGGCAGTGGACCGTGCTCAGCCGGGCCCGTCAGATCTGGGCCGGGTTGCCGCCGGCGGCGGGGCTCCCGCCGCCGCCTCCGCCGCCGGCCGTTCCACCGCCGCCCCCCCTTTGAGCCGGTAGTATTGGGTGGGCCGGACGAGCGACGGGTCGAAGCAGCGAGGGTCCCGGGCCCGGTCCTCGGCGCGGGAGGCCGTCGGGTCTCCCTCCCGGAAGCAGAACCCCTGGCTGCGGAGCGTCTCGCAGGTCGGCGGGTCGTAGCCGCGACCCCCGTCCCGCTGCGTGATGTGCTCGATCTGGTACCGCGAGATGCTCTCGTCGAAGTCGGGGGCGCCCCGATAGGAGTCGACGATCGTGTCGAAGCTCGCCCCGACGCGATGGAGGAAGGCCGCCAGCGCGAACCGGCCGGAGTGGGCCAGGTTCTCCCCCCCCTCCAGCATGCGTCGCATCTTGCGGATGCACGGCGGAAAATACTCGGCCCGGAGCACCATCACGCCGCGACGCTGGGCGGGCAGGGGTACGCGCTGGGCCAGGTCCCGCAGGAACTCGGCTTCGAGCGCCTCGAGCCGGTTGCGGACCTCGGGGCCGATCTCGGCCGGCAGGCTGGTCGTGAGCCGGACCCGGATCCCTTCCTGCAGGAGGCGCGCCGCCCGGTCCGTCGACACCTCGACCAGTCCCCGGGCCAACCGCTGGTGCACGAGCCGGAACTCGGGCTCGCGGAGACCGGCGGCCAAGCGAAGAAAGTCCGGGAGCGAGAACTCGTAGCCCCCGGGCGTCGACGCGGCCGGGAATCCCAGGAGCCGGCTGACGCCCACGAACTCCTCCGGTTGCCGGTCGGCCACCGATTCGAGGCGGTCCGCCGCCCGGCGAGCCTCGGCCACCGCCCACCGGCGTCCCGGGGCCGAGGTCGACGCCACCGACAACAGGAGGCGAGCATACATGAACGACAGAAACCGCAGGTCGGGGTCGGCCCGGTCCAGCTCGCCGAGCGCCGCCGTCCCCGTCGGGTCGTCGGCGGCGGCGCGGACGCGGATCCGACCCAGCTCCCGGGCGCGCGCATAGGCCGGCGCGTCGAGCAGCTCCCCGAGCGAGGGCGAGTATTCCGCGATGAGCGCCTCCGCTCCGGGCAGGAACGGGTACTGCGCCCAGAGGTCGCGGTCGGTTACAGCCGGGGCCCGACGAACTGCCATAGGAGCAGGAAGACGATGAGGAGCGACGCTGCGATGGTCATCTGGCCCGAGAAGCGGTCCAGCTGGGCGGCGGTCCAGCCTTTCCGGAACCTCGACGCGATGCTCGAGACCCAGTCCCGGAACAGGAGGTTCCCGTCCAGCGGGATCAGCGGCAGCGCATTCGAGAGCCCGAGCAGGAGATTCATCCAGGTGAGCCAGTAGAGCAGGTTCACCAGGACGAGGACGTTGCCGGTGCCCAGCGCCGCGAGGGGGCCGGTCGCCCGGAAGAAGCTCGCACTCGTGCCGCTGATCGGAGACGCGCTCGCCGGCGGCAGCACGATCCACGTCAGGAAACCGGTGAAGGCGCCGGAGGTGCTGGCCCAGGGCGTGGCCATCGTTGTGAGGAGACCGGCCGGCGCGACGTAACTGGGCTCGACGCCCAGGAATCCCCGGTCCGCGTAGTACGGCGACTTCGCCAGCGTCACGATACTCGTGTGATACTGACCGGTCGCGGAACTCCACCAGGTGACGCTCATCACCTGGCCCGGATGGCTCGCATCCAGGATGTTGAGCAGGAGGGTGTTGGTCGTCGTCGCGGTCCCGTTGAGCTGCGTGATGATGTCGCCCGCATGCATGCCGAGCGCGGCCGCCGGCGTACCGCTCACGACCTCCAGGAGGCCGACGCCGGGCGCCTGCGCCGCCAGCGAGGTCGTGATGACCAGGCCGAGGAGCAGGAACGTCACCAGCGCGATCAGGAAGTTCGCGAGGACCCCGGCGGCCGCGACCCGGTCCCGGGAGCGCCGGGTGGCGGCGGTCATCTGGGCATCGTCCTGCTCGACGAACGCCCCGACGGGAACGACCAGCCAGAGCACGCCGACGCTCTTCACACCGATCTGCTGGGACCGCGCGACGATGCCGTGGAACATCTCGTGGATGATGATCCCGACCACGATCGCGACGAGTCCGTAGCCCAGCGGGATGAACGGGTTGAGTCCGGGCAATCCTACGGCCTCGGTCACGGTCGGCGCGCGGGCCGCTCCGATGCCGAGCACCAGGTACGCCTCGACGACGAGGGTGACGACGATGAGCAGCATCGCCGCCCCGGCGAGCACGAGGCCGAGGTCGCTGAGGCCCGACCAGAACCGCTTGAAGCGCCCCAGCCGGTCGAGGAGGCCGAGGCCCCGCTGGGTCTTGGTCATCAGGAGCGGGCCGAGGAGGGAGAGGGACCGGTCCGGTCCCAGTCGGCCCTGCCGATAGAGAGCGTAGACGATTGCGCCGTAGACCGCGACCAGCAGGACGAAGATGGCCCACCCGACCCACGCTGCCAGCACGGTTCCTCCCTTCGACGCGAGGCGCAGTTATAGGTTCTCGGGCGCGGGCGGAGGCCGACCCTTCCCTAGCCCTTGACCACACCCAGGGGAACGAGACGGGCGACCCGTCGGGTGAGGCCTGCGCCTTCCGCGACCCGCACGACCTCGTGCACGTCCTTGTAGGCGCCGGGCGCCTCCTCGGTGACGCCTTCGCGAGAGGCCGAGCGGACCAGGATCCCGTGCTCCCGGAGACGACGCGTCACGTCGTCGAACCGGAACTGCCGTACGGCGGCGTGTCGCGAGAGCCGACGGCCGGCCCCGTGGCAGGAGGAACCGAACGACCGTTCCATCGAGGACGGAAGCCCCGCCAGCACGTAGCTCGCCGTCCCCATGTCGCCGGGGACCAGTACCGGCTGGCCGAAGGAGCGGTACGTCGGCGGGATCTCCTCGCGTCCGGGCGGGAACGCACGGGTCGCCCCCTTGCGGTGCACGAGCACCCGGCGGCGACCGCCGTCGACCGCATGCTCCTCGACCTTCGCCATGTTGTGCGAGATGTCGTAGACGACGCCCAGGTCGAGTTCCTCCTCCGGTCGCTGGAACACCTCGCGGAAGGCGCGTCGGATCCCGTGCGTGATCACCTGCCGGTTCGCCCAGGCAAAGTTGGCGCCGGCGGCCATCGCGGCCAGGTACTGCTGGCCCTCCTCCGAGCCGACCGGAGCACAGGAGAGCTGGCGGTCGACGAGCTGCGTACCGGCGCGGGCCAGATACCGGTCCATCGTACCGATGTAATCGGTCGCCACCTGGTGGCCGAGGCCCCGGGAGCCGCAATGGAGCATGATCGTGACCGTGCCGACCGTGAGGCCCAGTGCCTCTGCGAACTCGGGGAACGAGACCTCCTGCACTTCCTGGACCTCCAGGAAGTGATTGCCCGAGCCGAGGGTGCCGAGTTGCTTGAGACCCCGCTGCCGCGCCGCCGGGCTGACGTATTCCGGGCGGGCCGCGGTCATGCAGCCCTCTTCTTCCTGGAATCCACGGTCGGCCGGACGACCGTAGCCGTGATCGATCGCCCAGCGAGCCCCGCCGACCAGCACCTCGTCCATCTCGGAGGCAGCGACCGGCACCGGCCCCTTCGAACCTACTCCGCTCGGAACGTAGCGGTAGAGGGAGTCGATGAGCGGACCCAGCTGGGCCCGCACCTCGTCGACACGGAGCGACGTCCGGAGCAGCCGGACGCCGCAGTTGATGTCGTAACCGATTCCCCCCGGCGAGACCACGCCCTCCTCCAGGTCGAACGCGGCGACCCCGCCGACCGGGAAGCCGTAGCCATAGTGGATGTCCGGCATCGCCAGCGAGGCGGACTGGATTCCCGGGAGTGTCGCGACGTTGGCGAGCTGCAGCAACGACGGATCGGACCGCAGGGGCTCGAGGAGCGCCGGGTTTGCGAAGAGGACGCCCGGCACCCGCATCCCCGGCACCTCGGTGGGCGCGATCTCCCACCGGTACTCATCGAGTGGCCTCAGCGCCGGGGAGAGCGGCACGGGCGGCGCCATCGGACCTGCCTATATAGCCCGGGGCGCGGCGGTCGGGGAATCCCGCCCCGACGTCAGTCCTTGTAGTCATAGGACTCACGCAGCATGACCGTACCCCGTCGGGAATCACGATACAGACGGCGGCGCCGAGGACGACGGCTGCCCCACTCACTAAGAGCTTCGGTAAGGCCACGATATCCAGGATTATCGACCCCGCTCCGCAAACCAGAGCAGCCGCCCGGGCAGAATTGTATTGGGCGCTGGTTATACCGTCGGCCCGATCGTAGGCCACGGCAGCAACGGCGATGCCTAGCGGTGCAGTCGCAACGCCGATAGCCACCGAAGAAAGCGGGGCGAAGCTTCATGGCGGCGGAGGAGTTCCCCCGACCGATGGCGGCCCCGGTGCGTCCACGCGGACCGCCCTCCCCGAGCCCACCGCCGGCGCCGTCGGTGCGTGCCATTGTGCTCGGCGACACCCCGGACGTGCTCTCGATGCTCAACGCGCTGCTGCGCGGGGAAGGGGCGCAGATCGTCGAGCAGACCTCGGACCCGAGGGACCTCCCGGAGGACGCCGGCCAGCGGGCCGACGTCGTCTTCATCGAGGCCGTGGGTCTCCACGGCTCGCGCTGGAAGGACCTCCTGCGAGACGCCCGCCAGCGTCTTCCCGATACCCGGATCGTCCTCGTGACTCGCGGGCCGGGACGCGCCCTCGAAGGCGCGGCGCAGGCGGAAGGGGCCGATGGCCTCGTGCAGTACCCGATCCAGCGGGAGGTGCTCTCCCAAGTTCTCTCGAAGCTTTTCCCCGCCGTCGCGTTTCCCTCCGAGAAGGGACACGTCAGTGGTGCCTACGCCCGCCCGCGGCCCCCTCCCTAAGGGGAGTCGGCCGGGCGGCCGGTCGAGGCGAAGGCTCAGGTAGGTTCGCCGCCCTTCCTTGGTCCGGCGCCGATGCAGCTTCGCATCCTGTTCTCCCTGGTCAACATCGGGGTCTTCCTCACGCTGTTCGCCCTGGAGTTCCTGGAGCCGGCCTACGCGACCCTGATCTTCTACCTCCTGCTCGGCTGGTTCATCGGGAGCATCGTCCTGCTCCGCGCCTCGTTCATGAACCGTCGCATCGGCGGCACGCCCACTCCTGCGGCGACGCCGGGTGGTCCGGCGCCTCTCCCGTCGGCCGGGACCCCGCTTCCGAGGGGCGTGGACGGAGCCGAGATCGGATTCTGTCCCCACTGCGGCACCCATATCGCACCCGGTACGGCGGTCTGCCCGGCCTGCGGCCGCGCCACCCGCATCGGTTGAGGGGCGGCCCGGGGCGAAGGGGTATTTCCCGAGTCCCGGTTCTGCTCCCCGATGCGCGGGTACATCGCACCGATCTCGTTCGGTGCGTTGCTGGGCGTCCTGGCCATCGCCACGATCGTGGGCGTTGGCGTGTCCGTCGTCCTGCATCGCACCAACCTGATCCCGATCGTGATCGGCGCGGTGCTCGCGGTCGGGGTGGCGTACATCGTGATCACGGTAAGCCCCGAGGAGGCTGCGCCCACGGCCTCCCTGATGCCCCCGGAGAACCGGCCCGCCGCCCCGGAGGCCGGTGCCACATCGACCGGCTCGGGCGGGGCGAAGGGGGGGCCGGCCTCGGCGCCACCGGCGCCCGTCGACCCGGTCGACCTGGAGCCCGACTACGACCCGGTGGCGGACGCCGACCAGCTCGACTCGCGCCGACCGCCTTCGGGATCAGCCGGGGAGCAGCCGCAGTAGGACCTCGCGCGCGGTCACGTTGGCGCCGGGCCGCGCTCGCAAGGCCGTGACGGTGCCAGCCACCGGTGCCGAGACCTCATTGCGCATCTTCATCGCCTCGATCACGAGCAGCACCTGACCGGCCGTCACTTGGTCGCCGTCGGTCACCCGGACCTCGAGGACCTTGCCCGGCATCGGCGGCAGGACGGCCCGGCCCGGTCCCTGCTCGGCGGACGAGGACGCACCGGTGCCTGCGGAGGCGGGCCGGGACGCTGTCGGTCGGGGAGTCGCCCCCGACCGGGCTTCGACCGACACCGAGTGCAGCTCTCCGTTCACGGTGACCGACACAAGCGGGTCTCCGTGGACCTCGACGCGTTCGCCGAGGATCTCGAACGTGACGCCGCCGTTGGAGGACTCCCCGACCTCGACCGGCCACTCCCGGTCGCCGACCCGTACGGTGTGGCGGTCGAGGTCCACCTCGACCTCCCGACGCTCACCGTCCAGGACGAGCGTGATTTTCACGGACCCACCTCCCGGCGTTCATCTGCCGGGCCCGGCCGTCCCGGGCCCACGCCGGAGTGCCGGCGGCTGCCGTCACCGGTGCGGTCGGGGGCCGTCGGAGGGCGACCAGCAGACCGGCCGCCACGGCGTCCAGAACCTCGGCGGTGAGCCCCTGGTCTTGTGCCCGGCGATAGGCGGCGTAGACGGTCGGGAACACGGCGTAGGAGAGTGCCTCCTCTTCGGTCGCGGCCGGCACCAGCGCCCGGACCTCGGCGAGCATCCGCTCGTATTCGGGCGAGAGCAGGTCGGCCGGGCGGCCCGTGATCGCGGTTGCGCCGGCGAGCACCTGCGTACGGAGCGCCGCATCGATCGGCCCCGGCGGCTTCCCGTAGAGGCCCCGTACGTAATCGCTCACCTCCCGGGTCACCTGGCGGTATCGGGCGCCGACGAGGACGTTGACCACGGCCTGGGCTCCGACGATCTGGCTCGTCGGGGTGACGAGCGGCGGATAGCCCAGGTCGGCCCGGACCCGCGGGATCTCGGCGAGGACGTCCGGGAGCCGGGCCAGCTGATCCTGCTCCTTGAGTTGCGAGAGCAGGTTCGAGAGCATCCCGCCGGGCACCTGGTGGACCAGGATGCCCGGGTCGGTCTGCAGGGAGCGCAGCTCGAGCATCGGGCGATAGTGCGCGAGGACGCCCTGGAAGTACTCCGACAGCTCGGCGAGCTGCCCCAGGTCGAGATGGGGGTCGTGCGGTCCGCCGCGGAACGCCCCGACGAGACTCTCCGTCGGCGGCTGCGACGTTCCGCCGGCGAACGGGGAGAGCGCCGAGTCCACGGCGGTCGCGCCGGCGTCGGCGGCGGCCATGCACGCCATCGCCGACATGCCGCTCGACGAGTGCGTGTGGACCACGACCGGCAGCCCCACCTCCTTGACCAGCGCCCGGACGAGCGACGCCGCGTCGCTCGGCGGCATGAAGCCGCCCATGTCCTTGATGCACAGCTCCTCGGCGCCCATGCCGGCGAGCGTCTTGCCGAGCTGGACGAAGGCGTCCAGCGTGTGCACCGGCGACTGCGTGTAGCAGATGGTGCCCTGCGCCCGGCCTCCGGCGGCGCGGACGGCGTGCAGGGCGCGCTCCATGTTCCGCGGGTCGTTGAGCGCGTCGAAGACGCGGAAGATGTCGACGCCCTCGGTCGCGGCCCGTCGGACGAACCGGTCGACGATATCGTCGGCGTAGTGCCGGTAGCCGACGAGGTTCTGCCCCCGGAGCAGCATCTGGATCGGCGTCCTTCGAATCTTCCGCTTCAGGGCCCGGAGGCGCTCCCACGGGTCCTCGTGGAGGTATCGCAGACAGACGTCGAAGGTCGCTCCGCCCCAGGCCTCGATCGAGCGGTAGCCCACGGCGTCGAGGCGTTCGGCGGCCGGCAGCATGTCCCGCGTCCGCATCCGGGTCGCGATGAGCGACTGATGGCCGTCCCGGAGCACCGTCTCGGTGATCTCGACCATCGGCTCGGCTCCCGTCGCGGCTCAGAGCGGGATGTTGCCGTGCTTCTTCGGCGGCCGCTCCTCGCGCTTCGAGCGGAGCAGGCGGAGAGCCGCCACCAGGCGGCTGCGAGTCTCGGCGGGGTCGATGACATCGTCGAGGTATCCCCGCTCGGCGGCGAGGTACGGGTTCAGGAACTCGGTCCGGTACTCCCGGGTCAGCCGGTCACGGACCCTGGCCCGGTCCGCCTCGGGCGCCTGCTCGATCTCCCGGTGGAAGAGGATGTTCACGGCGCCTTCGGCGCCCATCACCGCGATCTCGGCGATGGGCCAGGCCAGGTTGAGGTCGCCGCCGATGTGCTTCGAGCACATGACGTCGTAGGCCCCGCCGTAGGCCTTGCGGAGGATCACGGTCATCTTGGGCACGGTCGCTTCGGCGAAGGCATAGAGCAGCTTCGCGCCGTGACGGATGATTCCGCCCAGCTCCTGGGAGGTGCCGGGCAGGAATCCGGGTACATCGACGAACGTCACCAGGGGCAGGTTGAAGGCGTCGCAGAAGCGGACGAACCGCGCGCCCTTGGTCGAGGCCACGATGTCGAGGGTGCCGGCGAGGACCTTCGGCTGGTTCGCGACCACTCCGACCGGGTGACCGTCCAGCCGGGCGAAGCCGACGACGAGGTTCTGGCCCCAGGCGGCGTGGACCTCGAGCAGACTCCCGGGGTCGAGGACGCGCTCGATGACGTCATGCACGTCGTACGGCGCATCGGCATTCTCGGGCACGATCGTCGAGAGTTCGGCGGCAGCGGCCGCCGTGGGCTCGGTGACCGAGCCCGACGGAGGGTCCTCCAGGTTGTTGAGCGGCAGGTAGCTCAGCAGGTGCCGGGTGAAGTCAAGGGCCTCGGCGTCGGAGCCGACCGTGAAGTGGGACACGCCGCTCGCGCTCGCGTGCGTGTCGGCGCCGCCGAGCGCCTCCAGGGAAACCTCCTCGCCGGTGACGGCGCGGATCACGTCAGGGCCGGTGATGAACATCTGCGACTGCCCCCGGACCATGACGATGAAGTCGGTCATCGCCGGCGAGTAGACCGCGCCCCCGGCGCAGGGACCCAGGATCACGGAGAGCTGCGGCACCACGCCGGAGAGCGATACGTTCCGGAAGAACACGTCGCCGTAGCCGCCGAGGCCGATGACCCCCTCCTGGATGCGGGCGCCTCCGGAGTCGTTGAAGCCGACGAGCGGGACCCCGGCCTTCGCCGCGAGGTCCATGACCTTCACGATCTTTCCCGCGTGCGCCTCGCCCAGCGATCCTCCGAAGACGGTCGCGTCCTGGGCAAAGGCGCAGACCGGCCGGCCCTCGACCTCGCCCCAGCCCGTGACCACGCCGTCCCCCAGGATCTTCCGTTCCGCCATGCCGAAGCGGTCGCTCCGGTGGACCACGAACGG
>JASHPT010000141.1 GCA_030037955.1 Thermoplasmata archaeon
CCCCGGCTCCCCGAGCCGCGGCGCCTGCGCCGGCCGCCGCACCGACTCCGGCAGCGACCGTTCCGTCCGCTGCACCTACGGCGGCCGCCCCGGCCGCGGCCGGCATGAAGAACTGCCCGAACTGCGGGAAGCAGATCAACTCGGACTTCCTCGTCTGTCCGTTCTGCGGGTCCGTGACCGGGTAGGCACACCGAGGACGTCGGCTCAGGGCCGACGAACGGCTATAACCCCAGGCCGTTCTCTCGCCCCGCGGTGCGCCGGTGCCGGGGCAGGTCGAGCTGGGTCGGCTCAAGATCGACTGGGCACGAGCCCACATGCCCGTCCTCTCGAGCATCGAGCAGCGCTTCGCCCGGGAGAAGCCGCTCGCGGGGACGCGAGTATCGGCCGTACTGCACGTGGAGGCCAAGACCTGCGTCCTGGCCCTGGCTCTCAAGGCCGGGGGCGCGGACCTTCGGCTGGCCGCCGGCAATCCCCTGTCGACCGACGACGACGCCGTCGCGGCGGTCGTGGAGGCCGGGGTCCCCACCTGGGCCCGGAAGGGGGAATCGCTGGACGAGTACAACGCGGGGATCCGGGCGACGCTCGACTTCGACCCTCAGGTCATCGTCGATGACGGCGCCGACCTGGTGGCCCTCGCGCACACCTCCCGGCCCGACCGGGGTCCGGTGATCGGCTCGACCGAGGAAACGACGGCCGGAGTGAACCGACTCCGGGCCATGGAACGCTCGGGGGCGCTCCGCTGGCCGGCCATCGCCGTCAATGACGCCCAGATGAAGCATCTCTTCGACAACCGGTACGGCTCGGGCCAGTCCTTCCTGGATGGCCTGTTCTCGGCGACCAACCTGCTCGTGGCCGGCCGGACCTGTGTGGTCGCCGGCTACGGATGGGTCGGCAAGGGCGTGGCCGGCTTGCTCCGAGGGGTGGGCGCCGACGTCCTCGTGACCGAGGTCGATCCGGTCCGTGCCATCGAAGCCCGGTTGGAGGGGTTCCGGGTCCGGACGCTGCTGCAGGCGGCGCCGGAGGCGGACCTCATCGTCACGACGACCGGTACCGTCGGGGTCGTCCGAGCCGAGCACTTGCGGGTCGTCAAGGACGGATGCCTGCTCGCCAACATGGGACACTTTGACGTCGAGATCTCGAAGCCGGACCTGGCATCCCTCGCCGTCCACCGGCGGGTCGTGCGGCCGAGTGTCGAGGAGTACCGCTTCGCCGACGGCCGGCGGGTCTTCCTCCTCGGGGACGGCCGGCTGATCAATCTCGCCACCGGGCAGGGGCACCCGGCCGAGATCATGGACCTGAGCTTCGCGCTGCAGGCGCTGTCAATCGAGTACCTCGTCCGCCACGGCCGGTCGCTCGCGCCCCGGGTCTATCCGGTGCCGCCGGAGCTCGACCGGGCGGTCGCGGAGGCCGCCCTGCCCTCGCTCGAGGTCGCCATCGACCGGCCCACGCCCGAACAGCTTCGCTACGCCGACAGCTGGAAGGAAGGAACATGACGGATCCCACGAACATCCCGAAGGAACTGCGCTACACGTCCGAGCACGAATGGTTCCGCGTCGAGGGGTCGGAGGTCGTGGTCGGCATCACGGACTACGCCCAGCGACAGCTCACCGACGTCGTCTTCGTCGGTCTTCCGGCGGTGGGGAAGGCCGTCGCCGAGCACGCGACGGTCCTCACCCTCGAATCGGTGAAGACCGTCTCCGACGTCTACGCGCCGGTCGCCGGCACCGTCACGGCAGTGAACGACCAGCTCAAGGCACACCCGGAGTACGTCAATCAGGACCCGTACGGGAAGGGCTGGATCTTTCGGCTCGCGCCCGCCGCGGCCGTCCCCGGAGACCCGGGACTCTCCGCCGAGCAGTACCGGGCGCAGGTCGAGTCGGCCCCGTGAGGGGCTCCGGGACCTACTTCCCCTCGAAGCGCGGCTTGCGTCGCTCGAGAAAGGCCGTCATGCCCTCCGTCCGGTCCTGGGTCGCGAAAGTGTGGCCCGCGGACTCTCCTTCGAGACGGAGCGCGGTTTCCATGGACGAGTCGACCGCCCGGTTGACAACGCTCTTCACCCACTGAACGCCCAACGGCGCCCGCTCGGCGATCTGGTGGGCGACCCGCCCCACCTCGTCCCGGATCGACTCGGGGGGCACGACCCGGGTCACGATCCCGAGGGCGAGCGCCTCGTCGGCGCTGATGTCCTCCCGACCCGTGAACACGACGTACTTCGCATTCGCCCGGCCGACGAGACGCGTAAGGCGGGACGCACCCCCCCACCCCGGATGGATCCCGACCTTGACCTCGGGCAGCCCCAGACGCGCACCCGCGGCCGCCACGATGAAATCGCAGGCGAGCGCGAGTTCGAGGCCGCCCCCGAGGGCGTAGCCCTCGATCAGGGCGATCACGGGAGTACGGAACTCCTCGATCCGCTTGCAGACCGCCTGGCCCGCGAACCCGAAGGCGCGGCCCGCGGCCACGTCCTTGTCGACCATCTCCGCGATGTCCGCCCCCGCGGCGAAGACCGGCGAGCTCCCGGCCAGGACGACGACCCGGAGCTCCGGGACCTCGGCGAGAGAGCTGAACGTTTCGTCCAACTGCCGAAGGACCTGCGAGTTCACGGCATTGAGCACCTCGGGCCGGTCGAGGAGCACCCACGCCACCGGCCCGTCCCGCTCCACGCGAACGAGCCGAAGCGGCCAGCGCGTCTCCCCGGCGCGGACGCGGGTGTGGAGCTCGGACGACACCGGGAAGGTCCCTGGGAACCGGGCCGCGTAGGCCTCGACCGCGAACAGCGCGTCGGGCAGCCCGAGGTCCGACATCAATGCGAACGGCCCCTGGGGCCAGCGCAGGCCGACCACGGCTCCACGGTCCGTCGCCTCGGCCGAAGCGACTCGTTCCTCGACGAGCCGGGTAGCGATGCCGAAGACAAGCCCTCGGAATCTCTCCCGGACCGCCTCCATGCGGTCCGGCTCGGGCGTGAGCTCCTGCCAGGGCCAGGGACGGTTCGCTTCGAACTGGTGCTTGAGCAGGCCGGTCGGTGCGTAGGCAGGACCGAACGCCTGCTCCAGCGACGTCATCGAGTGGAAGGCGATCGGGATCCCCGTCTGATTCATCAGCTCGAACGGGCCGAGCTTGGTACCGAACAGCGTGCGTCCGACGGTTTCGATCGTCGCCAGGTTCGCGACCTCCTCCTCGGCGAGCCGCGTCGCCTCGTTCAGGTAGGGCACGAAGAACCGGTTGACGGCGAAGCCGGCTCGATCGGCGGTCCGAATCGGAATCTTCCGAAGCCGGTACGAGAGTTCCTCGAGAGCGGAGAGCGTGGACTGGGAGGTCTGACCTCCGCCCACCACCTCGACCAGTCGGTTCAGGAAGGCGGGAAAGAAGAAGTGCAGCCCCGCGAAGCGTTCCGGATGTGGGAACGGGTCCTGCAGCCGCGTCACTGAGAGCGAAGAAGTGTTCGTGACGACGATCGTGTCGTTGGAGACCGTCGAGCCCACCTGCTCGAACAGGTGACGCTTCACGGCCTCCTCCTCGAAGACGGCCTCCACGACCAACCGGGCCTGCTGCGTGACCGACGTGAGATCGGTGGAGAAGAACAGGCGTCCCAGCACCGCGTCACGCTGTTCGTGGGTGAGCTTCTTCCGCTCGACCGCTCCGGCAAGGTTCGACTCGATGCGTTCCCGGGCCTTCGCGACCAGCGGCTCCGTCAGGTCGTAGAGGCGGACCGAAAAGCCGGACTGGGCGAAGGCCTGTCCGATGCCACTGCCCATGTTGCCGGCTCCCAGCACGGCGACCGGGCTGCCCGGGGAGATTCGTACGCTCATCCGACGGTCCGCGTGCCGGGGGCCGCTCCGGCGAAGCGGCGCGACGCAAGCCCGGCACTTAAGAGCCCCGTGTCGGTCGACGGTTCCGGGACGAGGAGCCGATAAGAGGGCCGCTCCGGTCTCTCGGGAGGTACTCCATGGCCACCGACGAGGCTTCGGTCGAGGCCGCGCTGCGCGAGGAGCGCGAGCTCGTGCTGACGCTGGGCGGCTTCGCCCTGGAACAGGCCGGCGGCGTGCTCGTACTCAACGAGCGGATCCCGGTCCCGAGGTTCAACTTCGTCCAGAACATCCGGGTCCACCGGAACCGGCAGTCCACGTTCCTAGAGCGGGCCCTCGACCACTACTTCCAGCGCGCGCTGCGGCCCACGATCCGCGTCGAGCGGCCGGTGCCCGACTTCCTCGCGGAGTCCCTCCGCCGCCTGGGGTTCCGGCCGGCGGCGCCGATCACCCTGCTGGTGCGACGAACCGCCTCCGAGCTGCCTCCGCCGGACCCGAGGTTCGAGGTCCGGGCCGCCACCGAGGACGAGATCCCGGCCGTGGCGGGCTTCTGGGCCGGCCCGGCGGAGCGGGAGGAGCTCGTGCGGGCTCTGGAAGTGGCGGTCCACCATCCGAACCCGGACGAGACCGTGGTCCCCGGCATCGCACTCCGCGACGGCAGCCCGGTTTCCGCCGCCCTCCTCCATTCCGACCGCGGGTTCGTCGGGGTCCACGCCGTGGTGACCCGGTCGACCTACCGAGGCCAGGGCGCCGCGACCGCCCTCGTGTCGGGCCTGCTGCATCCACCGTTCCTTCCGGAGACCGAGACGCCGGTCGCCATGTGGTCCGAGAATCCGAGGCTGGGCCGCCACCTGGCGCCGCTCGGCTTCGAAGTACGTCGGGAGTACTCCGTGTACGAGCTGGGCCCGGGCGCCGAGCTGTCGGTCCCGGCCCCGGCGCCCCCCGCGCCGCCGCGCTGGCGGCCGCCCCGGGGCCCATCCTCGGCGAAGCGCTAGGCTCTCCGCAGCCCATCGAGCTTCATCTTCTGCTCGAGGGCGGCGATCGCCCGGGTGGTGGCGACGACGGTATCCGCATTGAGGGAGATCGAGTCGATGCCGGCCCGGACGAGGAACTCGGCGAACTCGGGGTAGACGCTCGGTCCCTGGCCGCAGATGCCCACGGTCCGGCCCTCGGCATGGGCTCCCTCGATGAGGAGCTCGATGGCCCGCAGGACCGCCGGGTCCCGCTCGTCAAAGTAGCCGAGCCGTCCCAGCGTCTCCGAATCCCGGTCGGCCCCGAGGACGAGCTGGGTCAGGTCGTTCGACCCGATCGAGAACCCGTCGCAGTGTTTCGAGAACTCGCGGGACAGCAGCACCGTCGACGGGACCTCGGCCATCAGGTAGAGCTTGAAGTCGCGGGAGCGTCGGAGCCCCTTCTCCTTGAGCATCTCGGCGATCTGCTCGAGCTCCCAGGTGTTCCGGACGAACGGCAGCATGACATGCGCGTTCCGCAGGCCCATCTCCGTGCGCACCTTGTGGATCGCCTCGAGCTCGAGGAGGAACGCGGGCCGATACTCGGCCGAGATGTAGCGCGAGCATCCCCGCCAACCGATCATCGGGTTCTCCTCAGGCGGCTCGAACTCCTTCCCGCCGGGCATGCCCGAGTACTCGTTCGTCTTGAAGTCCGAAGTCCGAACGATCACCGGCCGGGGATGGAACGCCCGGCACACCTGGGCGATCCCGTCGGCGAGACGCTGGACCAGTTCCTGGCCGCGCCCCTGCTGGATCAGGTACAGGGGATGTTCCCGGACGTGGGCGGTGAAGATGAACTCGATCCGGAGGAGTCCGACGCCCTGCACGGGCAGCTGGGCATATTCGGCCGCCTTCTCCGGAACGCTGACGTTGACCAGGATTTTCGTCGCCGTGACCGGTACCGTGGAGTGATCGGCCGGGGCGACGGAGGGGGGCGGTACCACTTTCTTCTGACCGCGGGAGAGGCCGGCGTAGACGGCCCCCATCTTGCCTTCGACGGAGACCTCCTGTCCGTCGCGGAGGGTCTTCGTAGCCGTCCGCGTGCCGACGACGCACGGGATGCCGAGCTCGCGGGAGACGATCGCCGCGTGGCAGGTCATCCCTCCCTCATCGGTCACGATCGCTGCGGCGCGCGCCATCGCGGGAACCATGTCCGGCGTCGTCATCGTACTAACGAGGACTTCGCCGGCCTGCAGGCCAGAGTTCTCCGCCACGTTCAGCAGGAGCCGGACCTTGCCGGCCGCGACCCCGGGTGCCGCGCCGAGACCCTTGAGGAGCAGTCCCTCGTCGTCGCTGGCCGCAGCGCTGGAAGCCAATGGTGCCGGGCCCGAGGCGGTCGGAGGCGGGGCCAGGATCGCCGTGAGCGGCCGGGCCTGGACCACGTAGAGCGTCGAGCCGTCCATGCACCACTCGATGTCCATGGGTCGACGATAGTGCGACTCGATCAGCCGGGCGAGGGACACGAGCCGATGCAGGGCGTCGTCCGGTATCTTCTGTCGGGCCCGGTCCGTCTCCGGAACGGGCTCCCGCACGTTTCCGCCGTCGGGGTTCCGCACCAGACGCACGGCCTGCTCGGAGATCTTCTTGTGCACGACCTTGAGCGTCGCGCCGTCGACCACGTAGTGGTCCGGCGTCACCTCGCCCCCGACGATCAGCTCCCCGAGGCCCCAGCCGGCCTCGATGATCATGTGATTCTCGCCCGAGTTCGGGTCCCGGGTGAACAGGATGCCGCTCGCGGTCGAGTTGACCATCTTCATGATCAAGACGGCGAGCCGGCCCTTGGTATGGTCGAACCCTTTCCGCGCCCGGTAGACGAGGACGCGCGGCGTGAACAGAGAGCCCCAGCAGCGTCGGATGTCTCGGAGGATTGCCTCGGTGCCTCGGACGTTCAGGTAGGTGTCCTGGAGCCCCGCGAACGAGGCTTCGTCGAGGTCCTCGGCCGTGGCCGAGGAACGGACGGCGGAGAAGGTCACGTCGTTCTGCGCGACATACGTCTCGAGGGCCGCGACGATCTCGGCCCGCATCGGCGCGGGGAACTCGGTCGTCTCGAAGGCGGCCCGGATGCGCTGGGAAGCCCTCTCCACGGTCGTGGGGTCGGACGCGTCCATCTCGGCGAGCGCCGCGGAGATCTCGGAGTGCACCGGGGTACGGTCGACGAACTCCTGGTAGAGCTCGGTGGTAACGACGATCCCCGGCGGGATCGGCAGCCCCCGTCGGACAAGCTCCCCGAGCTTGCTCGCCTTCCCGCCCACGAGAGGAAGGTCGGTTTCCGAGACCTCTTCGAGTCCGACGAGATGCGGCATACTCACCGACGGCGCAGCGTGAAGGCCCGGAGGTCGGCGTGGGGAGCGTAGGCATGCACGCGATGGGAGTCCAGCACCTCCCATCGTCCGCGGGGTTGGAGGCGGTCCAGGATCTCACTCTCCCGCATCGAAGCGTCGGCGTGCGGAGTGACCTCGTAGTAGTGGACGGTGCCACCCGGCGCGACGGCGGCGCTGACCGAGGGTAGGTACTTAATTCCTTCGTGGGGAAGGTTCAGGATGACGCGATCGGCACGTTCGGCCGATGTCAGAAACCGCTCCACGGTCTCCACGCGCGCGTCGATCCGATCGGCCACGCTCTGCCGTTTCGCGTTCTCCCGGAGAAGCTCGATGGCCGCCGGATTGGAATCGACCGCGACGATCCGGCTCCGGTGCAACCGGTGGGCGATCGCCATCGAGAACGGCCCGAGGCCGCAGCACAGGTCCCAGATGGTCTCCCCTTCGGCGGCCTCCGAAGCGACACGTGCATGCTCGCGGGCCAGCCGCGGCGAGAAGTAGACCTGCTCGGGGTCGACCACGAACTCGAGACCGTTCTCTCGGTAGAGCGTACGCCAGGGACCGGACCCTGCGATGGGAACGACTCGACGGATCCGGGCGGTTCCGTGAACGCCCTGGTCCCAGCCAACCTTCCGGGCACCGGGCACGAACCGGAGCAGGGCGTCGCCGATCCTCTCGGCCTGGGACGACAACTCGGCCGGGAGGCGCACCAGTACCACGTCGCCGAGGACGTCAAAGGCCCGGGGCAGGAGCTTCTGGACGACCGGGTCAAGCTCGAGAAGGTCCCGGTAGGAGCGCGGGCGGGACCGGGCTGGGCCGATCTCCCGTTCCTCGAGTCGTGTTCCGGGCAGCTTGCGGGCCGGCGCCCGTGACACGGGGAAGGCGACCTGGGCCGCCGTCCGGACCGCCCGGAGGTCCCGGCGCAGAAGCCCCTGGTCCCGGAGGGCCCTCCGCACCGCTTCTGCGCGGGATGGAGCGACCAGGACGACCCACGTTTTCATCGCGATGGGACCGGAGAGCTCCCGGCCCAGAGCCATGGAAGCACATCGTGACCGGCGATCGTCCCGATTGGCCCATCCGGCGGCGGGGCCCCGAACTTGACGGCCGGACCGGGCGGGACCCCCGCCCCCACGAGGACGAGCGGAACGGGGTCGTCCGAATGGCGCTTCAGAATCGCCGGCGTGGCGTGGTCGGCCGTGATCGCGACCCGTGTGCCGGACCAATCGAGGCCGGTGCAGAACGGGCCAAAGAACGACCGGTCGATGTCTTCGACGATCGCGAGCTTCCGACCGGCGTCCCCGTCGTGCCCGGGTTCGTCGGGCCCTTTCAGGTGGATGTAGACGAACGGATGCTCCTGCAGCGCCGTTCGAGCCACGCGCGCTCGCTCGGCCAGCGCGGCCGGACGGTCCGG
>JASHPT010000142.1 GCA_030037955.1 Thermoplasmata archaeon
GACTGGAACACCCAGAAGGTGACCGTGGTTCTCACGGCGTACAACGACGCCGAGGCGATCGGTCCGGCGGTCGATGAATTCCGCGCCCAGCCGGCCGTCGCCCAGGTCATCGTCGTCGACAACAATTCCAGGGACGAGACGTCCGCCGTGGCTGCCGCACATGGAGCGACCGTCATCGACGAGCCCCGCCAGGGCTACGGCTACGCCTGCATGGGAGGGATGCACTATGCGCTCGACCACACGCCGGCCGAGTTCATCGTGCTCTGCGAAGGCGACATAACGTTCTACGCGGACGACCTCGAAAAGATGCTCCCGTACATGGCCGAGTGCGACATGGTCCTCGGGACCCGGACCACGCGGATCCTGACGCAGCACGGCTCCCAGATGGACTGGTTCATGGCCTGGGGGAATCTCTTCCTCGCGTTCCTGATCCGGCTCCGGTACTGGGACAGCACCTTCCTCGGTCGAACCCGGCTCACTGATGTCGGCTGCACGTTCCGGGTGATCCGCCGCGGGGCCCTCGAACGCATCGGGGAGCAGCTCAAGGTCGGTGGTTACTACTTCTCCCCGCACATGATCCTGATCGCGCTCCGGAACGGCCTCTCCGTGGTCGAGGTCCCGATCCGGTTCCGCGAGCGCGTGGGCATGTCGAAGGGGGCCGGCGGCAGCCGCTCCCGGGCCCTGGGGATCGGACTGCAGATGGTCCGCGAGATCGCCCTGCACTGAGCCCTTCGACGACAGTTCCGCCGAGGACAGCGCACCCCCTCGACCAACGGGCTAATAGTCCCGGACGCTGCCCGGAGCCTCTCGATGAGCGTCGAGGAGCCGGTCGCGCCTCCCTCGGCCGACGCTCCGCCCTCCGGGGCCGGATCCAAAGCGCCGTCGCCGGGACCGGCCCGGGCGGCGATCGTCCGGGGGATCGGTGCCGGCTACCTCTCGCTCGAGCGCCTCCATCGGTGGCTCTTGGCCTCGACATTCGTCCGGCACCGGTATGCCGCCTGGCTCGCGTTGGCGGCCGGCATGGTCGTGTTCTCGGTGTTCCTCGGCGGGGTGTGGGCGACCCGGTACTGGGCGTTCCAGACCAATGCGTGGGACCTCGGGGTCTACTTCCAGGCGATGCACACCACGCTCGTCAATCACCTCCTCTTCTACTACACGAATGACCTGCCGGCGGGGACCCACGGATACCTGTTCTCCAGCCACTTCTCGCCGTTCCTGTTCCTCCTGCTTCCGCCCTTCGCGCTGGTTCCGACGCCGTCGGGACTACTGGTGATCCAGGCGGTCGGTCTCGCGCTGGGCGCGGTGCCGGTCCACTACCTCACCCGGTTCTACCTCACTTCGGGGACGTGGGCGGCGCTCTTCGCCGGCCTGTACCTGCTGTCGCCCCTCGCGATGGGCACCGGGTGGTACGACTTTCATCCGGAGGCCTTCCTGCCCGTCACCGCGTTGACGGCGTTCTACCTGTACGAACGTCGGCGGTTCTACCCCTTCGTCGCGGCGTGGCTGCTCACGCTCTCGGTCATCGAGACGATGGCGCCGTTCCTGCTCCTCTTCGCGGCCGTCGCACTCGTCGTGGCTCTGTGGGAGCGCTCTCGCACGCCGCCGGACCGGTTTCGGGAAGAGCTCCGATTCACGGTGACGGCGCTCGGCCTGGCCGTAGCCTGGTACGCCCTCGCCGCAGCGGTGGTCCTGTCGCTGAACACGAGCGGCGGGACCTTTGGTGCGGCCTACGGACAGTCATGGTCTGTCCTGGGCGCCTCCTCGATCCTGGATGTGTTTCCGCGCGCCATCACCGACCCCGGCGCCGCGGCCGCGGCGCTCATGTTCGGTGGAGTCACGAAGGGGTTCTATGTTCTCGTCCTGTTCGGAAGCTTCGTCTTTCTGCCGTTTGGCGGCCGATGGAAGTACCTCCTCCCGGCACTCGCCTGGGTCGGCCTGGCCGTCCTCTCGAACGACTACGCCTACTTCGTGATCAACGACCAGTACGTCGCCTACACGCTTCCGTTCCTGATCCCGGCAGGGCTGACCGGGCTGGTGCGGCTCCGGTCGGCGAACCTCAAGTGGCCAGGTTTCGGGCGCCGGCTGCCGACCGTGGGCCTGTGCGTGGTGGTGTCGCTTGTGGTGATCTCGGTGGCGAGTTCGCCGCTCCAGAGCAATCCCGCGATCTCGTTCAACGCCGTACCCCACGGCCTGCCCGTGGTCACTCCTCACGACGAGCTCCTGCACCAGGTGATGGCCCTGATCCCCGCCGGTGCGGGCGTGCTCACCACCTCCCGGCTCTTCCCGGAGCTCGCGAATCGTCCCAACGCCTACGTGTCTCCGGTGTCGAGTCTGTTCCTCCGGGGCCTCACGTTCGACGGGGTGGTGGCGAGTTACGTCAATCGGTCGGACTACGTGCTCGTGGACTTTCCGGTCGATTTCCAGGGCGCGGTGATCCTGCTGCGGTCCGCCAACCTGACCGGTTTCGGGCTCGAGGCCGCCGCTCAGGGCGCGTACCTGTACGCCCGGGGGTGGACGGGGCCGCCGAAGATCTGGGTGCCCTACACGTTCCAGGTCGCCGGCGGGGACCTCACTCCGGATCTGGCGGAAGTCGATACGTCGGTGAGTACCCCGCTGGGCCCGACGCTCTACCATCCTCCGACCTCGGAGCCCGGGCCGGTCTGGCAGGGGCCGTACCTGGACGTACTCCCCCCCGGGACGTACGCGGTCACCGCCTCGGTGGAGCTCACGGCAAACTCCGCCGGGTCAGCCGCGGCCTTCGCTGTGCTCAACGCCACGATCGGCGTGGACGAGCAGGTGACCCCGGTCGGTAGCGTCGGCACGTCGTACTCGTTCCATCTCGCCGTGCTGCCCGGACGGCCGTACGTGATCTCGAACCAGACCTTCGACTGGAACGGGTCCGGATCGAACAGCCCGTTCGCTGTCTGGTCGTCGACCTTCACCTGGCCGGGACCCGGCTTTCTCGAGACCGAGGGATTCGCGCTGGCCGACGGGGTCGGCCTTCGACTGTACTCGGTGACCGTCACGCAGCTCAGTCCGACCGGCTAGGCGCGCGGCACCGAGACGCGGACTGAGGCTATTTGGCTCCGGACCCCTCTCGGCAGTCGGCCACGATGAAGGGACTGGTACTGGCCGGGGGTTACGGCACACGGTTGCGGCCGCTGACCTTCACCGGCAACAAGCACATGATCCCCGTCGCCAACCAGCCGATCTTGTTCTACAGCCTGAAGCAGCTCGCCCGCGCCGGCATCCGGGACGTTGCGCTCGTTCTCGGTCCCCTCCATGAGACCATCCAGGAGACCGTTCGCGACGGCTCGGCGTTCGGCCTCCGGGTCAGCTACGTCCATCAGGGCGACCCTCGGGGTCTGGCACATGCCGTGCTTTGCGCCCGGGAGTTCCTCGGGGACGACCCGTTCGTGATGTACCTGGGCGACAACCTGCTCCAGGAGGGCCTCGAGCGCTTCGTCGACCTGTACCAGCGGGAGCATCCCAGTGCCGTGGTCGGCGTGACCCCGGTGAGTCAGCCGTCCCACTACGGGATCATCGAGCTCGATGGGGAGGCGATCGTGTCGATCGAGGAGAAGCCGGCGCATCCCCGGAGCAATCTGGCGCTCATCGGCGTCTACCTGTTCGGGCCGGACATCCACCCGGTCGTCGCCGACCTCAAGCCCTCCCGTCGGGGGGAGCTTGAGATCACGGAGGCGATCTGGAAGCTCGTCAGGTCTGGCCACCGGGTTCTCCCCCATCCGGTCCGCGGCTGGTGGAAAGACACGGGACGGCCCGAGGACCTGCTCGAGGCCAACGAGCTCGTGCTCACCACGATGCCTTCCGAGGCCTTCGCCCATCACGGCACGGTATCCCGCGAAGCCTCGCTCACGGGACTCGTGGGGATCGGTCAAGGCACGGTCATCGAGAATGACGTGGAGATCTCCGGACCGGTCGTGATCGGCGCCGGGGCCCACATCGCGGCGGGGAGCCGGATCGGTCCGTCGACCGCCCTCGGCGACGGGGTGGTGCTGCACGGCGCGGAGGTCCGACGGTCGATCGTCCTCGAAGGCTCTCACATCACGGGGCCGGTCCGGATCGTCGACAGTCTGATCGGGAGGAATGTCGAGATCCGGTGCGGCAGCCAGAGCCCCCAGGACCTCCGCGTGACGCTGGGAGACGCTGCCCGGGTGCAGCTCTGAGCGCCGGTCCCTCCGCGGCCGGGCACCGCAACCCAATTATCGCATCCCGCCTGCGACGAGCGGGCGTCGACGCGTCCTCCGCTCTATGAAGGTCGTTCTCACTGGCGGCGCCGGCTTCATCGGCTCCAACCTGGCGCATTACTGGCGCCGGCAGCACCCGGAGGACGAGCTCGTCGTGTACGACCTCCTGACGTATGCCGGGCGCCGGGAGTCGCTCGCCGACCTCGAGGGTACGCCGGGGTTCCGGTTCGTGCAGGGAGATCTGCTGGATCTTCCGTCGATCTCCCGAGAGGTGCAGGGCGCCGACCTCGTCCTGCATTTGGCCGCCGAGAGTCACAACGATCGAGCGATCCAGGAGCCGCTTCGCTTCGTGCGGACGAACGTGCTCGGGACCGGCACCCTGCTGGAAGCCTGCCGGCACGGCGATGTTCGCCGATTCCATCATGTGTCGACTGACGAGGTCTACGGATCTCTGGAGCTCAACGACCCCCATCGGTTCGTCGAAGGGTCTCCCTACCAGCCGCGCGGGCCCTATTCCGCCTCCAAGGCCGGCTCGGACCACCTGGTCCGGGCCTGGTCGGAAACGTACGGCTTCCCCGCGACGCTGTCCAATTGTGGGAACAACTTCGGCTCCTACCAGTATCCGGAGAAACTCATCCCACTGTCCATCATCCGCCTGCTGCGGGGGGAGAAGGTCCGGCTCTACGGGGACGGCAAGAACGTCCGGGACTGGATCTACGTGCTCGATCACTGCGACGCGATCGACAGCATCGCGCACCGCGGACGGACCGGCACCACGTACCTGGTCTCCGCGCAGAACGAGCGGTCCAATCGCGAGGTTGTGGACCGGATTCTCCGGTGCCTCGGGCAGGGGCCGGACCGGGTCGAGTACGTAGCGGACCGCCCCGGTCATGACCGCCGCTACGCCCTGGACCCGACCCGTATACGGACCGAGCTGGGATGGAAGCCCAGCCACGCATTCGATGAGGCGCTCGCCGAGACCGTCCAGTGGTACCAGCACCACGAGGCCTGGTGGGGTCCCCTCCTGCCCCGGGGGTCGTGACGGCATGAAGCCCTCCCAGGTGCCCGCGTCGGTGGTCTCCGGCCGGAGGGAGTTGCTCCAAGACCGGATTCTACCGGCGAAGCTCCCCCCCGCCTCCGAAAAACGGTCGAGTCGGTGACCGCTGCGCCGCCCTCCATGGTCGAAGCGTTCGAAGGGTGGACACTCCGTCACACGGTGGCCCGGATTGTCCGGGCCATACGATCCGGACTTCCGCGGACCCGATGGGAATTGGGGTTCGACGCCCTCGTCCTCGTGTTCGTCACCCTCATGGTCGGCCTCTCCACGGTGCGCTACTGGACTTTCCAAACCCGGGGGTGGGACCTGGGGGTGTACCTCCAGGCCTACTCGGTGATCGCTCGCGGAGGCGCGTTGCCGCTGGTGCCCCACTTCACCCCGTTCGCATGGCTGCTCGCCCCTCTCTTACTGGCTTTCCCGGCGGCGACCACGCTGTTCGCGGTCCAAGCGGCGGCCCTCGGGGGATCCGGTTTCGTGGTCTACTGGCTGGTCCGGGCCTCGACCGGCCGGGAGGATGCCGCCTTCGTCATGGGAGCGGCCTACCTGTTCGGCGTCATGCCGGTCTCCATCGGGTGGTTCGACTACCATACCGAGGCGTTGCTCCCCCTGTTCTTCCTGGCGGTCCTCTACGCTCGACAGCGGTCCCATCGGACCGGGTTCATCGTCGCATCGCTCCTGGCGCTCTCGGTCGAGGAGTTTTCCGTACTCTTGCTGCTCGCGGTGGGGGCCGCTTTTCTGCTCAGCAGTTGGCTGTCCCGGAAGAGTCCGGAGGCCGACCGGGTTCGAGACCGGGCACTGGGCAGGCTCGCGGTGGTTCTCGCGACCCTGTGGGCCCTCGGTGCGGCGGCGATCGTGTGGGCCGCCTCGAGGTTTTCCGGTAGCTCGAACGTACTCTTTGCCGGTACCTCCGGCCCCGGAGGGTTCGGCGCGCCGTCTCTCAGTGCGCTGCCCTACGTCCTCGCGAGCGAAGTCGGCCATATAGCCCCCGATCTTCTGATGGACGGGAGCAGCAAACTGCTCTACCTCGTCTTGGTCTTCGGTGCGTTCGGTTTCCTGTCGTTCGCCGGTGACCTCGCGGAACTCCTACCCGCCGCCCTATGGTTTGCGTACGCTCTGGGTGGAGTGTCTCCGGCGCGGTACACGTTTGGCGATCAGTTCGTGGCCTACGCCCTCCCGTTCGTAGCCGCCTCGGCCTGTTCCGGCGTTGGCCGGGTCACCCGGTACTTCGAGCGACGCGTGGAGACCGAGGCGGCAGCGAGACCTCGCCGGACCAGCCCCTTCCACCACCCGCGGGGCCGGGCGGCCCGCGCCGGCCCCGTCGCGCTCTGGGTCGTCGGGATGGTCGCGGTATCCGGGCTCTGCTATCCGCTCCTGGAGTCGCCGCTGCAAGGCGCACCGGCGGTCTCCTTCGGTTTCCCGGAGCCGACCCCCCACCAGCAGGTCCTTCGCGATATCATCGGGTTAATCCCGCGGGACGCGACCGTGCTCACGACGAACGACCTGTTTTCCCAGATCGCTACGGATCCGAACGCCCTTCTTTCACCGATTTCCCCCGCGACGATCCGCGGAACGACCTTACGGTCGTACGTCGCGGAAGAGGTCTCCGTGGCCTCCTATGTGCTGCTCGACTTCACGATGGACTGGACGAACTCGGCCCTGGTCCAGTACTACGGTAACTGGACCGACTTCCACGTCGTGGCCGCCGGAGATGGCATTCGACTACTGGCCCGGGGCCCGGCCACGAGCCCCGTGCGATGGTTCGGCGGAGAGACGTACCTCTTCCCACCGTCGGACTTCACCCCCGGACAGGCTCGGCTCGACTCGACCGCCGATGGCAGCCCACTCCTCTACCAAGGCACCCAGCGGACGACCGGCTTCCTCTGGACGGGGCCGTACTTCCCCCTCCTCGCCCCCGGCCAGTACGAACTGACCGCCCAGTTCGCTGTCACCCTACCGGAACCCACCACCGCGTTCGAGCTCAAGGTGCTCGACGACCCGTTCTCCCTCGGCATGCAACTCACGCCCATCGGCGGAGGTTACAGTACCGTGTCCTACGCGTTCTCCAGCGATGCCTCGAATCAGAGCGTCCTTTCAGACGTGTTTGTGAACGGCTCCGCGGGTCTGCACAACCTGACCGAAACGGTGACGGTTGCATGGACGTCCATCGGCGCGCTGGAGTTCGTCGGGCTGAATCCCTCCATCGGGCAAACGATCGCATTCTACGGCGTAACCGTCGTCGACGAAAGTCCGTGGCCATAAGGCCGAGTGCCGATCGACCGGAAGGCGACCGGAGTGAGTCGAGTCCGGTACCCAAGGATCCGGAGGACCTCTGACACTAGTCTTATGTCGGCGCGCCGACAGAGAGGGTCGTGGCCTGATCCTTGACCCGCCCCAACATCCTCGTCATCGTGATGGATTGCGTACGCGCGTCGGACTTTCCCGGCGGATCCGACGAGATCGCCGACATGCCGGTCGTGTCCGCCCTCCGAAGGGAGTCGGTACTGTTCTCCCGAGCCGCGACGGTCGCCCCCTGGACCATTCCCTCGCATGCCAGCCTCTTCACCGGGCTGTACCCCTGGGAACACGGGGACCATGGACGACGATCCCTGGCCTTAGACCCCACCGTCCCTCGACTGCCCGAGCTCCTTCGACCGCTAGGGTACCGGTCGGCCAGCTTCTCCGCGAATGCCTTGATCTGTCCGGCCACGGGCCTCGGCACCGGCTTCGACGTCGCCGAGTGGGGAAGCATGTTCGACTTGTTTCTCCGCCTGGATCATACCCGCGAGCCGCCGCACACCAGTTCGACCAACAACGGCGGAGACTCCCCGCGCCGGGGACTCCGTCAAAGAATCCTGCGCCGCCTTCCGTACGATGAGCTTCCGATACGGGCCGAGCTCGAGCGGCACGTCGCGGTACCGGCGGTCGGGGCTCTCTTGGCCGACCGGCTTCGGGGGTGCGAGCAGGATGACGCGTACGACGTGGCCCGTTGGATCGAGCCCTCGATGGAGCGGTTTCTCGGCGCGGTGCCACCGGCCGCACCGGTGTACTGCTTCGTCAACCTGCTCGACGCCCACGAGCCGTACTTTCCCGACGCACCGACGGTGGCGCGGAGGGGCGGCTGGCGGCGATACGTGGCACTTCGCCAAGACAAAGCCGGTTGGCTGGCGGACCCCGATCCCGCCTCCGGCTGGGACATGGGGTACCTCCACGACCTCTACCGGAGCGCTATCCGGCGCCTCGACCGTCGCATCGGGGGCCTAGTGGACGGGTTCCGCCGCGCCGGTCGCTGGGACAACACGCTCCTCGTACTCACGAGTGACCACGGTCAGGCCTTTGGCGAGAACGGCATGCTCTACCATCGGTTCCGAGTGGACGAATCGATGATTCGGATCCCGATGCTGGTCCGGTTCCCCGGCGGGGAGGCTGGCGGCCGGAAGAGCGCCAGCTGGACGAGCCTAGTCGACGTCGTGCCCACGTGCCTTCACCTGGCTCAGGAGGCGCCCCCGGTAGGGTTTTCGGGACTCCCCCTTCGAAACCTCGTGGATAGCCCGCGGCCGGGGCCCGTGTTTGCCGTATCCGACGGAACCATCGGAGAGCGCTGGCTCCCATCCTCCCGGAAGGTCGAGCTGGATCGGCTGGCTATCGCGGCGTACCTCGGGGACACGAAGCTCGTGTTCGAGGCTGGCCCGGAGGAGATCCATTCCTACGACCTGAGCCGGGATCCTGCCGCGAGGAGCGACCGCGAAGGCATCCCGAACACCGCAGACCCTGAGCTCGTCGAAGGGGCCCGGTCCATCGGCCGTCGGATGGAGGAGATTCCCCGGGAAGCCACGGCGTCGGCGGTCTCGGTACGGCTTAAGTCCTGGGGCTACATCTGACACCGGGAGCTCCGAGAAGCCCTCGCGCCGGGCGGCTGCCCCCCCGGATGGGAACCATCCGTCGTCCACTGACGGAGGATGTCAGAGCGTTCCAGGGAGAGCGCGTCGCACCGGCGGACCCGGTCCGGGCCGTCCCTCCTAACTCACATGCCGGGCCGATAGCCCGGCACGGAGCATGTCTACCTGTCCAAGCTTGGTGCCCACGAAGTACGCTCGGTCTCCGGGACCTTCGAGGGCCCGCACTTGACTGAATCCTACGTCGATCATCATCTGGTGGACGGCTGTGGAGGACGGGATGAACCAGTTCCACCCGGCCCGGCTTCGGTTCTTGGCGCTCCCCCAGGTGACTTCGCTGGGACCCTCGTACACAAGGGTGGGGTCGCGGCTCGCGCAAACCGCTGTTTCCACGAGACACACACCTCCCGGCTTCAGTGCGTTGAAGACGATCCGGAGAGCCAGAACCGGATCGGTGACGTGGTACAGGACGCCCGCGAATAGTACCACGTCGAACCGGGCCTCGAACTCCGGGCCCGAGCACTCGAAGAGCGAGAGCGCATGCGGGCTCAGGCCCTGGACATCGAACACGCGCTGGAGGTACTCCAAGCACTCGACGTACTTCCGGACCTCCTCGATCGCGACGACGTTGGCCCCCATGGCGGAGAGTAGCAGGCTGGTCCCCCCGGTCCAGGCGCCAAGGTCGAGTACGCTTTTCCCCGAGAGGTCGCGCGGGATGGCGTCCAACTGGTCGATGAACGTGGCGATGAGCGAAAGATGTCGATCTTGCATGCGTCCCCGTAGGGCGAACTCTCCAAAGTCGTGGTCATGGCCCCAATGAAAGCGGATCGTGAGATCTCGTTGCTTGTCGGGCTGGGCGAATCCTTCCATGGAGTAGTCGTCGAGTTGCAGGAACTCGTCGATTCTCTTGCGAAACTCTGCGGGGGAGACGCCCACCAGACGGTCTGTCCTGTACCTCCGCATCAGTTCCTGAAGGTAGGCATAGCTCGGGAGATCCGCCCGGCTCCCGGACCCCGGCTTTCTCAGGCGGTTCATTAGCCACGAGGGAGCGCCCCGTCGGACCCGCTGGTTCGTCTCCGACACAGAAACCTCCGGAGAGGCTTGCTTCTGAGGTCGGCCGGCTATAAGACCTGTCAAGCCTGCAGATCCCACCCGTCGACGAGACTCGAAGACTCGCTGGACGTCGACAGCGGCCGCTCCCACCGATCCGGCGGTCGGCTCCGGCCCCTCGAGGGTTGACCTCCGAGGGCCTCGGGCGCCGTGGATGCCTCAGGAGACGAGCGGGGTCACCGTCATCGAAGCCAGCTTGAGCTCGACGTAGGGTGTCGCGACGGCCCCGTAGACCTCAAAGTTCAGCACCGGGCTGGTCAGATGTAGGGTGAACTGGACGGTGGTCCACCCGGTGGTTTTGAACTGGGAGAGGGTGAAGTTGTGGCCGTTCGCCACCGCGTTTCCGAACTCGCCGTACAGTACCTGGATCGCGTTGGAGCTTTCCTCGGTCGCATTCGGAGGGCTGGTCGGGATGGCCCGCATCTGCAGAGCGACGGTATAGTTTCCGGCAACGAGGTTGGCGTCGGGTCCGATCCAGATTGAAGTCCCGACCACCGGAGCTGCCACGCTCTGAATCACCGGGTTGTAGGGTGAGCTGGGGTCGGTCGCCCACTGGCCGGAGCGACCCAGTGTGAAGGTGGAGGCCGGGAACACGACTCGCGAGGAGGCTACGCTCGGGCCGAACAGAGTCGGGGAGCCCGTAAACCCGTGCTCGTAGAGCAGCACCAGGCCGGCCGGGGAGCTCTCCACGACCCCGGCGACCCCGTATCCTAGGGCGGCTAGGGGACGGGTTAACGCCGGGAATTCCTGTGCCACTTCACTCGTCTTTGCCGAGGCATCAACCAGAAGATAGGTCGGAACGGACGCGTTGAACGGAAGGCGACTCGCGTTAACGACAGCGAACAACGGGATGGCTCGCGGATTGTTTCCGACGTACGGGAAGAGGTCCGCTGAGGCCGCCACGGTCGCTCCGGAGGGAATGGTCGCAATCATCCGCTCGATGTTCCCGAAGCCGGGGACGATGCTCAGCGAAACCGGGAGACCCGGCGCTTCCTTCAAACCGAAGGCCTTGTCGAGCGGGGCATACGTGGGGAATACGGGGCACAACAACAGGCTCAGCACGATCACGCCGGCAAGGAGGACTCCACCGGCCACGTGCCATCCCGGGCGGGGCCGCACGACCCCCGCAGCGGAAGTCGGCGGCCCGTCCGTCGAGGGCTCCGGGCCGCTGGCGGCAGTCAGATCCGACTGGGGCTGAGGGGTCAGGGGTAGGCGGGACAGACCGTAGCAGAACCCGATCATCAAGGGAACCGCGGCCAGAATTGTGTAGTGCCCTCCGAGCTGGTAGTACGAAGGGACCTCTGTAAGGGAGTACCAGGCGATCACCGATACCGCCAGGACGAGCGTGCGTGGCACTAGCAACGGAATGAATCCTAAGGAGGCGAACAGGAAGAAGGTGAACTCGAGCTTGGGAACGGTTTGGTACCCCAGGGCGCTGAGCCCGTACCCGAAGTGCGGATTGGGTTCGGTGAGGGGCAACTGGTACTGCGCCGGGAGCGGTGGCACTCCCAGCAGTGGAGTGGCGAAATGGAGCACGAACAGGCGAATCAGAATGTAACCGGCCACCGAGATCGCCATCAGACACAGTGATCCCCATCCCTCCGGCTTTCGGAGCTGGGCCATGATCCGGGCCGGCCAGCTATCGACGCCGCCGCCCGGCGCGGGCTTGCCCAGGGCCCAGGCTCGTAGGTGTGCTACCAGGGCCAGCGCGCCGGCCCAAAGGAGAGGGAAGAACAGGAAGAGTCCGAAGAAGAACGTCATGACTGGAGCAATATCGAGGGTGATGAACGAGAGCGCAGCGACCAGCGTTCCCCAGAGAAACTGCTTCCGCTCCCAGAGCAAAAAGGTCGTGAACAGCTCGAGCGGCATGAAGCTCTCGAGGTGGAACGAATGGTCGCTGGAGGACAATACCGGAACCCAGAGCAGGTAGAGTGCCGCGGTGAGAAGCGCGCGGGAGGAGGACCGGGTAATGTTCCGCGCCAGGACGAACAGCGGCACCGCGGCGAGGGCCACTACCAGGGATTGCAGCACGAAGAGAGTGTACGCCGACGGGAGTGCCGCATAGACGGGCACCAGGGGATACAGGACCAGCGCCGGATGGACGAGCAGGAAGGAGCAGCGATCAGACCAGCCACAGTCCAGCGCTTCGTAGAATGGGCCATGAAAGTGGAGGGAGGTACTGGTGAGCGTCTGTTCGAACGTCCCGAGGTCAACGGCCGCCCCGGTACCCCCCACTTGGACGTTGAGGTACCCCACGATCGAGTTCGCGAGCGAGACCGTGAAGTACACGGCAATGAAGACGATGAGCCAAGTGACTGGGCTCCGAAGCCACCGGCCCCGGGCCGCTGCAGCTGGCTTCGCCGCGGGCTCCGAGCCTGGCTCTGCCGAAGAAGCGGGGACGGCCTGGTCCTCGGTCGGGCCCGAGTCCTCCGCTGCTTCTCTGCTTTGAGCTGATAGGGACATGTGGGCTCACGGGTCAGCCGGGAAACGCGTGGTGGGAGTCATCAATGCGGGGCGACGCGGGTGGTCGATGATAGTCGAACTCGAGCGCTTGGGCTATGCCTACAAGAGCGCGGCATCTCGCTGGGCCAGACGATAGACGACCGCAAGTTTCGATTCGGTCTCGACCCACGCTGTCCACTCCCCAACACGCCCTCCGCGGGGGCTGCCTCCGAGAAGGGGCCGACGAGGAGTGAGCTAGTCCCTCGTCTTGGAGAAAAGCCCTTCGGTGCGCACTCGCACTGGTGAGCGCAATAGCCGCTAGACCTTCGCGGCTTCTGCGGCCCCTCTGCAGGCGAGATGGACCCGCGCCACGTGAGCGCGACGGTGTTCGGGATCGACAACGGGACACTGCCCCATCTCAGGCCGCGATCTGTCAAACGGAGGGCCGGTCCCTTCATTAGCCAAGGGGCTGCCAGCTAACGCACACGCGGCTCTCTCGACGACCTTGCCGTTGTTGCGGCCCTTGGTAGGACGCGGGCATCGCGCGTGCCCGCAGGGCGCCGGAATTCCCTCTCTACCCCCCTCGATAAGCCTAAGTACTAAGATTCGGCATCTGCCGACCCCTTACGGAGCGGGACTCCCTCCAGACGCGGCAACCCCTTGTGGGAGGAGGAGCGGCGCCGATCCGGAGGATACGCAAGCATGGATCGGGTCGCCTTCGTCACGGAGCCCTTGCTGAGCACGGAGTTCGTGCAGTACCAAGTAGCGGCCCCCTTGCTGGAGCGATTAGCACGAAGGTTCGAAGTCGGTCTCACGGCTCCCGCGCTGTCCGAGCCGGTGCGCCAGGCCTTGGAGTCCCGGGGAATCCATACCTTTGGAGGCACGGCCGGATTCCCTCCAGTTCGCCATCCGAGAGACGAGCTGCCTCCCTACGTCTGGTCGTGGGGACGGGATGCGCTGCTCGGACTGAACGGTCGCGAAGTCAATCGGTGCTTGCGAGAGTTCGGTGGCTTGCGCGTCAACTATTCGATGACCACGGCGTGCGATGCCGACTGCTGGTACATTCAATCCGGGACGTTGGGGCCTGCGCTGGAGGCGATGCAACGCAGCTTCAACGGATGGCTCCGATGGCCGGCGCGCATCGCAGGCACTGCGATCGGTGCGGCCGATTGGACCCACGCATGGCGGGCGGCGAAGCATGCCCGCCGAATCTATTCGAGCACACATCATGTCGGCCGGGGATTTACCGAGCATTCCATCCCAGTGCGTGGGGTGCTGCCGTTTTACTACCGGGATGTCTTCCGCCCGTCTGCTCCGAGTCCGAGTCGCGGCTACCTGCTGAGTTACCTGGGGAAGGAAACCGATACCCAGGCCCTGTACCAGCTGTCGCAGTTGGGAATTCCGCTCAAAATCTTCGGCTCAAAGAGTCCGGGCTGGGTCGACGCGGCGTTCCGGAGCGGTCTGCCAGCCCACGTAGAGATTCTCGGCCACCTCTCGGACGAAGAACTTCGGGGCCTGTACTCGAACGCCCTGGTCACCGTCTTTCCGTTCACCGAAGAGCCGTTCGGCCTCGTCCCCGTCGAATCGATGGCGTGTGGGACCCCGGTGTTGACGTACCGAAGGCAGGGGCCGGGAGAGACCGTCGTAGACGAACGGACCGGCTGGCTCGTGGATACCGCCGAGGAGCTGGTGCGCATGGCTCGGAGGGTCTTCCGAAGGGGCTATCCTGCGGCCATGGTGCGTCAGTGTCTCGAGCGGGCCCGCGACTTCCACGTCGACACGCTAGCCCAGCAGTGGGTGGGCCTGATTTCTGCGGCGATAGAGGGGTCTCCCGAACCCGAGTACGTCCAGCGACTGACGCTTCACCTTGCCGAGAGGCCCGGGTCGGGTCCGATCAAACCACGCACCCTCCCTCACTCGATGCCGATTCGGGTCGAACCCTTCGGACTGGATTCGGAATACGAGCTCCGGGAGCCCGGCTTGCCCGCACTGCGGAGACCAGATCCACTGGATCGAGAGCGCCCGGCCTTCGTGTCGCCGGGCCCGGCCCTTTCGGGCGTCGCGGCCCGCTACGGTGGGCCCCGCAGCCAAGCGTTGGACGAAACTACGTCTCCGTGACTTCCGGTGGGCCCGGGACACCACACTGCATTCTCTAGTCCGACCGGGACGCTCTCTTGACACGCTCCATGTCCGCCTCCACCATGATGCGCACGAGCTCCTTGAACCGGGTCCGAGGCTCCCAGCCTAGTACGCGTTTTGCCTTAGTGGCGTCCCCGCGCAGGTTGTAGACCTCCGCGGGCCGGTTCAGCTTCGGATCGAGCCGGAGATGCTTCTCCCAGTCGTCGATCCCCGCGACCGTGAACGCCTCCTGCACGAACTCACGAACAGTGTGGGATTCTCCCGTAGCACCCACAAATTCTCCCGGGGCAGTGTGCTGAAGGATCCGCCACATGAGCTCGACGTAGTCCGGAGCATACCCCCAGTCTCGCTTCGCATCCAAGTTACCGAGAGTGATTGCGTCAGTCTGGCCGGCCGCGATCCGTGCCACACCATCCGACACCTTCCTCGTCACGAATTCAACTCCGCGCCGGGTGCTCTCGTGGTTAAAAGTAATCCCATTACTTATGTACATCGAGTAGGCCTCCCGGTAGTTCACACAGGCCCAGTACCCGTACACCTTGGCCACGCCGTAGGGACTCCGAGGATGGAACGGGGTCGATTCGTCCTGTGGCTCTCGGTCGACCTGTCCGAACATTTCGCTGGACGACGCTTGGTAGAACCGAGCCGACGGGGCCTCCGCCCGGACTGCGTCGAGGAGCCGAAGGACGCCGAGACCTGTGATCTCTCCGGTTAGGACCGGCTGGGTGAACGAGGTGCCGACGAACGATTGGGCAGCGAGGTTGTACACCTCGGTCGGAGCGGATCTTCGGACGGCCTCGTTCAGGGAGTGCTGGTCCATGAGGTCGCCGTCGAGAATCTCGATGCGGTCCTGAATTCCGGCTAGGTGCGACATGTTGGGGCTGCTCAAGCGTCGAACCAGCCCAGAGACCCGGTAGCCCTTCTGAAGCAACAGCTCGGCGAGATACGAGCCGTCCTGTCCGGTGATACCCGTGATCAATGCGCTGCGGGCGGTCACGGAAGGTCGCAGGCCCGGGCATACTAAAAGAGGCTTCGCGTCGGCCATCTCCGAGTGAACGGTGAGGGCCGGCACGCTTCCACGGCTTCAGTGAAACCGCAAAGCGGCCCCTACCGGAACATATTAATCGGGCCGCTCAGGTCAGGGCCCAGTGCGACCCTCCGCGCGGACCCCAGCCCTTCCTCCGGAGACGGTGGCGCTTTCTCTGGGGACCCTCGGCAACCGTGGGAGGCGTTGAACGACGGCGCCCCCGCGAACTTTTCCCGCAGGGCTCTCGCTGATCATACCTGCCTACAACGAAGAGGACCGGTTGGGGCCGACCTTGGAGCGGTATCTCCCCGTGCTGGAGGGGTACGGCATCCCCCACGAGGTCTTGGTCGTGGCCGACGGGTCCGACGGCACTGAGGACGTTGCGAGGCGCTTCGAGGACCGAGGGGTTCGTTGTCTTCGCTATCCTAGCAAGCTCGGCCGGGGCGGGGCGATTCTCGAAGGATTCCGACATGCCACGCTCTCGCTGGTTGCCTACGCGGACGCTGATGGGAGCGTTCCGCCGGAAGACCTGCGTACGCTCCTGAACATCGGGTTGGAGAAACATCTCTGCGTGATTGCCTCCCGTCGAATCGATCCAAGCGTGGTCGTGGTACCCGAGAGTCAGTGGCGTCGATTCGTCGGCTGGGTGTGGCATGCCCTCGTGCGAGCCTCCCTCAACGTCCGGGTGGCGGACGCTCAGTGCGGGCTGAAGGTCTTCCCCCACGAAGTCGTCGACCTGATTCTGAATCGGCTGACGGTCACGAACCGGGCGTTCGAGGTGGGCATGCTCTATCACGTGGTACAGGGCGGGTACCCGGTTTTGGAGGTCCCGGTCCGGTACCGGCACGACTCCCGTACCCGAATGCCAATCACCACGGCTGTCCCCGTCATGCTCCTCACCCTGGTCGGGATGTCCATGGCCAACCGCGTCCGGCATCGGGGGGCACTCCCGCTGGGCGCCATGGAGCGGCTGAACACGATCCTTCGTAGCGTCTGACCTAGACCGGAGAATCCGCGAGCGCCGACTCCCTGCGACAAGTCCGGGTACCAGCAGCGTGGGATGGCCCAGCGTTGTCGGATCTACCACCTGCTCCTTTCGCGGTCGTCGCGCCGACTCCCTTCTACACCCCGGGCGGATG
>JASHPT010000143.1 GCA_030037955.1 Thermoplasmata archaeon
CCGCGCAGACTTTCCACGTGAGTGAAACCGAGGTCGAGAAGGAGTCGGGTGGCCCGCGCCGACCGATTGCCCTTGTGACAGTACACCACGACTTCCCGGGCCCGGGCGAGCTCGGTGACACGGTCCGGAAGGTCGGCGAGCGGAATCAGCGTCGCGCCCGGCAGGTGCACGATGTCCCACTCGCTCGGCGACCGGACGTCTACGACCAAGGGGGGATCGTCCCGGGCGAGACGGGCCGCCAGCGCCTCCGGCGCGATCTCCGGCACGGCGCCCGCGTCGGTGGCCTCCGGCGTGGCCGACACTCCGCAGAAGGCCGGGTAGTCGATCAGTCCGGTCTGCGTGGGATGGGTGCCGCAGAGCACGCACTCGGGGTTTTTCCGGAGCCGCAGCTCCCGGAACCGGAGCGAGAGGGCATCGAAGAGGAGCAGCCGGCCCACCAGCGGTTCGCCGACGCCCAGCAGGAGCTTGACCGTCTCCGTGGCCTGGATCGTTCCGACGATCCCGGGCAGTACCCCGAGGACTCCGCCCTCGGCACAGGAGGGCACGAGACCCGGCGGAGGAGGCTCCGGATACAGGCACCGGTAGCAGGGGCCGACACGAGCGTCGAAGACGCTCGCCTGTCCCTCGAATCGATAGATGGAGCCGTAGACATTCGGCTTGCCGAGAAGGACCGAGGCGTCGTTCACGAGGTACCGAGTGGGAAAATTGTCGGTGCCATCGACGATGACGTCGTACGGTCGGAGAATTTCCATCGCGTTCTCACTGGACAGATGTACGTCGTGCGGCCGAACGACAACGTCGGGATTCAGGTCGCTGAGCCGGTCGCGGGCCGACTCGAGTTTCGTGCGTCCGATGTCCCGGGTCCCGTACATCACCTGGCGCTGCAGGTTCGAGGCCTCGACGCGGTCGAAGTCGACCAGGCCGATCTCCCCCACGCCGGCCGCCGCAAGGTAGAGGGCGGTCGGCGAGCCCAGTCCGCCGGCGCCCACCAGAAGGACCTTCGAGGCACGAAGACGTCGCTGACCTCGGACGCCGACCTCCGGGAGGAGCAAATGGCGACTGTACCGTCGCATCTGCTCCGAGCTCAGCGGCGCGCCCTCGCCGGCCCCGGAGGGGGCGGGAGGCACCGCAGGGACCGGACGACCGGCGGTCCCGGGCGAGGCCGGCGCCCCTCCGGCAATGGCGGGGACGAGGCTCAGGATGTCGCCCGTGCGGACCGGCGTTGACTCGCGCTGGAGCTGGCGCACATCCTCGTCATTGAGGTACACCGAAACGAAGTTTCGCAGTTGTCCCTGGTCGCCGTAGAGATGCTTCTCGAGTCCACGGTGTTGCGCGACCAGACCGCGGAGCACCTCCCCAACCGTGCTCCCGTCAACGTCGGCGACCGCGGCCCCACCCGTCAGACCTCGGAGCGGGGTCGGGAGGCGTACCTGCACCTTCGGCATGGACCAGTGCAGGGCCTTCGGCCGCTCGATATTACTCCCTCCCTTACCTGTCTTTCACTGGTCGATCGGGCGAGCCAGAGTCTGACGTCCAAGGAACGGGAGCGAACCGGCGCTCGTCCGCGTCGAGTTCGAAGGCACCGAAGTCCGCGGCCTGGCCGCTCGTCACGGCGAGGACGATGTAGGTGTACCACGGCCAGGCATGGTCCTGGTCGAACTGCGACGGAACCGCCGGGTGGTCAGGATGCGAGTGGTAGAAGCCGAGCACCGCCTCGCCGGTTCCATCCAGGAGCCGCTCCACGCGCCGGAGCTCCTCGGGCTGGATCTCGAATCTTCGCCTCCGTTCGCCGTCGGTCCGGTTCTCGGCAACGATCGTCCGAAGGATCCGACGCTCGGAGGCTGTCGGAGAGCCGCCGTCCGGGCCCACAAGGAACCCGCAGCACTCCTCCGGGTACGTCGCCTCCGCGTGCCGCCGGATGTCCCGGACGACGTCCTCGGGTAGTACGACCCTCATGGGGACGCTTCCCAGTACGGATCGGACCGGTACCGCTCGCCACCGTCCGGGAGGATGACGACGGCGACCGCATCGGGTGGGTAGTTCACCGTCAGCGCTGCGGCAAGTGCGGCCCCCGACGAGGTGCCGACGAACAGCCCCTCCTCCTTCGCGAGTGCTCGACGCACGGCCTGCGCCTCTTCGGTTTCGACGCGGATGGTCTCGTCGACGACGCGGTCGTCGTACGTGCCGGGCCGTAGTGCCGTCGGAATGTGCTTGAGGCCCTCGAGACCGTGCATGGGTCCCGTCGGCTGCACCCCAAGGACGCGGACCTTGGGCGCGACGAGCTTCAGGAAACGGCCAGTCCCGGTGATCGTCCCACCGGTGCCGACGCCTGCGACCAGGTGTGTGACTCGGTGCCGCGTTTGCTCCCAGATCTCCGGCCCGGTCCCCTGAAAGTGCGCGTCCGGATTGGAGGGATGGTTATACTGGTCCGCGTAGAAGTAAACGTCCGGCGCTTCGAGGGCGAGGCGACGGGCCTCGCGCTGGGCGCCGTCGGTGCCATCGATCGGGTCCGTGAAGAGTACGGTGGCGCCGAGCGAGCGGAGAGCGTAGACCCGTTCCGGGCTCGCGTTGCGGGGCAGACAGATCGCAACCGGGAAGCCGAGCCGCGCTCCCAGCATCGCGAAGGAGATCCCGGTGTTGCCGCTCGACGCATCCAGCAGGGTGCGACCCGGGGCGAGCTGGCCGGTTGCGAACGCACTCCGCACGATACCCTCGGCTGCGCGGTCCTTCACGGAACCGGTCGGATTGAGAAACTCCGCCTTGACCCAGAACTCGGCCGGCGACGACCGGCTTCCGTGGATTCGATGGAGCCGGAGGAGGGGCGTGGAGCCTACGGACCCCGCCCGGTCACGGATCGGGTCCGACGGGGGCGGGGCCGACGGCCGGTGCTCCTCTACCGGAGCTGGATCAGATGGGTACACGTCCGACCGCCGCGCGTGATCGAGTCCTCGAGCTGGAGGCCGGACTGTCCGAGAAGCGCTTCGGTGAGGTGCTTGTCGAACACCTCGCACAGGAGGTAGGCGTGCGTCAACGCCGTGTGCCGGAAGACACAGTTGGTCCGATTGATTCGGACCTCGCCGTCCGGTAACGTCTCGACCTGGGCCCGGAAGCCGAGCTTGTTCAGGGCTGACGCGACGGCCCGGATGCGATCGTCGCGCGACCCTTTCGATGGCACTTCGGCGGCAACCTGTCGGGCCATCCGACGCGCAGCCTCGGCGAAGAGCGCCGACGTGAAGCCCTCACCCTCTTCGGCGAGAAGCTCCTCCATCACCGCATCCAGCAGGTACTCGTACCGCCGGGGAAACAGGTCCTGGCCTTGCGAGGTGAGCACGTACCGTTTCTTGGGGCGGCCGACCCCTTCGCGGTGGAAGGATGGCGACACGAGGCCCCGACCCTCGAGCCGGTCGAGGTGACCCCGGACCGCGCTCTCCTGGATCCCGAGGTTACGGGCGAGGTCCCGGGCACTCCGCGGAGAGACGGCGAGCGCCTCGATGATCTTGCCTCGGGTGGTATCCGCCAGCCCGAACTCAGTTTGCACCGGCCCTCCTGCCCCCGAGAAGACGGGGGCGCGCTATATGGTCTTTCCCGAGTTTACGCACCGCAATATGCTTTAATAGACGTCGTCGCTCGATTGTCGAGAGGCGAAGATGACGACGCCGGCGAACGCTACGCACACGCTTTCGATCAAGGACCTTCACGCCGAGATTGCCGGCAAGGAGATCCTCAAGGGAGTCTCGCTCGAAGTCAAGTCGGACGAGCTCGCCGCCATCATGGGCCCGAACGGTTCCGGCAAGAGCACGCTCGCCTACTGTCTCATGGGGCATCCCAAGTACAAGGTCACGTCCGGGTCCGCCCGACTCGATGGTCAGGACCTGCTCGCGCTGCCAGTCGACCGACGCGCGAAGCTGGGGCTCTTCCTCGGCTTCCAGTACCCCCAGGAGATCTCGGGGCTCTCGATGGCCAAGTTCCTGTGGACCTCGTACGCCCAACGGCACCCCGGGCCGGACGTCGACACGTCGGCCTTCGACGCGAACCTCTCGACGCATCTTGGCTACCTCGACATGGACAACTCCTGGCTCAAACGCTCGGTCAACGAAGGGTTCTCGGGCGGCGAGAAGAAACGGGCGGAGATCCTGCAGATGGCGACGCTCGAGCCGATCTTTGCGATCCTCGACGAGCCGGACTCCGGACTCGATATCGACGCTGTGCGTTCCGTGGGAGAAACCGTCTCGAAGGTCCAGAAGGAGAGCCCGGGGATGGGCGTCCTGGTAATCACGCACTACCAGCGCATCTTGAAGTACCTCAACCCGGACCGGGTCCACGTGATGGTGGACGGCGTCGTGGCACTTTCCGGCGGCCGCGACCTGGCCGTCGAGCTCGAGTCCCGTGGCTACGACTGGGTGAAGGCGCCGACGTCAACGTCGTGAGCCACTTCGCGTCGTGGAATCGGGAGAACCCCAGGACAACCGGCCGCCATGGATGTCGAACGAATCCGGAAGGACTTCCCGATCCTCCGCCGCACGGTCCACGGACACCCGCTCGCCTATCTCGACTCGGCCGCATCCTCCCAGAAGCCCACGGTCGTGCTCGACGCCGAGCGCGACTACTACGAGGAGCGGAACGCCAACGTCCACCGGGGCGTGTATACGCTCTCCGAGGAGGCGACCGATGCCTACGAGAAGGCGCGCGAACGCATGGCCCGGTTCGTCGGCGCGCGTGACCCGTCAGAGATCGTCTTCGTCCGGGGGACGACAGAGGCCCTGAACCTCGTCGCCTCCGGATTGGGACACACCCGCCTCAAGCACGGCGGCCGGGTCGTGACGACGGTCATGGAACACCACTCGAACATTGTTCCCTGGCACATGCTCCGGGAGCGAAACGGAGTGGACCTGAGATTCGTGGATATCGATGCGGAGGGCCGTCTTCGACTCGACGACTACGATCGCGAGATCACGAGGGGTACACAGGTCGTGACCCTCTCGCATGTGTCGAACGTCCTCGGGACGGTCAACCCGGTCCGTGAGGTCGCCGACCGGGCCCACGAGCGGGGCGCCGTCCTCGTCGTCGATGCGGCGCAGTCGGCCCCCCACCGCCCCGTGGACGTGGAGAAGCTCGGAGCGGATTTTCTCGCATTCTCGGGACACAAGGCACTGGGTCCGATGGGGATCGGCGTCCTGTGGGGCCGGGCCGAGCTCCTCCGGGAGCTCCCGCCGTTCATGGGCGGCGGCGAGATGATCCGGGCCGTCCACACGGATCGAGTCGAGTACGCCGACCCGCCGACCCGGTTCGAGGCCGGTACGCCGAACGTCGGGGGAGCCGTCACACTGTCCGTCGCACTCGACTATCTCGAGCGGGTCGGATGGGAGGAGATGGCGTCGCACGAGCACACCCTGTTGTCCCGGGCGGTGCGCGGTTTCACCGACCGGTTCGGGGACAGGGTCCGGGTCTACGGGCCACCCGTGGGCGACGGGCACGAATCCGTCCTCTGCTTCTCCGTCCGTGGGGTCCATCCCCACGATGTGGCGACCATTCTCGATCAGGAGGGTATTGCCATCCGCAGCGGCCATCACTGCGCCCAGCCACTCATGGAACGCCTGGAGGTTCCTGCGCTCTGCCGGGCCAGCGTGTATCTGTACAACACGCAGGCCGAGATCGACCGGCTGCTCGAGGGTCTTGAGAAGGTACAGACGGTCTTCGCAGTTTGAGCGACACCCATCGGGTTTATCGAGGGCGGAGGAGTGTCGGCGCGCGTACTACGCCTCATTTAAATACCGATAGGTGATGGAATTAGCCGGGTAGTTATGGCCCAAACGGTCACCGACTTCCAGCCGCTCGATTACACTCGCTACGACTTCAAGGACCCGGAGACGTACAAGGTCCGGACGGCGAAGGGGCTCTCCCGACAGATCGTCGAGCAGATCTCGAAGCTCAAGAGCGAGCCCGCCTGGATGCGGGAGTACCGGCTCCGGGCGTACGACCATTTCGTCGAGCGGCCGATGCCCGACTGGGGCCCCGACCTCTCGGACATCGATTTCGATGCCTACACCTACTATGCCAATCCGCTCGCGGAGGGCGAGACGAAGCGGAGCTGGGAGGACCTACCTCCGGACATCAAGAACACCTTCGAACGACTCGGTATTCCCAAGGCCGAGCGCGAGTTTTTCGGAGGCGTGGGTGCACAGTACGACTCTGGGACGGTCTACCACAAAATCCGGGAGGACCTCCAGAAGAAGGGTGTGATCTTCACCGACACGGACACGGCGGTGAAGGAGTACCCCGACATCGTTCGGAAGTACTTCGGCAAGATCGTTCCGTTCAATGACAACAAGTTCTCCGCCCTGAACTCGGCCGTCTGGTCGGGCGGGAGCTTCGTGTACGTTCCCCCGGGTGTGGACGCCGGCATTCCGCTGCAGGCCTACTTCCGGATCAACGCGAAGAATGTCGGCCAGTTCGAGCGGACACTCATCATCGCTGACAAGGGCGCGAAGGTGCACTACATTGAAGGCTGCCTTCCGGCCGGCGAAGAAGTTCTTGTCGGAGACCAGCTGACCCCGATCGAAGCCATTGAACGTGGCCAGCCGGTGCTCAACAGTGACGGTGTGGAGACGATCGTCGAGAAGACGATGGTCCGGCCGTTTCAGGGGGAGCTCATCAATATCACCCCGGTCTCCATCGGGAACCGGTTCTCGCTGACCCCCGACCATCCCGTCCTCTGCATCCCGCGCGCGCGGGTAGCTTGGCGGCCCCGTCCCTCGGGCAGCCTTGGCGATCTGAAGCCCGGTGCCCTCCTCACCGCGTCGCCCGAGTTCGTTCCAGCGGGGGAGCTCCAACCCGGCGACTTCCTCCACTACCCGATCAACCAGACGACGCGCGACGACGCCTCTCTGGGCGAGCCAGAGCTCCGCATTCTCGGCTACTACCTCGCCGAGGGCTGCGTGCAGCAGATCAACGGCTACGAAGCCGTGACCTTCACGTTCCACATCGAGGAGTCAGAGTACGTCAACGAGCTCTCCCGAGCGATTGAGAGCGTGACGGGGAAGAAGCCCTGGCGGACTCCCCAGCCCCAGAAGCACGCGATCACCATCGGTGTGTACTCCAAGGAGCTGCACGCCTTCTGCCTGAAGCACGCCGGTAAGTACGCCGCTGGTAAGCACCTCAGCAAGGCCGTGATGGAGCTACCGCCGGCAAAGCAGCGGATTGTACTCGAAGCGTACTACAACGGAGACGGCAACCGGTACGAGCGATTCGGAACCGTCTACCGGGTGATGACGGTCTCCCGACAGCTGGCGTTCCAGGTCCAGGAGCTCCAGGCCCGCCAGGGGATCTACGCCACGATCAATGTGCGCGAGCCGTTCGATGAGGCCATGCCCGATGGGCGTCGCATCTCCCACCAGCGCCTCTACACCGTCTACTATCAGGTCGGGAAGGCTGCCGAGGCCGTGCATCGCTCCGGCGATGCCTTCCTCGTTCCCATCCGGGGGATCGAGCGGACCCCGTACGAAGGCAATGTCTACAACTTCCATGTCGCAGGGACCAACAACACCTACCTCGTCAAGGGGTTCTCGGTCCACAACTGCACCGCCCCGGTCTACTCGACCGACTCGCTCCACGCCGCGGTCGTCGAGGTCATCGCGGAGCCCTACGCGAAGGTTCGATACACGACCGTCCAGAACTGGTCGAAGAACGTCTACAACCTCGTCACGAAGCGAGCAGCGGCCGAGGAGGGCGCGCTCGTCGAGTGGGTCGACGGCAACATGGGCTCCAAGGTGACGATGAAGTACCCGTCGGTCTTCCTCAAGGGCCGCGGCTCTCGGGCTGACATTCTCTCCGTCGCGTTCGCGTCCCAGGGCCAGATCATCGACTCCGGCGCGAAGGCCGTGCACTTGGCGCCGGACACGTCGAGCAAGATCATCTCGAAGTCGATCGCGATCCGCGGTGGCCAGACGAGCTACCGGGGGCTGCTCCGGGTGGCCAAGGGCGCCAGCGGCGTCAAGGCGGCGGTCCGCTGCGACGCGCTTCTCCCGGACGATTCGAGCCGGTCCGACACGTATCCGTACAACGAGATCCACGAAGAGGATGCGACGATCACCCACGAGGCGGTGGTCGGCAAGATCGGCGAGGAACAGATCTTCTATCTCATGAGCCGCGGGCTCAACGAGTCGGACGCGATCCACCTGATCCTGATGGGCTTCCTCGCGGAGTTCGCGAAGGAGCTACCGATGGACTACGCCCTCGAGCTCAACCGGCTCATCCAGCTCGAGATGACCGGCGCCGTCGGGTAAGCGCGGCTCACCGCAGCTTGGTGTCGAAGCGCCACTCGGAGCCGCTCTCGATCCCCTGAAGCTCCAGCGCCGGGAGCGCCGGATACCCTCCGTCGGTCCAGGCGAGGGGTCGGCCCTCCCAGCGAGTGGTGAGGTGGGGGTACAGCAGATCGCGGAGGCCGACGATCGGCGCACGCTCGAGGACGTAGGACAGGAACCCTTCGCCGATCATCCGGACGGCCTGCGTGTCCGGGATCCCCCGAGATTCGAGATAGAAGACTCGTTCCGGGTCGACCGGCGCGACGGAGGAGGAGTGGGTCGCCTTGACGTCCCGGCAGAGGATCTCGAGCACCGGGATCGTGTCCGACCGGGCCCCGCGCGAGAGCAGCATCGCGTGTTCGGAGAGGTAACTGATCGTCTTCCGGGCCTCCTTCTCGATCCGGGCCAGTCCGCGGCTCACCCCGCGGGACTCGCCCCGGAACACGCCGCGGGTGATCGACTGGCCGTGGGTGTCCTGGCCCTGGTGCGTGATCTGCATGTAGCTGTCGAACGACTGCTGGTGGTCGCCGTAGAACGCCTGGAGGTCGGTGAGGTCGCCGCCGTTGCCCGCGATATCCGAGTAGTTCCGGGCCCGGGTCCGAAAGCCTCCGTAGCCGACGGAGACCCAGGCTAGCTGCGAGTTCGTGCCCACCCGGGCCGCCCGGGAGTAGGACGAGAGGACCTGCTCGTCCGGGGCGTGTACGGTAACGTAGGCGACTCGGGACGCGTCCCCGGTCTCGATCCGGTTGAGCGAGCCGTAGTACCGCTGCCCCGTGGTCCCGGGCGCCGAGTAGACCTCCTCGGAGACGGCGAGGCGCGACTGGACGCCGGCGTGTACGAGTCGACGGATGGAGAGCGCTTGCTGGGGCTCCGAGAGGACGGTGAGGTCCTGTACGCGAACCGGAACCGGGCATCGGTCGGGCACGGAGAGCTCGACGCCGCGGTTCAGGAACGCCACCGAGAGCGCCTCGAACTTGTCGATCCGAGGGCCGTGGAGGTCAATGCCCTGGAGAAACCCGGTGACGCGGTCGTCGCCGGCGGCCAGGATGTCGTCGAGCGTCCGGACCTGGACCCCGGCTTCTCGCAGCGCATCGGGCATCTGAACACGGGTCCCCGAAGCATCATGGACGATCCGGATCGCTCCGTCGGCGAGCGGGGGGAGACTCACCGGGGCCCCGGTCACGCTCGGGGAGACGCCGGTGAGGTCGGCCCCCCGAAGGTATGCATACTGGCGGTAGAGCGGGTCCGGCTCGACCGGCAGCTGCCGGAACGCCTCGAGCGCGGTCTTCCGGGAGTCCCGAAATTGCGGCGGGTCGTGGAGCTCCCGACCGAGCTCCGTGACCTGCGCCTCCTCAAACCAGCGGTCGAAGGCCGGCGTCGCTGACTCCATCGAATTTACTCACCAGTTCGTGCTTATAGCGTGAACGGCCGCCGGAGATCTCCGTGAGATCACGCCAGAAAAAAAGGGAGGAAGAAGGGGTTAACGGGGCCTACGGGGGGGAACCGCAGGCCCCGGGGGTTCAGCGTCCTATCCAGTCCTGGCCACCTCTCACCACAGGTTGCCCAGGGGGTCCGAGGGCTGCTGCGGGGGTGCGCGTGGGGGCGGTGCGAGCTGACCACTGGCTCCGGCGGGCACGGTGCCCGACGCCGTCGCGGGCACGCGGACGGGCGGCGGCGCCCGGGGGCGCCGGCCGACCGCGGCCGCGAGGACCGCGACCAGGACCACGACACCGAGCACCAGCGCGACGACCTCAAAGGCCGTCGAGTGGAACAGCTGCGTGAGCAGTCCACCGGACGAGGTGGCGCAGGTGCCGCCGGAGAGCAGGCTCGAGGCGCAGGCGTCAGCGGCCTTGACCGTCATCGGCTGGGCCTGGACGTCTCCGCCCGAGGTCGAGCTGGCGGCGGTCGTGAACGAGCTCACGGGGAGCGAGCCCGCCGAGGCCGGGACGAAGTTGGTCGACGCCGCGTCGATGCCGAGGTGGCCGCCGGACGAGTCGTAATCGACCGCCGCGGTCGAGGCCGACGGCGCGACGCCGAGGCCCTGGCCGCCCACCGCGCTGGGATCGCCGTTGAAGACGTTCCCGGAGTGGGGCAGGATGATCACGCCGTCGTAGACGTCAAACGGACCGCCCGAGAGCGACATCACGAGGATGTGCGTGAGCTCGTGGTTGGCCAGCGTGAACGCCTGGTTGTAGTCCGCCTGCAGGTCCACGGTGCCGGTGGAGGCGAGCGTCTTCGAGACGGTGCTCCCTGCCGACGTGTGAGGGCCGAGGAAGCTCCAGGTCAGGTCGTACGACCCGCTGAAGTTGTACGCGGAGGAGCTGTTCCAGCTGTCCCCGGGCTGCACGTTGTACGGGATCAGCCCGAGTTCCGGCGAGAACGTCACCTGAGCCTCTGCCGAGGCGCTCACGTTGAAGTACCAGTGCCGGGTCTGAGCGGGGCCCGTGACGGTGAGCTCCGAGTGGAGCACCTGCGCGGTCTGGCCGGAGGCGTTCAGGATCCCCAGCGCGGAGACCGGGGCCCCGTCCAGGTAGACGGTGCCGTCCCGCGTGAAGTTCCCGAAGGCGGTCGCGGTCTGGGTCGCGCTCGCGGTGTAGTTCCCGGTCCAGGTGGCCGACGCACAGTTGGGTGTGCAGAGCTCGACGTCGAGCTGCGCGGCCGCCGTTCGCTGAGCCTCGATCTGGAACCCGGAGTTGGTCGAGTTGTTGGTCTGAGTGAACACGACAGTCCACCCGTAGAATGCGTGGTACTGGAGTTCGAATCCAGTGCCGTTCGCCCCGGTGACGGTGACGTCACCCGAGATGGTCTTGCTGCCTCCGTACGCCCATTGCTGGACGTTGGAGCCGGAGGCGGTCGCGACCGAGGTCGTGAGGCCGCTCGCGGCCGCCGGGGCCGAGATCGGGGCCGCGAACACCGGCACTGCGAGCAGCATTGCCAGTGTCATGGCCACAACGAGCACGGTCCCCAGCACGGGCAGTGTTCGGAGTGTGCGGGACGCTGGGGTGCGTTCGGTCATCTTGGTGTCTCCTCCTGCGGCCTCAGGGGCCGTCTCACGGCCTCAAAGACGCCGACAGGCTTACATCAAGAAATGTCCAACCGGAGAATGCCCGGATTGGACCCGAAAATCGAGCGGGGGAGAGCGGATCGGATCGATGCGGGCACTGACGGAAGCCGAGGCCCGGTTGATCCGAGCGTTGCTCGCTGCTCCCGGCGACAGCGAGCGCGAGCTGCTGGAGGAAACTCGACTGCCCCGGTCGACGTATCACGCGGTCCGGAAACGGGTACATGACGAGGGATGGCTGCGGACCCGGTTCATCCCGCACCCGGCCTGCTTCGACCTGCCGATCGCGACTTTCGCGATCGCTCACCCGTTCGCGGACAGTGCGGTCCAGCTCATGGAACGCTGGAGCCGCCCGGAATCGAACGTCGTCCTGTGGGGGGGAGCGAGCCTGGTGTTCGCGGTCTATCTGCACCACAGCAAGGAGGAGGCTCGACGCCTGTCCTCCGGGCTCGTCGACGACTCCATGCGCAGCCGCAGCTTCTTCCTCAGCACGGGCACGGGGACGGGGGACGTTCCGGTCTACTTCGATTTCGAGGGCGTCTGGTCCCATCTCGCCGGCATCCCCGGGAGCTCGAAGTACCCCCGGCCGCTGTCCCCGCCGTACCCCCCGGGAGCCCACGTTCCGACCGGGGCACCGTCGCCCGGGCTCCGTCGTGCCGCCCGGAACCTGGTCCTCCGTCCGATCCTGGCCGACCTCGAGGGCCGGGCCGGACACTTCCTCGGGCTCCTCGGCCTCACCCGGCCCGAGCACCGGCTGCTCGAGGACGGATGGGTCTTCCGGCGGTTGCTGCCGGACTTCCGCGCCCTTCCACCCTACCAGGAGCGGCGGGCGGACCAGATGGTCTTCGTACGGGGGGAGCTCCTCCCCGGGAAGGAGCCGGCGGCCCTCATCCGGGCGTTGACGGAGCAGTGTCGAGTGTATCCGTTCCTCCTCGCCGGCGATGGGCAGTCGTTGGTGGTCGGAACGGTCGGTCAATCGGGACCCACGGCCCCTGCCGGCGACGCCACGCGGCCCTCGGTCCTGGGAACGCTGCAGGAGTACCTGCGGCGGATCGAGGTCGACTCCGATTGGGTTACCAGTCTCGCCCCGGTCGTCGACCACCGGTATGACCGGGTCCTGGCCGACGCGCCGGCCCGGCGGTAGAGTGGCCGGGCCGCGCTCCCCCCGGCGTCGGCCGGTCCTTATAAAGCCCGACGCGTACCACCGGTACCGGCGCTTCTCGGAGGTCCAGCCGATGGCTTACGACATGTACCAGGAGCGGATCCTCCAGCACTACCGCACCCCGCAGAACTTCGGGCAGTTGGAACGCCCGGACTTTTCGGGCGAGGAGAGCAATCCGCTCTGCGGTGACCACATCCGGATCGACCTCAAACTCGACCCGAGCCATACGAAGGTGGAGGCTGTCAAGTTCTCTGGGGACGGCTGTGCCATCTCGATGGCGAGTGCCTCGATGCTGACGCAGAAGTTGACCGGTCAGTCCCTGGGCGCGGTGGAGAAGGTCACCCGGGACGACGTGCTGCAGATGCTGTCGATCCCCCTCTCGCCGGTCCGGGTCAAATGCGCCCTCACGGGCTTCACGGCGCTCGGCCGTGCGCTGCACGGGGGCT
>JASHPT010000017.1 GCA_030037955.1 Thermoplasmata archaeon
CTCGCCGGGGTCGAGGAGGTCACCGCCTCGACGGACGCCGTGGTCAGCACGGCCTCCATGGCCGCCGTCTCCTGGGAGCCCGAGAACGCGAGCTCCGCCTCCACGTTCGCGATGAGCTACTCGGGCGACGTCCCGGTCGCGACGTCGGGCCCCTCCGCGACGACCGTGGGCTCCGCCGGGATCTCCGTGACCTTCACTCTGGACCGGAACCCGACCAACGCGAGCCAGTCGGACGAGGTGTCGTTCCAGATCTCGGTCCAGGACTGGCCGTGGCAGTCGGCCCAGGATTCGCTCCGGCTCGTCGTTCCGCTCTGGTCGGCGTACAACGCCTCGGAGCACGTCGTGGTCTCCTCGTCCTCCGCCGCCCAGATCGAGAGCGTATCCACCGCGACGGATGAGATGCGAGAGTACTTCGAGGCCGGAAGCACGGCGCAGACCGGCACCGGTCTCGCCGTCCCGGTGACAGCGCAGGCGAGTGAGACCAATGGCGTGGCGACCGCCACGCTCACGCTGGGCAGCGGAGCCGGCGGCGCGACCCGCCTGTCGTACTCCGCGACCTTCGGGATCGCCCCGACGACCCGGATCCTCGGGATCCCCCTGTACGATTATGCGGCGGTCGCCGGCGGAGCCGGCCTGGTGGCGCTCGTGGTGGGCGTCGGCACGGGTTGTCTTCGGCGGAGGCCGTCGGACCTGACCTACGTGGAGGAAGAACCATGAGCCGTCTCGAGAAACCGGTCCCGGGCCCCCGCCGAACGCAGCGCGTCGTCTCCCTGCCGTGTGGACACCAGGTCTACGTCGGGTCGGAGACCACGCTCCTCGGCGCCTCCGGCCCGGTGCTCGACCACCAGGCCTCGTGCCGCGGACCGGCCGCGACGTCGTTCGCCGCCTGGTTCGTTCCGGTCCCGATCGCCCTCCGCCCCCGGGAGGGGGACGCGGCCGGCGTCGACGGCCCGTCGCGATTCGTGGCCGCCCCGACCGTCTGAGCGAGGCTCAGCCCTTCGTGAACAGGTAGTCCCGGATCGCGCCCTTCTCCAGGGTGAGCAGCGCGCCGCGGAGCACTCCCGCATTGTACTCGCTGCCCGGATTGAAGACCGGTACCGGCCGGCCGCCCGTCGGGCCGACCAGATCCCGCCCGGAGGATTCGTGGATGTGTCCGTGCAGGCCGGCGATCGGACGGAACTCCTCGAGGACGGTCCGGACCGCCGGGCTCCCGACCGAGGCCATGACGAGCTGACCGGCCTGCATCACCGGTCGCAGGTCCGGCGTCAGCTGCGGGGCCTTGTCGATCACCGTGTCGCGGGGCGGAGCGTGGGCCACCAGCAAGGTGCGGCCCGGGTCGGCGGACCGGACGACCCGGCGGAGACCCTCCAACAGCTGCTCGTCCGGGATCTCGCGGGGCGTCTTCCACGGGGTCGGGTTCGAGTAGCCGTAGCCGGCGATCTGGTAGCCCTCCCGGAACTCGACCACCTGCTCGTCGTAGGCGACCACGACCTCGCTCGGGGTCGTCCGGATGAACTCGGCGACCTCGGGATAATCGTCGTTCCCGGCGAGCAGGAACAGCCGGGTGCCCAGCGGCCGCAGCTTCTCCTCCGCCTTCGCGTAGAACCGCCGGAGGTGGTCGAGCATCTCGCGCAAGAACACGGCGCGCTGCTTCGACCGGTCCGCCGCGAGCTCGGCGTACTCGGCCGGCGACACGAGGGTGTAGTAGAAGCCCGCGTTGCGGATCTGCTTCTGGATCTCGGGGAGCTCGGTCGTTGAGAACTCCCGGTCGACCCCGAAGAGCTCGCAGGCGAGCGACCCATCGGCCCGCTCCAGGATCGGGGTGAGGACCTCGCCGGTGATGTCGCCAGCGACCACGATGTCGTGGACGCCGTAGAACTTGGCCGAGTTGAGGACCTTGTTCATCACGACCTCCGAGCCGTGGAGGTCGGCGACCAGGAGGAACTTGACCGCGGTCATGCTGCGCCCTCGGGCGGAAACCACGGTCGGGGACTACAAGAGCGGGCCGGCCCGGGCCGCGCCGGTCACTCCGGCGGGATCTCCTTGAGCGCGAGCTCGAGGTCGATGCCGCGCGACCGCCGGGCCGCCTTCGAGACGTAGTAGACGATGAACCCGCCGATGAACAGCGAGACCGCGACGAACGAGCCGATGATCGTGTCGGTGGTGTTGCCCGGCACGTAGATCAGGAAGCCCGGCTGGGTGAAGAACCCGTAGAGCAGGACTCCGATGAAGACGGTCGCGATCACGCCGACCAGCGAGATCACCGGGATCGGACCGATCCGCTTGGTCTGGATCCCCGAGTTCGCGTAGAGGTTCTTTCGGAGCGGGAAGAAGATCGCCGCGATCGAGACGATGAAGAAGTCGATCACGAGGCCGGCGGTGCTCGCCGCGAAGAACTGCACGAACTGCGCCACGTACGTGTACGGGATCAGGAACGCCTCGGACAGGATGAACGCGAAGATGATCGCGTAGGTCGGGGAGTGGAATCTCGGGCTGACCCGCGAGAGCCGTTCGGGCAGGATCCGGTCGAACGACCAGGCCATCACGTTCCGGCTCATCGTGAGGTACAGGAACGGGACGATCGCGAGGGACCACGCGGTGATCCCGAGACCGATGAGGTTCAGGATGATCTGGTTCTTCCCGGCGAGGATCCCCGCGAAGAACACCAACGACGGCGGCACCGACAGAGGATAGCTGGCCGGGGCGGCGTAGTAGAGCGCGTAGAGCGAGCCCAGGAATTGGTTCCCGATGGTGTTCGAGAGCCCCCAGGCCATGAGAAGCACGAACCCGGTCAGGATCAGCAGCGACCCGATCAGCGCCACGGGCGCCGCCCGTCGCGCGTTCCGGATTTCCCCGCCGACGTACGACGAGTACTGGAAGAAGATCAGGGTCTCGGCGGCGAACCCGATACCCAGGAGGGACGGCGCCAGCTGGTTCCAGTTCGCGACCGTGGGGAAGACCCCGGACGTGTTCGCGGTGTTGATGACCGCCTGGTAGTTCGCGTAGGCGTTGAAGGCGTTGACGAACTGCGCGTGGGTGCTGGCCGCGATGACGATGATCGCGGTCACGGTCCCCACGATGGCGACGGCGAACAGGACCCGCAGGACGTTCAGCGTGAGGCGCAGGCCGGTCAGGACCAGGGCGGCCATCACGATGTTCACGACCGTGGCGGTGATGAACTCCCCATTCTGCGTGCCGAAGTAGTTGCCCAGGCTCACGAGTCCCGAGCTCCCGTTGATGGTGCCCAGGGTGGTGAGCCATCCCGAGAGTCCGAGGGAGGCCACGAACGACGCGTAGGCCGCGATGTAGAAGATCGTCCAGATCGTGAGGGAGAAGTTGGCGGCGAAGCCGATCGACGGAAACAGCGAGCGCGTGTTGTACACGTAATCGCCGCCGGACCGGGGCATGGCGACGTTGAACAGCCAGTAGACGATCGACAGGGAGAAGCTCGCCACGGCGGCGAACAGCACCGCGTCGATGAGATTCACGCCGGGCAGCGTATACGGGAGGACCAGGAGCCCGACACTGCCGATGACCAGGTTCGCGATAATCAGGTTGATGATCACGGCGTCCGCGGTCGTTATCTGACGAACGAGGCCGGTCGCTTCGCGGACGAACGCCTGGGGGACCTGTTTGACGTCCAAGCTATCGCATTCCCGTACGGACGAGCGGGGAGTCCTCTCCCGCTATTTCAACCTTCAGAAATCCGCCCGGCCACGCGAGGCCTCTGGTCGGATGCGCGGTCGATTCGACCGGCGTCGAGAGCGGTCGACAACTGACGCACGGGTCCCTCCTCGGAGGCGGACGGCCCGAGACGCCGTCCATCCGGCTCGACGGGGCCTCCATATCCTGACGCCCGGCTCCTCCGCCGAGGAAACGATGCCGCGAGCACATTCCGCCCCGGTCGTGGCCCACCTAGTGCGAGAGCAGGCGAACGCTGTCCAGTTGTACCTGAGGTACAAGGGCTATCACTGGAACGTCGCGGGGCCGCTCTTCCGGGAACTGCACCTGCTGTTCGACGAGCACGCCCGGACCGTCTTTGAGACGATCGATGTCCTGGCGGAACGGCAGCGGATGCTCGGAGCCGCCGTCCCGTACACGCTCGAAGAGCTCCGGGCGGCGTCGACGCTCCCGGCCGAGGGCACGTTGCCGGGCACGACGCGGGAGATGCTGGCGCGGCTTCTCGCATCGCACCGGGTCATCATCGAGGGAATGCACGCCGCATTCAAGGCCGCGGACACCGAGGGAGACCCCGGCACGGCCGACCTGTTCGCCCGGTTCGTCCAGGCGCATCAGAAGATGGAATGGTTCCTCCGGGAGCTGGCGAGTGAGCCGCCCGTGGTCGCGGACGAACCGGGCCGCTCCGCCTACGTGGCGGAGAAGTCCGGCTACGCGACGCCGATCGGCGCCGCCCACGGCTCGCCGTCCTTCCCGAGTCACCCCCTGCCGTCGTGAGAGGGCGTCGGTCCGCTCACTGGGACGGCGGGGGACCCTTCGGGGACTCGCTCTCGTCCCACTCCTTCGGAGCCGGCGCCGGTTTCCACTCCTGGGCGGAGGGCGACGAGGGAGGGCTCGGACGGAACGCTGAGCGTCGGGCGTAGTAGATCAGGCCGGCCAGGAAGACGACCGCCAGGATGCCGAGAAGGACCACGAGCCCTTCCAGCAGCGTGTTGGTCGCGGCGCTGGGAGTCGGGGTCGAGGTCAAGGTGACGTTGAGGTAGCCCGTCCCCTGGGAGGGCACGGAGACGTTGTTGTAGTAGGTCTCGTACCCGGGCGCCAAGACCTCCACGGCGGCGACCCCCGCGGGCAGCGTCTCCGTGACGCCGCCGTTCGTGAGCTGGAGGGACGCGCCGTCCACCCAGACCGAGGCGGTCGAGGGAAGGACGGCCAGCTTGAGCGAGCCGGGCAGGAGCGTGAACGTGACCGACACCGAGAGGCCGCCGCTACCGACCTGGACCGGCTCCGACGCCGGGGTCGGAGTGTATCCCGTCGCGAGGAAGGAGACGGTGTAGCTGCCGGCCGCCACGTCGAACGTCAGGCTCGCGGTGTCGGTCGAGGAACTCTCCGGGAGATTGTCTGTGCCGGCTCCGGTGATCGTGGCCGTCCACTCGGCACCGAGGACGAGGCCGGTCGCGGTGACCGTGAGGGCCTCTCCGATGGCAAACGTCACGCCGAAGGTCGTGGGCTGGTCGGCGACCGTGACGGTCGGTAGTGCGATGACCACGTAGCCGGCCGGGCCCGCGACGGACACCGGGTAGGTGCCGTCGGCGAGAGCGATCTCGATGGTCGAGGTCGTCGAGCCCTGGGTCGTGCCGTCGACGGTGACGGACCAACCGTCGCCGGCCGGCAGCCCGCTCTCGCTGAAGGTGACGAGGTAGGTGACCGTCGGCACCAGCGGGACGTAGTCTCCGCCGGTCAGGATCGTTCCGTTGTCCGTGTACGGGAGCGGGCCGCCGGTGTAGCTGGTCCAGTAGTTGCCGCCCTGGTAGCTCGTGCCGATGATACTACCGGTCAGGATCTGGCCGTTGACGACCTGCTGGTCGGTCGCCGGCTGCCGGCTCACGTTCCAGGCGTCGAGGTACGGAACGAAGGCGCACTCGCCGTACTGGTTGCAGAGGAACGGGTCGACCGGGTCCGTGATCGCCGAGATCGGGACCTCGAACGCGTTGTCGTAGATCAGGTCGCCGAACTCGGATTCGTTGACCCCCGTGACCATGGCGCCGCTGTCGTCGATCGAGCCGGGGCTCGTGGTGTCGATGGTCGCCGACACGAACGTGTTGTCCCAGATCGTGTTGTCCGTACCGCCGTAGAGCAGGATCGCGCCGCCCTGGTCCTCGAACGTGTTCGAGGCGATCAGCACGTCCTCGCAGCCCCAGACGAGCACCGCACTCTCCGGGTACTCCGTCTCGAAGACGCTCATCCATCCGGAAATGGCCGCGCCGCCGGTGATGGTGATGTGGGAGGCGTCGTAGAGGTCGAGGCCGAGGTCGTTCGTGCCGGGCAGGCCGATCGCGTCGATGAAGGATGGCACGTACGGAGCGGTGTACTCGAAGCCGGGGATGTTGATCAGGAACGAGGGCGGTGTGAAGTCGACGTAATCCGTCGTGTTCGCGAGCAGGAGGCCCGAGAAGACCGGGAAGAGGTAGTCGTCCCACTGCGCGAACAGCGGGTTCAGCTGACTGACCTGGTTGTCCTCGAGAATGTACGGGTCGGTGGCCGTGCCGGTGCCGCCCGAGGAGATGGCGGCGAGCTCCGAGTTGCTGATCGCGTACAGCGGGGTGTAGATCCCCTGGGAGGTGTCGGCCGTGAGGTCGACGGTCAGGGTCCGGGCCGCGCCGGTCAGCGTCACGGTACGGGAGGTGGCGTCGTAGTCGCTGAGCAGGAAGTCGAGATAGTACGTGCCGTGCGACGGGAGGTAGAACGTGGTCGGCGTGACGGCAGGCGTGGGGATCCACTGGGCCTGCTTGATCTTCTCCGCCGCTCCCGGGTTCGCGAAGACGAAGGCGTTGGTCGGGTTCAGGTTCACGGTGATCGGTACGGCGCCGGAGGCTCCCGAGTAGTTCCAGAGTCCCCCGACCAGGGCCGGACCGCTGCGGACCTCGGCGATCGGGCTGGTGCCCCCGCTCGAGTAGACCAGGAGGCCCACGGAGGTCTCGCCCGTCTCCTCCCCGGCGTTGTAGGCCGAGGGGACGTTCTCCATCTGGCCGGCGGTCTCGTTCCAGAACTGGAGCGCGACGGTGGCGTTGGCCTCGTAGAAGGCCGTGGTGTCTCCGTCGTCGTTGCCGAGGATATCGATCTCCATGTCGTTGATGAGGCCGATCGGGTCGTACTGGTATCCGTCGGACTGGTACTGGGGCGTCAGCGCCGGCGAGGTCGGCGTCCCGACCGTCGAGTTGAAGATGAGCCAGTCAAAGGACGCGGCCTGGTGGAAGGTCGCGTTCGTGACGCTGTAGTTGAAGTAGAACGCCGGGCGGTCGGCGACGATCGTGGTGTTCAGGTAGAGCGTGAGGGAGAACGGGTAGCCGACGGTGATGGCCGGGCCGAAGCCCTGGTACAGGAACGGGAAGTCCTCCGTGGTTCCGTTCGGGCTGAACGCGTAGACGCTGTTCGCCGGGAAGACCCCGGACTCGTTCGAGAAGTTCCAGACCTCGTCGCCGAAGACCAGCTGTTGGGTGCTCGGCGTGTAGTCGACGTAGTTCTGGCTCCAGAACTGGTAGGTGTCGTTGCCGAAAACGGTCACGTTGGCCGCCACGGAGTTGAGCTGGACTCCGTACGTGTCCGGTCCGTCTCCGTCGACGTAGAGCGACTGCAGGTTCGTGATGTTGAGAGTCCCGGCGACGCTGGTCGTATTGAGCTCGTAGGGAACCAGAGTCCCGGAATCATTGCGGAGGCCGATGTCGGCCACGCCCATGGGGGCGGGCGCGTCCGTGTACGAGGGGGCGATCGGTTGATGGGTGTCGGACACCGCGTTGAGGAAGTTCGGGAGATGGATCCGCGCCGGGTCGACGCCCTTGGCGCGCAGGCCCTGCTCGATCGAGAGCACCCGCTGGAGCGCGGCGGGAGTGTACGTGCGGGAGGAGGAGGCCGAGGAACCCACGGAGGAGGTCGTGAGGCTGGTAGCCGTGCGGTCGGTCGCCGCCCGGGGGACCGAGGCCGCTAGCGCGACCCCGAGGGAGCTGACCGCCACGACGACCGCGACTGCAACCACCATCGCCGAGCGGGCGGGTAGACCCGTCATGACGAACGACGGCAGGGGGCTTCCAAGATAGCCTTTTCCTCGGCGGGCCGCGTCGGGACCGCCGGCTCGGTCCGTCCGGGGCCACACTAGGCCCGGGCCGAGACTCGAGCCGCCGGTCCCGGGCCGGGCCGGCTCGCGGGGCCGAGCACGCGTGCCGCAAGCGCCTCGACGACCTCTTCGGCGTCGTTCGGCATGGGAACCCGTCGGTATCCGATCCCGTGGGCCTCCGCGAACTCGCCGACGACCACGTCCAGGTCGTAGAGCGTCTCCAGGTGGTCGAACACGAAGCCGAAGGAGGCGACCAGCTGGTGTCGGGCCCCGCGGCGCTGCCAGTCCAGCATCACGTCATTGATGTCCGGTCCGAGCCAGGCCTCGGTCGTGTTCCCGGGACTCTGGTAGGTGAACGACCAGCGGTCCAACCGCGCCTCGCGCGCGATCGCCGTGTAGGTATCGTGGAGGATCTCGGGATAGGGGTCTCCCTGGTCCCGCATCCGCTGCGGCAGGCTGTGGGCCGACAGGAGCACCGCCCCCTCCGGGTCCGGATGGGCGGCGAGTTCCGCCCGGATCGCCCGGCTCCAGTACGCGATCCAGTTCGGGTCGAGATGCCAGTCCAGCCGCACATCGACCGTGATGGGCGAGCCGGACGCGCGGATGCCGTCGGCTACGCCCTGCTGGTAGGGCTCGCTGATCCAGAGCGAGGCGTACGGCGTCAGCGGCACTGCGACCAGATGCTGGAACCCGGCCCGGGCCGCCTCGGGAATCACGTCCCGCAGCGCCGGATGCCCATGCTTGACCCCGAGAAAGACCCGGCAGCCGGGCCAGTCTCGGCCCAGCCGGCGCTCCAGCTTTTCCCGGACGGACCCCAGCGTCCGGTTCTGCGGAGAGCCGCCGATCCGCTCGTAGCGTCGGACGTATTCCGCCACCATATCGGCGGACGGTGACTGGCCGTGCAGGACATCCGCGAGGTAGGCCGGCAGGTCGTCCGCGCCGCTCGGACTCCCGTATCCCATCAGGAGAACGGCCGTTCGCTCGGACGCTCGGTCCGGTGGGGTCATCGTTTCCTCTGCTCCTGACCGGCGGCGTGCACGTACTCGACGAGCTCGTGGACGCGCTCGGGGTCGGTCTCGGGGAGAACGCCGTGACCTAAATTGAAGACGTGCGCACGTCCGTCCGGGATCTCGTCCAGCACGCGCTGCGCCTCTCGGCGTACGGCGTCGGCCGACCCCAGCAGGGCCCCCGGGTCGAGGTTCCCCTGTAACGCGAGCCGGGCGCCGACCCGGGAGCGTACCCGGCCGAGGGGTTCTCGCCAGTCGACGCTGAGGGCGTCGGCGCCGGTGCGGGCCAGCAGCTCGAGCAGATGCGACGACCCCGTGGAGAAGTAGATCGTCGGTTGGCCGAGGGGCCGCAGCCGCTCGAAGATCCGCTGCAGCGGCGGGAGCAGGTGCCGTTCGAAGACCGCGGAAGACACCGCGCCGACCCAGGTGTCGAAGAGCTGGAGCGCCGCCGCCCCGCTGTCCGACTGCAACCGCAGGTAGTCGACGGTCATCCGCTCCAGCCGCTCGAGGAGCAGGTCGAAGGCACCGGGGTCGGAGTAGAGGAGCCGCTTCGTCTCCGCATACTCCCGCGAGGCACCGCCTTCGATCAGGTAGGAGGCCAGCGTGAAGGGGCCGCCGGCGAAGCCGATGATGGGGCGCTCCGACTCCCGTTCGAGAAATCGCTCAATGGCCCGGCCGACGAAGGGTACTGCGGCATGGGCGTCGAACTCGGTCAGCGCCTCGATGTCCCCCCGGGACCGGATCGGGTGGGGGATGACGGGACCGCGACCGGGGTCGATGGAAAACGGAACGCCCAGGCCGGCCAACGGAAGCGAGATGTCGGCGAACACCACGGCGGCATCGACATCATACCGGCGCAGTGGCTCGAGCGTGACCTCGGCGGCCATCTCGGGGTCCCGCGCGATCTCCAGGATCGGGTGGGCGGCTCGCAGCGCCCGGTACTGCGGCAGATGGCGACCCGCCTGGCGCATCAGCCAGATCGGCGTGGTGTCGGTCGCTTCCCCGCGCAGTGCGCGGACGAGTCGGTCCCGCCGCATCGTCAGGCGCCCCGCGCGGCCCGAAAGCCGGCTCGGAAGGCGACGTCGGCCTCCGTGAGGTCCCGGGTCCGCATCGCGGCGGACACGAAGGTCGTCTCGAGCGCGGACGGAGGCAGGTAGACCCCGCGATCCAGTGCCGCATGGAAGAAGCGGGCGTAGCGGTCCCGGTCCGATCGTTCAGCGTCTCGTCGGTCCCGAACCGGGCCCGTGGCGAAGAACAGGCCCAGCATCGAGCCCACGCGATTCACCGTGAACGCGGCCACGCCGCACTCGTCTGCCCCCCGGAGGAGGAGTTCCCGAAGCTGAGCCCCGAGGCGGTCCAGGGTGGCGTAGGTGGACGGCGTCAGCCGGTCGAGCATCGCCCGGCCGGCCGCCATGGCGACCGGATTTCCCGAGAGCGTCCCGGCCTGATAGACCGGCCCGAGCGGAGCGACGACCTCCATGACCTCTCGCCGGCCGCCATAGGCGCCCACCGGCATTCCGCCGCCGATGATCTTGCCGAGCGTGACGAGGTCCGCGTCCAGCCCGAGCGACTCGTGGATCGTGCCACGACGCAGGCGGAATCCGGTGATCACCTCGTCGGCGATGACCAGCGCTCCGTACCGGTGGGCGAGTCGGGAAACGGCCGGTAGAAAGCCGGGCTCGGGAGGCACCACTCCCATGTTCCCGGCGACCGGCTCGACCACGACCGCGGCGATCGACGGTCCCTGCCGTTCGAAGAGCCCGGCGAGACGCTCGGGGTCGTTGTACGGGCTCACCACGGTATCGGCGACGACCCCCGGCGGCACCCCGGCCGAGTCCGGCAACGACGCCGTAGCGACGCCGGAACCGGCCCGGGCGAGCAGGCCGTCCGAGTGCCCGTGGTACCCTCCGTCGAACTTGACGACCTTCGAGCGGCCGGTGAAACCCCGGGCCGCCCGTACCGCGCTCATGACGGCCTCGGTGCCGGAGCTCACGAACCGCAGCCGCGCCGCGACGGGGACGACCCGTCGGATTTCCTCCGCCAGTTCGTGCTCGAGGGGCGAGGGTGCGCCGAACGTCAGCCCGCGCGCGGCCGTCTGTCGAACGGCCGTCACCACGCCGGGCGGCGCATTCCCCAGGATGTTGGCGCCCCAGGAGCTCACGAGGTCGAGATAGCGCCGACCGTCGACGTCGACCAGATAGGCGCCGCGTCCACCCGCAAAGAATACCGGGGTCCCGCCGACCGACCGGAAGGAGCGTACCGGGCTGTCCACGCCGCCCACGAGCACCCGAGTCGCACGGCGGCTGAGCGCGCGAGACCGGCGCCCGGGCGCCCGGGGGCTCACGGCAGCCCTTCGGCCAGGGCGACCATCCGGTCGGCGGCGGTGAGGACGCACGTGAAGATCGGCGTCTCGAGCGCCGTGTACCGGCTGGCCTCGGTCGGCCGGAGGTCGTTGACGAGGTCCAGGAATTCGGCCGGCGACTCGGCCTCGAAGGAGAGGATGAACTCCGCGTCATCCAGGCCGAACGAGTACCCGGTGTGGATCCGGACCCTCGGATACTTGTGGCCGATCCGGAAATGCTCGCCCATGATCCGCCGGCGCTCCTCGAAGGGCAGGGAGTACCACTCGCGCTTCTTCACGAACGGGTACACGAACAGGTACGGGAGGTCGAAGGGACGTCGCTGGGTATCCGAGCCTTCGCCACCGTGGGCGTGCTCGCCGAGATACTCCGAGCGTCGGGCCATGCCGAGATAGGAGTAGGGCGTCTCCAGGTAGCCCCCCAGCGGCGTCCCGAAGATCCGGGAGTGGAAGTCCTGGAGCGGTGTGAGCTCTGCGCCGATCGTCCAGACCAGCATCTCGGCCTGGGCCTTGAGCCCCATCAGCGAGTAGGTCCGGACCAGCACGCCCTCGGGCGGATGGTCCACCACCCGAACGAACTCCGTCTTCGCGCGCTGCCGGTCCGTCGGAGGAAGGCGCCGCCACTCCGGCCGAAGGTGGAAGAAGGTGTACCGAACGAAATCCCGCGGACCCTCGGTCTCCTCCGAGCCTCGGGCGGCCGCGCGGTCCTTCGTCATCGACCGCTCCGGGACCAGCGCGCCATGTCGCGGGCAAAGTAGGTCACGATGAGGTCGGCCCCGGCCCGTCGGATGGCCGCGAGGGTCTCTTCCACCGCGGCCCGCTCCTCCACGACCCCCGCCGCAGCCGCGGCCCGGATCATGGCGTATTCCCCGCTGACCTGGTAGGCCGCGAGCGGCAGCCGAAACCGGTGCCGGGCCCGCGCCAGGATGTCGAGGCTGGTCACCGCCGGCTTGACCATGAGGATGTCCGCGCCCTCGGCTGCGTCCTGCTCCATCTCGCGGAGCGCCTCGCGAGCGTTCCGGAAGTCCATCTGGTAGCCCCGTCGGTCCCCGAACTCCGGAGTCGACTGCTCCGCCTCCCGGAAGGGTCCGTAGAACGAGGACGCGTGTTTGGACGAATAGGCGAGGATCCCGGTCTCTTCGTGCCCGGCGCCGTCCAGTGCGGCACGAAGGGCGGCGACCTGTCCGTCCATCATCGCGCTCGGGGCCACGACATCCGCGCCGGCCTCCGCGTGCACGACGGCCACGCGGCCGAGCCGATCGCAGGTCGCATCATTTGCGACTGCGCCCTGCTCGACGACGCCGCAGTGGCCGTGAGACGTGTAGGCGCACAGGCAGACGTCCGTGGCGATGACGAGGTCGGCGGCCGCCCGGCGGATCGCCCGAATCGCTTCGGGGACCACTCCCTCGGGGGCCCACGCGTCGCTCCCCTCCGGGTCCTTGCGTCGTCCGACGCCGAAGAGGAGAACCGAGCGCACTCCCTCGGCCGACAGATCGCGGGCCAGTCCGGGGAGGCTGCCGACCGCGTAGCGGGAGACTCCGGGGAAGGAGGGCATCGGCTCCGGCTTCCCCGTGCCCGGCCGGACGAAGATCGGGTAGACGAGCCGTCGAGGTTCTACGGCCGTTTCCGCGACCCACTCCCGCAACGCCGCGGAACGTCGGAACCGGCGAAGCCGCACCCGTGGTGCGGACGGGGGCGTGGGCGGCCGCACGTTCCGGCTACGAGGTGGCATGCCGGAGCTCCTGCAAGAGGTGCTGGGTAAATCGCTGTCCGGTAAGGGACGGGGCCACGGAGACGCGCCGGAAGCCGAGCCCGACGGCGGTCTGACGCGACCGTGGACCGAGTACGATGAGGCGGGCTTGCCGGGTCAGGCGGCGAAGGTCCCCGCCGTCGAGCTGCCGCGGGAGCTCCTGGAGGCCGGACGGACTGGTGACAACGACCAGGGTCGCCCGCGAGAGCGCAGCTTTCTCGGCCAGGGTCCACGGACGGGCCGACCCGAGCCGGTAGACCACGCGGTCGATTACCCGATGGCCCCGGCGACGCAATCGGCGGGCGAGCTCCGGGCCCGCTCGGTCGGAGCGGAAGTAGACCACCGTTCGCCGCGGGACCGCCGCCAGGGCAGAGACCAGCGCTTCGGAGCCGATGCCGCGGGGCCGACGGAGGTGGCCGACCCCGGCAGACCGGAGCGCCTGGGCCGTCCCGGGCCCCACCGCCCAGTACTCGACCGTCGCGGCGAGAGCCGGAACGGCCCGACGCCAGGGCTGGAGCCCGGCGGCGACGGCCGTTCGACTGGTGATCACGACGGTGTCGGGATGCGTTTTCAGGAGTGTCGGACCCAGCCAGCGTTTCGACGGCACGGGCCGTGGCTCGACCGAGCGCAGCCGGACCACCCGGAGGCCGGCCCGTCGAAGCGGCCCGTCGATTCCGGTGAGGGTCCCACGGGCCGAGACGATTGCGACGGTCGCTCGACGCGCACGGCTCGGCGGCATGGTTCACCGGACCGCGGAGAGCAGGTCCCGGGCGCCGGTGTCGAGAAGCTGGCGCCCGAGCTCGTGTCCGAGAGACTCCGCGGCGGAGGCCGGCCCCGTCCGCGAGTGACGCAGGCGGAGACGCCCGTCTGCGGTCAGCACCTCCCCGACCAGCCGAAGTGCCCGTCCCCGGGGAACGGCCAGCGCCCCGAGCGGAAGGTTGCAGTCGCCGCCCAGAGCGGCGCCGAAGGCCCGCTCTGCCGTCACACACGACCGGGTGAGCGGGTCGTCCACCGTCCGCGTCAGGCCCGCGGCAACGGCATCTCCTGTCCGAGCGACCAGCGCGAGAGCGCCCTGCGCCGGCGCGGGAAGGAAATCGCGCACCGGGAGCCGCCGTCCGATCTCGACCTCCCTGCCGAGCCGCGTGAGGCCGGCCATCGCAAGGATCGCCGCGTCGACCGTACCCGAGCGGACGAGACCGACCCGAGTGTCGACGTTCCCCCGGATCTCCACTACCTCGAGATCCGGCCTCCATCGCAGGAGCTGGGCTCGCCGTCGGAGACTGCTGGACCCGACCCGGGCGCCGGCCGGCGGCGTGCGAGACCGGTACGGTCGGGCCATCACCAGACAGTCGCGCGGGTCGGCCCGCTCCGGGCACGCCACGAGCGCGATCCCGGGATCCAGTGTCAGCGGCAGGTCCTTGGCACTATGGACCGCGAGGTCGATCTCTCCCTGGAGCAGCGCGCGATCGAGGGCATCGGTGAAGTCCGGAGAGCCCCCGGGGGTTCGATTCTTGTCGCCGCTCGCATCGAGGAGAACGGGCTCGAAGCCGATCCGCCGGTGCCGTTGGCGGAGCCGGGCGAGCACCCAGTCGGTTTGAGCCCGTGCCAGGGGACTCCTCCGGGTTCCGACCCGGAGCTTCGCGGTCACGGATCCGACTGGGCCGGGCGCAGGAGCTCGACCGCGAGACGTCGCTCGAGGTCCCCCGCCGGCCCGGCGGGCAGGGACCGGATCCGTTCCGTGGAAGGAGCCAGCAACTGGGCCACGAGCCGGCGGGTGAGCCGGTCGAGAGCGACCTCCTGGTCCGCATCCAGGGGACCCAAGAATCTCCGGGCTCTCTCGACCTCGGCACGCCGGGTGGCTTCGGCCGAGCGGTAGAGCGTGTCGATCCAGGGCTCGAGCAACAGCCGCTCGATGCGACCCGAAAACCGGTCGGCCAGGTCCTGGACCCGGAGGTCTGGAGCCGCAGGCTCCACGGATTCCCGGGACCAGGCATGCAGCTCCTCCAGGTCGACCAGACGAACGTTCGAGAGCCGGCGCACCGCCGGGTCGATGTTGCGGGGCATGCCTAGGTCCAGAAGGACGATCGGCCGATTCCTCGGCAGATCCTGGGGGTGGATCCCGTGATGACCGAACTTCGCCGCCGTAATGATCGCGTCGGCCGAAGGCGCCCGCTCTGCCATCCGCTCGAGAGGTACGGCCTCCGCCCCCACGCTCCGAAGGAAGTCGTCGCTGGGCGGCCTCGTGTGAAACACCAGGGTCGTGCGGCTGCCCGGCACGAGGGAGCGAGCGACCTGTCGGCCCACGGTGCCCGAGCCGACGATCAGGACGCGTGGATTCGCGACGGTCACGAGGGTCCGGAGACGCGCGGCCGCGACGGAGGCGATCGAGTGCGACGGAGCCTCCACGGAGGCGAGCTCCTGCGCCGCCGACGCGGCGCCGTGCAACAGCTCCCGGAGGACCGGGCGAGGGTGCCGGCTGAGCACCTGGAAGGCGGCGGCGCGTACCTGGTGGCTGACCTCGACCTCCCCTTGGGCGAGAGACTCCCGGCCGGTCGCGACGCGGAAGAGATGCCGAACGAGCTCCCGGCCCTCCCGCAGGCGCCAGACGCCCGGAACACCGGGAAGCCCTGCCCGCCAGCGGTCGAGGTCCTCCGGATCCTGCAGGAGCAGGAGGAGCTCGACCCGGTGACAGGTCGTGAGGAGGGCCGCCTCCTCCGTCCCAGAGTACCGCTCGAAGCGTGGGGTCAGTTCAGCAGGAGGAAGCGACCGGACCACGGCCTCGAGCTGGTCCAACGTGGCCGTGTCGAGGCTGCACTCGAGACCGACGAGGGCGAGCGGTTGAACGGACGAGTCGGACTCCACGGCCCGGCCGGGATGGCTCGGGGCGGTGCCGAATGCCGGCGGCTGTATCGCTGGGGTAGAGGACACGATTGACCCTGAGCCACGGCTCGAATCGCGGTCGTCCTTTATGAGTCGAGGTACGAACCCGGTGACCGTGTCGGACACCGCCGAGGGCCGGACCTCCCGCGGCCCGGTACTACCCGCAAGAAAGCGTAAGGCTCGGACCTGTGTCCACAGGTCCCCCAGGGGACTGCGGATGATCCGCACCAAACGTGCCTATGAGCCGCCCGCCGACACCGACAGAACCCGCGTCCTCGTCGACCGGCTCTGGCCCCGCTGATTGCCGCGACGGTGAAGCACCCTTACGCGCACCCCCTGAGCCGCGACCGTGACTTTGCCGGAGTTCCGAGCCTGACCCTAGAAACGTACTGAAAGAGCACTCCACAGCGCGGACGGGCGCCGATGGCCGGGTCCCGCTAGCCGGAGGGGAACCGAACGGCCCGGTAGAGCCTCCGAGGACGACCCGAGCCCGACCAAGCGTTCATTAGACCGCCACCGGTCCCGGTCCTCGAGCGGCATGGCCTCTTCCCGACGGCTCGCGGCCATCATGTTCACCGACATGGTCGGGTCCACGGCCCTGGGCCAAACCAACGAGGCGGAAGCCCTCCGCCTGAGGGACGAGCAGGAGCGGCTGCTGCGGCCGATTTTCGCAACACACCAAGGGCGCGAAATCAAGTCGATGGGGGACGGCTTTCTCGTGGAGTTCGACAGCGCTCTACGGGCGGTCGAGTGCGCGGTCGCAATCCAGCAACAGATCCACGACCGCAACTTGGGGCCGGGCCGGACCCCGATCCAGCTGCGGGTCGGGGTCCACCTGGGCGACGTGGAGACGCGAGGCGGTGACATCTTCGGCGACTCGGTCAACGTCGCATCTCGGATCGAGCCCCTCGCGGAGCCCGGGGGGATCTGCATCACGGAACCGGTGTTCGGTCAGGTACGGAACAAGGTGTCCAATCGGTTGGAGAAGCTGCCCCCCCAGGCGCTCAAGAACGTACGGTTCCCCATCGATGTGTACCGGGTGACGATGCCGTGGGACGAGTCTGACCGAGCGGCCGGAGCGCCGGACACCCATCGCATCGCGGTCATGCCGCTCGTGAACATGATCTCGGACCCCGCGGAGACCTACTTCGCGGACGGCATGACCGAGGAGATCATTTCGGCGATCTCCAAGGTCCGCGAACTGGACGTCATCTCCCGGACCTCGGTGATGCAGTACAAGAACACGACCAAGAAAGTGGCCGAGATCGGGAGCGACCTCAACGTCGGAACGTTGCTGGAGGGCAGTGTCCGGAAAGCGGGAAACCGGGTCCGGATCGCGGTCCAGCTGATCGATGTCCGGAGCGACAAGCACCTCTGGGCCGAGAACTACGACCGGACGCTGGAGGACGTATTCTCCATCCAGAGCGAGATCGCCCAAGGGGTGGCCTCCCGGCTGAAGGCCACGCTACTGGAGAGCGCGCGCCAACGGCTCGACCGGGTTCCGACGAAGAGCCCGGAGGCGCACGCCCTCTTCCTTCGGGGACGGGCCGCTCACCGGAAGGGGAGCGCGCAGGGCTTTCGGGAAGCCATCCAATTCTATCGCCAGGCCGTCGAGAAGGATCCCCAGTATGCCCTGGCGTACGCGTGGGGCGCGATCGCGCACCTCAGCCTGGGATCCTTCGAGGTCGACCCTCCGCTGGGCGCCGGTCTCGAGGGCGAACGCCTCGCCCGCCAGGCGCTGGCGCTGGACCCTTCGCTGTCCGAAGCTCACTCGGCGCTCGGGTACGCCTGCTACGTCCGATGGGAGTTTGGCCGGGCCGACTCCGAAGTGGCGCTGGCGCGCGACCTCGACCCCAACTCCCACGAGGCTCTGGTCTACGGCGCGTTTCTGCTGCGCCTGCGACGACGCTTCCGCGAGTCGGAGAGGCTCGCACGGAGAGCCCTCGAACTCGACCCGCTGTCGTCTCAAACGCTGCAGGACGCGGCGACGGACCTGCTGTACCTGGGCCGACCCGAGGAGGCCATCACGCTCTACAAAACGGTCCTCGAGATCAATCCCGGGGTGCGAGCGATCGGCAACCTGGGCCTCGCCTACGTACAGACGGGGATGGGGGACGAAGGGGTCGCGATGATCCGCGAGAACATCCAGGCGGCCGGGGGCATCGAGGTCGCGTCGGCGACGGACCTAGCCTACGCGTTGCGCAAGGCCGGTCGACTGGACGAGCTGCGGCGATTCCTGGCCGAAGCCCTCGAGTGGTACCAGAAGCGGGGCCGAGGCGCAACCGCCCTCGTGTCCATCTACGCCAACCTGGGAGAGCTCGATACGGCCTTCGAGTGGATCGACAGGGCGTTCGAGGAGCATTCTGCATACTTCCCCACGGTCGCCTTTGACTTCGCGTTCGAGAATCTTTGGCCCGACCCCCGGTTTGGTACTCTACTGGATCGCCTGGGCCTCGGAGAACCGAGATCCGGTTCCAGATCCGGGCCGTAGACCCGCACCGGCGGGTCGCACCCGCACTCTCAGTACCGACGGTGGGGCCCCCGACCGCGTCGGTAGGCCTGACCCCGTCGGGCCGGGGGCGGGGGGCGGGAGGCGGCGTGGGGAGGACCGGCCGATGCCGGCCGCGGCGCATCGTACTGGAAGCTCGGAACGCGCGTGCGGGGAATCGACATGCCGATCAGCTTCTCGATCCGGGCGAGGTCGGCCTCTTCCTCGGGAGCGACCAGGGTGAACGCGTCCCCCCGCTGCTGGGCCCGGGCCGTGCGACCGACGCGATGCACGTAGATCTCCGGCTCGTGCGGCACATCAAAGTTGATCACGTGGCTGACGTCCTTGACGTCGACCCCGCGGGCCGCGATGTCCGTCGCGACGAGGACCCGAAGCGCTCCCGTACGGAATCCGTCGAGAGCGTGCACGCGCTGACTCTGGCTGCGGTTGCCGTGGATTACACCCGCCGGGATCCCCCGGCGCTGCAGCTGACGGTTCAGGTTGTCGGCCCGGTGCTTGGTGCGCGTAAAGACCAGGACGCTCGTCATCGTCGCATCCTCGAGGAGGTTGAGGAG